>QCCZ01000001.1 GCA_003281085.1 OCS155 cluster bacterium AG-349-E07
AAATATCGTTTTTTGAAATTATAATTGGAGAATTGCTGTAATGGCTAAGAATTATTTCTAATAAAAATATACCAGATGTAATAGTTGAGGCTCTTTTAGGATCGATTCCTCTAAATTTTGTGATAATTTCTGCTTCACTCATTTTTAATATTCTTTTATTTATTTCTTGAACATTATCAATATCAATTTTAATTTCATGAAGCTCTTCTTCATTAAAATTTTCTTGATCTAGAAATATTGATGCTAGTGAAAGTGCTGTACCTGATACCCCAATCACATTTTTTTTATCATTAATATCTAATTGAGATAGTTCTGTTTCAATTCTTAGTTTTGCCTCATCAATTAATTCTTGACCAATAGGAAGATTTGAAAAGTATTTTTCAGATAATGTTACTACACCTAAGTTAAGCGACTTCGATACAATTTTATTCTCATACTCATAAATAAATTCAGTGCTTCTTCCACCAATATCAATAATCAAAAAATTTTCAGTATTTTGCATGAAATGCAGTACTCCAAAGCTTGTTGTAATTCCCTCTTCATGACCAGATAAAACTTCGACTTCAAAGTCATATTTATTTCTAATATTTTCAATTATTTCGTCAGAATTTTTTGCATCTCTTAGTGCAGCTGTACCAACAACAAAAACGTCATCAACATCGTTTGCAATCAACAATTTTTTAAAATCCCTTAATGTAGAATTTACTCTTTTAAAAGCCTCAGTTGAGATTACTCCTGTCAGCTCTGTGTTTTCAGACATTTTTGTTACAACATGCTTTCGAATCAATACATTAAACCCCTGGTCATCAACCTCTGCGATTAAAAGTCTTGTGGAGTTTGATCCAAGATCAATAGAAGCAAGCTTTACCATTCAACTTTCCATTCGGGGTTTCTTTGAAAATTATTTTCGTCAATGCAGGATTTTTCGCAATTAAATGATCCTATTGATTCTATTACAATTTTCCCAATAGGATTTTTTCCTGTTGAGATTTCATCTGCTGTATGAGAATGTAAGCACTTGATTGACTCTGTAGCTCCGCCGACACCGCCTGTTGGTAAATGTTCATTTGATAGATCATAAGAGTTCTCTCTTTCTTGCTGATAGCTAATCTGGCGTTTACTCCATTCAGCTTTAAGGTTTGTATTATTTAAAATTTCATTATCTAATTCAGCTATTAAACCTTGTGATTCTAATGAACCTATTTTTTTGTTATACATTGGACAAGTTAACCAGTAAGTAGTTGGAAAAGGCGTACCATCATCCAAGTTGGGAGGGACTTTAATTGCTGCTGGCAAATTTAAATGACATCTTGATGAAACAGTAACATTACTTCTTAAGCTTCTATTAATTTGGGCTTCGACAATCTTTTTGTCTTTATCCACCTTCTTGACCAACTATAAATTCAACAACATATTCAAAAACAGATTTAGATCTATCACTGTTCATTACTTCTTCTATTGGAGTGACCGGTTCCGGAATATCGTAAACATAAAGAATCTCTCCCTCTTTACCGTATCCTCTCTCTCTTAAAACAAGTTCTAGCTTGTCTGGATCATCTAAATCTGAAATTTGTCTATTCCATTCCTCAATTTGATTTTCAATAAATTGCTTTTCTAACTTACTGTTTTCTATTGCCTTTTCTAAATCTATATATGAGTTGTAGGTTGTTTGAACATTATCGAAAAAAAAGATTAGAAAAGAGACGACAAAAGCAATGACTAAAACACGTGTAAGTACGTTATTCCCTGCTCTTTTTAAAGTTCCCATTTTTTATTATTAAAATTCTCAAATCCAACTTGTTCTGCGATTCTTAAAAGTTCATTGTATTTTGCAGTTCTCTCTCCTCTTGCAGGTGCACCCGTTTTGATTTGCCCACTTGAGGTTCCAACTACTAAGTGACTAATAAAAGAATCCTCCGTTTCTCCAGATCGGTGGGATACCATGCTTGTATAATTGTTCATTCTTGCAAGTTTCATAGTTTTAATAGTCTCTGTAACACTCCCAACTTGATTAACCTTTATCAAGATTGAATTTGCACATTTTTCATCAATTCCTTTTTGTAAAATTTTCTCTTGGGTGACAAAAAGATCATCGCCAACTAGTTGTACGTTTTCACCAATTTTTGATGTCAGATACTTCCAACCTTCCCAGTCGTCTTCAGCTAAACCATCTTCTATAGATACAATCGGATACAAATTAGACAATTCAATTAAATAATCTGACATTTCAGTATTTGATAGAGTATTTCCTTCAATAAGGTAGCTTCCATCATTAAAAAACTCTGAAGATGCTGCATCAAGAGCAAGGGAGATTTGTTCTCCAGGCTTGTAACCTGATTCTGCAATTGACATCATTATTTCATCTAAAACTTCTTTACTTGATGAAAAGTTTGGAGCAAAACCACCCTCATCGCCGACATTTGTAGCTAATCCATTATCTTTGAGTCTTTTTTTAAGAGTATGATAAATTTCAACGCCAGATCTAAGTGCATCATCAAATTTTTCAAAACCATGAGGTACGATCATAAATTCTTGGATATCAACTGAATTATCAGCATGTGCGCCACCATTTAAAATATTCATAAATGGAACTGGAAGGGATGAGTCTCCATAAATATTTGGTATTAATTCATATACATATTTTTTAACTGATTTGCTATGAGCAACTATATTTGCCATTGAAACTGCAAGTATTGAATTAGCACCAAGACTGCTTTTATTTGGTGTTGCATCAAGTTGAATTAAAGTAGTGTCTATATTTTCTTGATCTTCAGCGTCTTGCCCAATTAAAGCCTTAGAGATAACTTTATTAACATTTTCTACTGCCTTAGTTACTCCTTTTCCATTAAAATCTTTTGAATCATCTCTTAATTCATGAGCTTCCAGAGTGCCTGTAGAAGCACCAGAAGGGACAGCAGCTCTTCCCCATGAGCCATCATCCAAAGTAATTTCAGCTTCAACTGTAGGATTAGCTCTTGAATCTAGGACATACCTAGCGAAAACGTTAGTAATTTTATTATTCATAACCCTGTTACTTAAAATTTAGCAGAAAAAGGATAGTTTGTTACTTTAATTGACTTTTCTTAGCTTCTTCCCAAAGTTTTTCTATATCAATACTTGGGTCTGCGTTCTTTTCAACATATTTTGCACGCTCAATAAATCTCTGAGTTGATTTATTAAGTTGTATTTCTGGATCTGCCTCAAGATATCTGCAGATATTTACCACTGAAAATAAAATATCTCCTATTTCATTTTTTCTATCTTCATCGTTTTGTGCTTCTTTTAATTCCTCTACTTCAGACAATAAATCTTGTAATGCTTCCTGATAGTTTGCGTATGTTAAATCTAGTTTTTTTGCTTTACGCTGTGTTTTAAATGCTTTGGTTATAGATGGTAATTTTTGATCAATATCATCAAATATGGAGTCAGAGCTTTCCTGCTTTTTAATTTCCTCCCATTGCTTTTCAACGTCTTCAGCGCTTTCTAGTTCTACGTCTCCAAAAACATGTGGATGTCGGTTAATAAGTTTTTCCTGTAAGTTAGTAACTACATCTACAATTGAAAAATATTTGTTTTCCTCTGCAATTTTTGAATGTAAAAGGATTTGTAATAATAAATCACCTAACTCTTCATTCAACATATCGTGATTCTCAGGATTAGTTTGCATAGCTGCAAGTGCATCAAGAAGTTCATATGCTTCCTCAATCAAATGCTTAGCCAAAGATTCGTGAGTCTGCTCTCTATCCCACGGACATTCTTTTCGTAATCGTGAAATAATATCAACTAAATCATCGAATTCTTTCATAATCAAAGAATACTATCTAATAATTCGTAGGTGCTTTCAGGAGTTAAAGAGTGTTGAAAATTTAATACCAAACGTTTATTTCTAAAAATAAACCTTTTATCATATTTTTCGATTGAAAGTTTGAGATCTTCAGTCAAATCGACGGGAAATAATTCAACTTGAAATTCTCTAATTTTGCACCTTAGTATTTCTTTTGTTTGTAATATTGATCTGATTTTTGCAGTTGAAAACAAGTTATCAGTAATCTCTGGAACATTTCCAAACCTATCAATAATCTCATTTTTAATCTCATCAACTTTATTAGGTTCAGAATGTTCAAGTCTTTTGTAGATATCTATTCTTTCAGAATCAGCATCAATGTAACTCTTGGGTATTGAAGAACCCCAGTAGCAATCTAATTTAATTTCTGTTTCTAAAATACTACTTTTATCTTCACTCTTGCCCTCTATAGAATCTATGACATATTTATTGAAAATATTTAAGCCAACATTGGCAATAAAACCGGACTGTATATCTCCAAGAATGCTTCCTGATCCACGCAACTGTAAATCTTTCATTGCTAGAGAATATCCTGTTGACGTCTGCCCTATGGACTTTATTGCATCAAGTCTTAATTCTGCATCAACGCCTAAATTTGTGTTATGAAAAAAGTAAGCAAAACTCTGTTCTCTTCTTCTACCTACTCTACCTTTTAATTGATAGAGTTGAGACATGCCCAAGAGCTCAGACCTTAACGTAATCAAGGTATTTACTTTAGGTAGATCTATTCCGGCTTCAACAATGGTTGTAGCAAATAAAACATCGACCTTTTTATCCCATACATCCTGCATTGTTTGTTCGATCTTATTAGTTGCTAACTGCCCATGTAAAAGTCTATGATTTAAATTTGGAAAAACCTCTTGAATTTTTTTCATCCAAACTTGTAATTCCTCTATTCGGTTTAACACAAAAAAGACCTGTCCACCCCTAGAAATTTCACGTTGAATAGCAAGGGCGATAGTTGACTCATCAATATTTCCAACATGTGTAAGTGTCTCTAAACGATTTTCAGGTGGTGTTTCAATTCGAGATGTTTCTCTAATTCCCATTAGTGACTGTTCGAGTGTCCTTGGTATTGGTGTTGCTGTCAGAGTGAGCTTATGAACCTGAGTAGAGAGTGACTGAAGTTTATCTTTATCTTCCACACCAAACCTATGTTCTTCATCAATAATCAACAATTTGAGATTTTGAAATTCAATATCATCACTTAAAATCCTATGAGTTCCTATGAGAATATCTACAGAACCATCTTTGACTCCTTCAACAATATTTTGTACTTCTTTTTTTGTAACGAATCTACTTAAGTGTTTTATGTTGAGTGGATAATCTTTCAAGCGATCTACAAAAGTATCAATGTGTTGTTGAACAAGAATTGTAGTTGGAGCTAATAATGCAACTTGGCCTCCTGAAAAAGCAACTTTAATTGCAGCTCTTAATGCAACCTCAGTCTTGCCAAATCCAACATCGCCAAAAATTAGACGATCCATTGGTATATTTTTTTCTAGATCTTTTTTAACATCGTTGATGGCAGTCAATTGATCTGGTGTTTCAATATACTCAAAACTATTTTCTATTTCATTTTGCCAAGGGGTATCCTCACCAATGATTAATGAGTCATTTCTTATATTTCGTAATTTGTATAAATTCAAGACTCTATCTGCAATTATCTTTGCATTTTGCTTGGCTTTTTCTTTTGCTCTTTCCCATTCTGCACCACCAAGATGAGATAGCCTAGGGTTCTCTCCTCCAATATAAACTTCAAGCTCATTAATTTGTTCTGATGGTACAAAAAGCTTGTCAGTACCAGCAAATTTAATCTCTAGATAGTCTTTCTCAACTCCTTTTATCTTTTTTACAACTGTGCCTTCATATAATCCAATTCCATGAAAATTGTGAACAATATACGTATTTGGAACAAGAATCACCTGTTCACTAATCTTTTTTATCTTTCTTTTAGATTTAATCATTTTTCTTTTTTGGAAAAGCGATTCATCAATAATGGCTAAATTTAGGTCTTTAAAAGATGCAGAAAATGAAAAGGGATTATCAACGGTAATTACATTGGAAAACATTGAAAACTTTTCTGTTATAACTTTGTTTTTTGTTGAGAGATAAATTTTTCCTATTTCCTTTAAAGAATCAATAATATTTTCTGTGTTGATTGAGTCAAAATAATTCGGGAGATTTTCTAAATTTATTAAATCTGATGTTGAATAGAAATTAATATCATACTCACCAAAAAATTTTGAGATATCTTTGTAACGTGACTTAAAATTTCTGATTTCTAATGAAAAATATTGTTTAAGATTTTCAAAAGTATCTTTTTCGATATCAATAATTTCCTTAAGTTGATTATCTACTATATTTTTGTCAACAATGTGTAGGGCAACATTGCTTGTTAAGTCTAGAAGACACTTCTCTAAATCTAAATTCTGGGAATATTGGAACAATTCGTAATCATCTAAATTTTCTTTCTTGTTAGAAGATAGGTTTAAAATATCTGAGTGCTTTATTTGGAATAGTTCAGTTGCCGGTACTATGAGGATATCTTTCTTTTCACTAACAGATCGTTGTGTAATTGTGTCGAAAGTTTTTATTTCATTAACTAAATCTCCATCAAAAATCACTCGAAGAGGTAGATCATAATTGATTGGGTAAACATCTAACTGTCCGCCTCTAACCGCAAAACTTCCCTTTGATTCAACTCTGTCTTTTCTTTGATACTTAAGGTGAATAAGATTCTCAATTAGTGAATCAAAATCGATTTCCTCATTTAATTCAATTTTACAAATTTCTAATTCTTCAAAATAGATTCTTTGGGAAATGGCCTTGATGCTAGTTGCGATGTTGTAATTATTGTTTGTAAGGAGTAGGTGCGCAATTTCTAATCTTTTCCCCTGTATATCAAAAGATGGAACAAAAGAATCATAAGAAAGAGTATCCCAAGAAGGTAAATGAAATATATTTTTGTTTAAATTAGAAAAATCTGTAGAAAACTCAATAGCCTCTTTATCAGTGGGGAAAATGATAATATTTTTATTCGATTTATTGTTTAAAGCTAATAAAGGAACAAGAGATTCTCTAGAGGTGTTAAAAGATTCTAAATCCATAAATTAAATTTTTGATAATGAAATATAATTTTCTTCAATCAACCAATTAATTGTCTTTTTAATAAATTCATCTACATTGGTATATTGAATATTTAAGTTTTCTTTAGCTTTTAAGCCTTCATATTTATGTCCGTGTGTAAGAACCCTTGCAGACTCTGAACAAAGAAGAGGTGTGTTATTTGAGATTAATTTATAAATATCCCCAAGTGGTGCAATTGCTTTTAATAAGACTTTTGGAATATATAATGGTCTTCCATTCCAAGATGAAATAGTTTTTAGTTTATTAACTAGTTCCTCACTTGATGTTTGAAAACTATTTAGAACATATCTTTCATTATTTTTACCAAACTCAAGTGCGTTATAATGTCCATCTGTACAGTCGTCAATGTCAACAATCGAAATGTTGTTCCTTATCAGTGGAGGATTAGTTTTTGATAAAGTTGAAATTAATAATTTAGCAGTCCCAGACACTCTTCCGGGTCCTTGAACCGAAGACGGGTTGATAGAAACAAATTCAAAATTCTTTTCATAATTGAAAGCCTCTTTTTCAGCTAGAAATTTTGACTCCTCATATTTGCTTAGATAATAACCTCTGTGAGTGGAATTTTCATTCCCAATACTACCCAAATCTTCACCAAGCGTGACAGCAGAAGATGTGTAAACAAATCTAGAAATTCCTAATTGATTGCCTAAATTTAAAATATTTTTTGTTCCATCAATATTTGCATCAAACATATATTGTGGATTTTTTGAACACATTTTATTTACTCCAGCAACATGGAATATTGCATCAATATTTATATTTTTAAATTGATCAATAAGATTTGAAGTCAAAATATTTCCACTGACAACAGATACACCTTTAGATTCCAAAATTTTTTTATTCTCCTCAGATCTACTTAATGCGTAAACGTTATGACCATTTTCAATTAATTTTTTAAGAAGAGGCTTACCTACAACTCCTGTTGAGCCAGTAATAAATATATTTTTATATTTCATTTTGATTGTTTCAAATAACCTAAAAGATACTGATATCCAGAAATATAAGAAAATATAAGAGCATGTAGTACAAATAAGTCAGCGATACTAAAACTTAGAATACTTAATGAAAAATCCATCATTACAAATCCTATTGCCCAAAACTGTAAACTTGCTTTAGCCTTTCCAAACTTACTTGGAGGTATCATAAGCCCTTCATTTCCAGCTAATCCTCTCAGGCCAGTAATAATGAATTCTCTAGCAATTAATAATGTTGTAATCCAGATACTTACTCTGTCGATATAGGTAAATCCTATAAAAATAAAGGTTATGAATATTTTGTCAGCAATGGTGTCAAGAAATGCTCCCATTTTTGATGTGACGTTCCACCTTCTAGCAAGACGTCCATCAAAAAAATCTGTCCATGCAGCTATAAATGCAATTATTGCTGGGATTAACATCAATCCTTCACTAGAACCATCTAAAAGTAATAAATATAAAATGACTGGTGCAGAAAATATTCTAAAAAGTGCTAATCCATCTGGTATATACTGCCTCATTAAATCACATCAATTATTCTTCGCTCAGAAGCTGCTTTCACAGCAGATTCTCTATCATTTAAAAACGTTCCAATAATATCTACAGAATCTTCTATCAAAAATTCAACTTCTTCTTCCTCATTATTATAAAACCTAGATAAAACGAAATCTGCAGGGTTAACTTCTTTAGGGGGTCTACCAACTCCAACTTTTAATCTAAAATATTCATTAGATTGCAAGTAAGAATTTATAGACTTAATTCCATTGTGTCCTCCATCAGAACTTCCACTTTTTAAACGCAATCTACCAAAACCGAGATCTATATCATCGTGAATTACTAATATATTTGAGGCTTCAACATTATTGTATTTTAAGTAAGCTTTGAGAGCCTCTCCAGAGTTATTCATGGAAACCATTGGAAAGATGATATCTACATCTGAATTTTCAAAAGATTCTTTACCAATCTTAAAACTGCCTGATTTGTCTAATTTCACTTCTATAGAATTTTTAATACAGAACTTTTCTAGAATATCCGCACCAATATTGTGTCTTGTTTTTAAGTATTTTGATTGAGGATTCCAGAGACCAACTAAGAGAGTTTTATTATTCTCCAGATTCATCTGAGGACTCTTCCTCAACAGCTTCTTCAGAAGATTCACCTTCGGCTCCCTCTTCGCCTTCTTCACCCTCTTCGCCTTCAAGACCTTCAATTTCTTCTTCCTCTTCAATTGCAGCTCTTGGAAGCGTTATGGTTACCAAAATTGATTCATCGTCTTCTGACGCTAGTTCTACTCCATCTGGTAACTCAACATCCGTGGCAGTAGCATTTTCACCAACATTTAGTTCTGAAATATCTAAATCTAATGAAGAAGGGATGTTTGTTGGCAACGTTGAAATAGTTATCGTTGCATTGACGGTTTGTACCAAGCCACCTTCTTCTTTTACTCCAATAGGTGTGCCAATAAAATTAATCTGAACATCTGCTTCAACTGTCTTTGTTAGATCAATTTGAATGAGATCTACATGCAAAAATTCATTTTTATAGGGATGTTTTTGAATCTCTCTCGCTAAAGCTGTATATTTCTTTTTTCCTACTTCCAAATTTAAAATCGTGTTTGCACCAGCTTCACTTCTAAGAGCATTATTAAACTCTCTTGCATCTAAAATTACAGAAACTGGATCCATACCCATGCCATAAATGACTGCTGGTAATGAACCATCATTTCTTAATCTTCTTGATTCAGCAGATCCAATGCTATCTCTTAAACTTGCTTTTAAGTTTGCTTCCATATTTATCCTTACGAATTATATAGAGTAATAAATTTTATTTGCTACTCAAAGCAGTATTTATGCTTTTTCAGTAGCCTTCCTAGCTGAAATCACAGCAAAAAATAGGGTTATTGCTGCAAAAATACCAGCTGCTAAGTAACCCCTAAATAAAACATCAATTACCCATCCTTCAACCATGACAGATCTCATAGACTCAATAACATACGTAGTTGGGTTGTAAGCGGCGGCTGTTTCTAACCATCCTTTAAGTGCTTCTCTTGGTACAAATGTTGGAGCAAGAAAAATAGCTGGAAAGAATAAAAAAGTGGCTGCTTGTGCACCTTGAGATGAACCTGATTTAACTCCTGCAGCAACTGAGTACCCTGCAAACCCCATTCCCCAAATGAATGCAAGAGATAATACGATCAAAAATCCTACTGTACCAACTGCAGGATCTGCACCAATAATTTTTCCAATTAGCATTATGAGGCTAGCTTGAAGCAATACCCTGATAGCACCAACAATCATAGGAGCTAAAATTATTACCCATCTTGATATCGGCATACTTTGATAACGTTTGAAAACACCAGATTCAATATCTTCAACAAGGTAGATTCCCGAAGCTGCTCCACTCAAAGAGGCAGAAACTATAGAAACTGGAAGTATAAAGTTTACAAAATTTCCATTAGCAAAATCAAAAGGTGTTCCACTTGCTGTTCCTCCAAAAACACCTCCCAATGCACCATCATAGACAAACAAAAAAAAGGCTGATATAAATATATTTGGTAGTTCAGCCAAGGGTCTTCTCAAAACCCTCAAAATAAGTCTTTTAGTTAGTATTCCCAATTGAATAAAAAATGATGGCTTGGTAATCATTATTGGTTTTCTCCAAATACTTCTTCAGATTTTGTTGAAGTTTCAGAACCTTCAAGACGATACCCTGTAACTTTTAAAAATACATCATCAAGAGTTGGTTTACTTGCAGAAACAGCTTCAATTTCAATATTATTTGCTGTTAATTCATTAACAAAGCTAGGTATCTTTCCGGCTCCATCCTGAACGGTAATACGAAGATCATTTCCTTCTTGTTTACAGTCATTAAGAATTTTTTTTGCGTTTTCTAAATCTAATTTATTCGAAAATGAAAATGTGATTACATCACCACCTATACTTGCTTTAAGTTGATCTGAAGTTCCCTCCGCAACAACTAAACCTTCATCAATAATTGCAATCCTATCTGCTAATTCATCGGCCTCTTCTAAGTACTGTGTGGTTAAAATTACAGTGACACCTCTGTCTCTTAAGCGTTTTATTTCATCCCATAAAACCCTTCTGGAACCTGGATCTAAACCTGTTGTAGGTTCATCAAGAAATAATATTTCAGGAGAGTTGACAAGGCTTAAACCTAAATCCAAACGTCTTTTCATTCCTCCTGAATATGTTTTAACTCTTCTGTCAGCTGCTTCAGTTAATCCAACTAACTCTAAAAGTTCATTGGTCCTAGTTTCAGAATCTTTTGTTGAATAACCCCAAAGTCTCGCTGTAGAAAAAAATAATTCTCGTCCTGTAAGAATATTATCTATACCAGTATCTTGAAGTGCTACTCCTATTTTCTCTCTTACTGATTTATCTTCTGTTGCTACATCTGAGCCAAGGATTGTTGCTTCACCGTCAGTAATTCTAAGTAGGGTTGTAAGCATCAAAATTGTTGTAGATTTACCAGCACCATTAGGTCCAAGCAGTCCAAATATCTCTCCTTTTTCAACAGAAAAACTTACATCTTTTACAGCCTCCACTGTGTCTTTTTTTGTCTTAAATGTTTTCTTAATATTTTTAACTTCTACTGCTAACATAATGTACCTATAAGCCGAAATCTATTTGATACTAATGTTATCAGAATTTAACTGGCCTCGTAGCTCAGGGGATAGAGCACAGGTTTCCTAAACCTGGTGTCGCAGGTTCGAATCCTGCCGAGGCCGCAATGAAATTAGAATCGACCCTTTAATTCATCATGTATATTTGAAAAAACTATATTTTTAAACTCATCATGGATTTCAGAATTAGATGCTACTAATAAATTTGACTCTGTAGAAGGAAAATTATCAGTTTCATCGACTACTTTTCCACCCGCTTCTTTCAAGATTAAGCTTGCACCTAATGTGTCCCATGGCTTCATAAAAAATTCAAAATAAGCATCAAATTTGTTATCTGCAATCCAGCAAACATCTAATGCTGCACTTCCAAATCTTCGTATTCCGCCACAAGATTTTAATACAGCTTCAAAAGTCGGGATATAGTGATCAGAATGGTGGACTCTGTCATATGGAAAACCCGTAGCAACAATTGCTTTCTGCATGGAAGTGCTTTTTGAAACCTCCAGTTTTTGGCTATTTTTAAATGCACCACTATCTTTATATCCCTCATATAAAATCTCATTGTAAATATCAAAAACATAGGCTTGTGTTGGTGAGCTACCTTCTATAAGCATTAATGTAATTGCAACCTGGGGTATATCATTTGCATAATTTACAGTCCCATCTAGCGGATCAATTACCCAAAATCTGTCTGCTTTTGGATTAATTGTTTCTGACTCTTCAGAGATTATTCCATCATTTGGAAATTCTTTTTTAATTGCATTTACAAGTATTTCTTCTGATCTTAAATCGGCTTCTGTGACTAAATCTACTTCATGTTTTTTTGAAAATACTTTTACGCCTTTTCGTAGTTCTTTGATCGTTGATGCAGATTCGTAAACTGCATTTTTTAATAAATGAATATCAAAATTTTGATTCATACTTTATACAGAGTGTTGCTGTCCAGAATTAATAAAGTCTTGAGCATATATACCTGCCCTTGAGATTGACTTAAGCTCAAGCCAAGTAAATGGGTTTTCTGAAGTATTTTTCACATAATCAAAAAATATTTGAAGAGACTCCTTATGCCCTTTTCCTGATGAAAATACTTTGCTTTTATCTTGATTGTTTTCTAAATATCTCAATAACTGGAAGTCTTCAATTATGTATGAATTTCCTCCGCCATGAATTTCTATTCTCTCTTTTGCAAGGCTTTGATTTGTTTCAGAAAAATATTGAATTGCAGCATGAGAGCCATTAGCAAAGTTAACACTAATAAATACTTGGTTTTCATTGGCTTCACTGTTGTCTTTATTAATTGGGGCAGAAGATGCAACACTTTGTGGCAGAGAATCAAACAAATAGCAAGCTAAATCAATTGCGTGAATGGCTTCACCAACAATTCTTCCACCACCTATCTCTTTCATGTTTGTCCAGTGATCTTTATCTAAAGGAGGAACACTAAACCTAAAAGTTATACTGTTTGCAGCTTTAGCGTTGAGTTTCTGTTTTACAAATTGTGTAGCAGTTGCAAATCTTCTATTAAATCCTACAAACAGTTTTGGATTCTCAGAGTTATAGATTGCTTCTTCAATTTCAATTAATGCCTCTTCAGTCAGTGCTAAAGGCTTTTCTACATAGATTGCCTTTCCTTTATTAAGAGCTTTGATTACAAGTTCACTGTGATTGAAATGAGGGGTCAAAATTAACACAGCATCAATTTCTTCAGAATTAAGTATTTCCTCTTCTGTAGGATATTTATTTTTTATTTTAAAATTCGTTGCAAGGGATTCTGAACTCAAACCTGTTGACGATGCAATACCTAAGACTTGACAGTCTTTTTTCAATTCTTTTAAAATTGGCAAAATTGTCGTAGAAGCAAAATTGCCAGCACCTAGAATTCCCAAATTAACTTTTTCAGTTTTAGGTTCAAGCTCGACAGTCCTCTGAAGATCTATTTTAGGTTCTGACTTATTGTCATATCTCAAAACAATTGAAAGTGGCTTATCTTCTCCAGAAAATTTTTTATATATAGAAGGTGCGTTTTCAAATGAAACCTCCTCGGTAACTAAATCTAATAAGTGAATTTGATTTTGTGACAGTAGCTTAATAAAGGCCTCGAAATTTCTATTCTCAGTCCACCTGACATACTCAATTGGATAATCTTTTCCAAGAATTTCATATTGCTTATCATATCTACCTGGACCGTAAGACTTTGAAACAACAAGCTCCAATTCTTTATAATAAAAATCATTTCTTGAAATATTTAACGGTATATCTCCAACAACTACAATCTTTGCTTTGTTTCTTGCAATTTTAGTAGCAACCTCTATCGGTTCATTACTAGATGTTGCTGCAGTGATAATAACAGAATCTACATTTGTCATATTTGCTTCTTCGACAGAAGTGTAAAAATTTGCATTCATATCAGTTCTTTTTGTATCTGGATCAATACCAATAACCTCAGATCCTTGTGCTTCAGCTAAACGGCAAACTAATTGTCCAATAATTCCTAAACCAATTACAACTACTTTTGATCCAAGTGAAGTCTCTGAAAGTCTCAATCCATGTAGAGCGATGCTTCCTAGTACTGTAAAAGAAGCTTCTTTAATGTCTGTATTATTTGGAATTCGAGTACAAAGGTTCTGATTTACGACAACATATTCGGCATGATTTCCATTTGAAACTACTCTATCTCCAGTATGGAAATCGCTTACACCTTTTCCAGTTTGCACAACTTCGCCTGAAGAGCTGTAGCCTAACTGAAGAGGTAATATATTTTTTGGAAATACTGCATTCCAGACTGCTCTAATTCCATCGTCTTTTAATAGCTTTAAGCCTTTCTCTATGTTCGAAGAATTTTGAAGCTTTTCACCTACTCCTGTGTTTGCAAATTCGATAGCTGCTAATTCTGTCCCGGAAGAGACAACAGAATAATGGTTTTTTATAAGCACTTCTCCCGGACCAGGTTTCGGAATTGGTGTATCCAAAAGAATTGGATCTGGATTATTCTTCTCAACTACTAATTGTTTCATTTGTTTCCTGCTTATTAATGATAACTAATTTACTTCTGAAATTAAGGGAGAGGTTAAATTTATAATCTCTCCTTCAGTTGTCTTAATTCTTAATGAACCATTTTCATTTATGTCTTCTGCCCAACCTCTTCCTTCCGGATATTCAACAATCTTTCCTAATGTTTGCAGTTTTGCTTTATAACGTTCTAATGAAAAATTATTTTTTGTTATAGACTCATATACTTTTTCAGCCCATTTAATTGCATGATCTTTAATTAACTCTTCTTCTTGAGCTTCAGTAAAAAGTGCACCAGCATTAGGTACTTCAGGATTTTTCCAAAAGTAATTAACACCTATACCAATACAAATTTTTTCCTCAACACGTTCAACTAAAACACCCCCAACTTTTAAATCATTAACTATTAAGTCATTGGGCCATTTTAAAAATATTGGTGACTCTGAAAGCACTTCTGTAAAACACAATCCAGAAAGTAACGGTATTAAAGTTTCATCTAACTTGCTGTCTTCTTTGTTAAAAGCAAGAGAACAAGCTAATGATTGGTCAGCATTTAACCAGCTTCTGTTTGAAGTCCCTTTCCCTTTTTCCTGGTGAAAGCTGATTACAAGTATTGGTTCACTGTTTAGTTCTTTTAATGCAAATTCTTGTGTATTGTATATGGAATCAAAAAAAAAGGCCTTCATTGTGTTACTTCTTTACATATATATGGGTCAAATACATACATTAACAATAAACGGGAAAGATGGGCATGTCAGACGAAAATTTAGCTGAAATTCGCAATGAAAAAGCTAAAAAAATTCAACATCCTAAAGGAAAATTAACAGCTTATGAAAGGCTTGATTTACTTTTAGATGAGGGGTCTTTTAGCGAAATTGATCAGCATGTAGCATCAGATGAAAACCCTGAGGGTGAAGCTGTTATCACAGGAACTGGCACAATACATGGAAGACCAGTTTTTGTATTTAGTGAAGATTTTTCTGTAATGGGAGGAAGCCTTGGTGAAGTAGTTGCCAAAAAAATTCTAAAGATTATGGACCATGCTCTAGAAGCTAGAGCTCCAATTATTGGAATTAAAGATTCGGGTGGTGCAAGAATTCAAGAGGGAATTTCATCGCTCTTTGGCTATGCTCAAATATTTAAAAAAAATGTAGAAGCCTCAGGCAAAGTTCCACAAATTTCTGTTGTAGTTGGACCGTCTGCAGGAGGAGCTGTATATAGTCCTGCTTTAACAGACTTTATTTTTCAAGTAAAAGACATAGGACAATTATATGTGACCGGTCCAGCAGTAGTAAAAACTGTAACAGGTGAAGATGTAACATTTGAAGAACTGGGTGGTGTTGAAGCTCATGGAACAAAATCTGGTGTTACTCATCAAGTGTGTGAGACTGAAGAACAAGCTTTTGAAGAAATTAGATACCTTATGAGCTTTCTTCCTCAATCTTCTTCTCAAAAACCTCCTATGTTTATAACTGAAGATGAACCATCACGAGTTATTGAGTCACTCGACGGTTTTATACCTGAAAACAGAAATCAACCTTATGATATGGAAAAAATAATTTTGGATATTGTTGATGATGGTGAACATTATCCCATACAAAGTAATTACGCTACAAACATTATTACCTCGTTTGCAAGAATAAATGGAAATACAACAGGCATAGTTGCTAACCAACCAATGGAGCTTGCAGGAGTATTAGATATTAAAGCGTCAGAAAAAGCCGCAAGGTTTGTAAGGTTTTGTGATGCCTTCAACATACCGATTTTGACACTAGTTGATGTGCCTGGATTTCTTCCCGGAGTTGAGCAAGAACATAGTGGAATAATTAGAAGTGGTGCAAAGCTTTTGTATGCCTACTCTGAGGCAACTGTTCCAAGAGTTTGTGTAGTAATTAGAAAAGCATATGGAGGAGCATATATTGTAATGGATTCAATTGGACTTGGTGCTGACAAGCTTTTTGCATGGCCGAGTGGTGAAATTGCAGTAATGGGAGCCGAAGGTGCTGTAGATATTATTAACAGAAGAGAGTTAGCTGAAGCAGAGGATAGAGACTCCTATAAAGAAAAACTTGTTGAGGAGTATAATGAAAAATTCAGTAATCCTGATATTGCTGCTCAACTTGGATTAATTGATAATATTATTAAACCAAGTGAGACAAGAAAAGTTATTGTTGACTCATTTAAAGATTTAGTAAATAAGGGAGAGTTGGGAGATAAGCATGGAAACATACCCCTCTAAAAATATTGCAATAGCTTGGGTTGAAAAAGGAAGCTTGGCAAGAAATCTATTTCTTTCACTTGGTTTTGCAATCGTTACAGCTTTAAGCGCACAAATACGAATAGTAATTCCAATATCACCAGTCCCAATAACTGGACAAACATTTGTAGTTTTATTGGCTGGTCTTGTTTTAGGAAGCACTTTTGGCACAGTAAGCATGTTGATGTATTTATTTATAGGAATGTCAGGTCTTCCATTCTTTTCTGCAGGTGTTGCCGGTTTAGCAATTCTTAAGAGCCCAACTATCGGTTATATCGTTGGATTTTTTCTTGCTGCATATGCAATAGGACAGTTTGCGAATAGACCTATTATTGGAATTCTACTTGGTTCATTAATTATTTATTCGTGTGGAGTAGCTGGATTAATTTTAATTTTGAATACATCATTACAAAATGCAATCACAATTGGAGTTATTCCATTCTTGATTGGTGACTTTATAAAATCATTTTTAGCAATAGCTCTTGCATATAAATTAAAGTAATAATGTCACAACAAAGAATCCTTATTGCAAACCGTGGTGAAATTGCTTTACGTATAATTCGCTCAGCAAAAGAAATGGATATGTACACAATTGCTGTTTATTCAGATGCGGATGAAGATGCCCTTCATGTCAAAAGAGCAGACGAAGCTTATTATCTAGGTGGTTCTCTTCCTGCAGAAAGCTATAGAAATTTAAAAAAACTAGTGAAAGCAGCTACAGACACAAAGGCTGATTTAGTTCATCCAGGTTATGGATTTTTAGCTGAAAATGCAGACTTTGCAAAAGCTATTCAAAAAAAGGGGATTGTCTGGATAGGACCAAGTCCTGAAACAATTAGATCAATGGGAGACAAGATTGAATCAAGAAAGCTTGTTTCAAAATTAGGTTTAAATCCAGTACC
The DNA here is from genome assembly GCA_003281085.1 of OCS155 cluster bacterium AG-349-E07. GTDB lineage: Bacteria > Actinomycetota > Acidimicrobiia > Actinomarinales > Actinomarinaceae > Actinomarina. Next base: position 17,783 of record QCCZ01000001.1, read on the forward strand.
GGGTCAACTTAAGCCATCAAGACTAAGACGTGAAGCTATAAAAGATGCTGAAAGCTTCGGGTATCCAGTTGCTTTAAAGGCTGCACACGGTGGTGGTGGAAAAGGTTTAAGGATCGTTCAAAATGAAGCAGAATTAATCGAAAATTTTGAGATAGTTAAAAGAGAAAGTGAAGCATATTTTGGTTCAGACCAGATTTATGTTGAGAAATTTATAAAACCAGCTCGTCACATTGAAACACAAATTCTTTCAGATAAATACGGAAATACACTTTACTTGGGTGAGAGGGACTGTTCGCTACAAAGAAGAAACCAAAAATTAATTGAAGAAAGTCCACCTGAATGGCTCTCAGATTACGGAAGAGAAAAACTCAAAGAATATACTTTGAAAATTGCAAATAGTTCTAATTATATAAATGCAGGTACAGTTGAGTTTTTAGCAGATAGTGATGAAAATTTTTACTTTTTAGAAATGAACACACGATTGCAAGTTGAACATACTGTAACAGAAATGAGATACGGTATAGATTTAGTAAAGGAGCAAATCAAAATTGCACTTGGGAACTCTCTTGAAGATTACAAGTTAGAACCTAGAGGGCACAGTATCGAATTCAGAATAAATGCTGAAGACCCTACCAATAATTTTTTACCAACCCCTGGAACAATTACTGAATATAGAGAACCGACTGGAAATGGTGTGCGTGTCGATGGATGGGCAAGAACTGGAACGCAAATAACACATTTTTATGACAATCTAATTTCGAAACTTATTGTTTGGGGGGTCTCAAGAGAAGAAGCAAGATCAAAAGGTATAAGGTGTTTAGAGGAATATATCATTGGAGGAATCCCAACTACAATAAATGTGCTCGCTGATATTTTAAAAACTAAAGAATTTATAAATAGTCAAATTCACGTAAAGTTTCTTGAAGAAAATTTTGAAATTCGTGATATTGAAGATGAAGAAATTTCGTCAGATAGGCCAAGTAAAGTAAAAATTTCTCTTGATGACAATAACAATCCAACTCTTGCTCCACAAAGACCAAAGAAAATTGGAATGGATCTGACAGGAAACATTAGAAATCCAGGATTGATTTTTGCTGAAATGCAGGGAACAATTATGGAAACCATGACGAAGCAGGGTAAAAAAGTTAAAAAAGGTGACTCCTTATTTGTTCTCGAAGCTATGAAAATGGAAAATGTGATAACCTCGCCTATTGATGGAGTTGTAAAAACTTACAATGTTCAAAAAGGACAAGCTGTAAAAAAAGGTGATCTTTTAGTGGAGATAGAAACAAGATTCTAATGATTTTTGGTATTGGTGTTGACCAGGTTGATATAAAAAGAGTTCGATCTCTATTAGAAAAATCAGGAAGTAAATTTGAAAACAGATGCTTTACAGTTGATGAAATTTTGTATTCAAAAAGATTTTCTGATCCAGCAAAAAGATTAAGCGCGAGATTTGCTGCAAAAGAGGCCATTATGAAATCTTTAGGAAAAGGTTGGAGACAAATTAACTGGAAAGATATTGAAATAACGGGTGGGGGTAAGCCGGAAGTAATTCTATATGGAAAAGCTAAAGAGTTAGCTAAACAAATGAATATATTTAATATTCATATTTCTTTATCTCACGAAGAGGATAAGGCAATTGCTTTTGCCATATCAGAATTAGAAAAATGAGTTGGGTTGCAATGTTTCCCGGACAAGGCTCTCAACAAGCCGGAATGGGTAAGGAGTTACTAGACAAATACTCAGATTTTCTAATTGATGATTTTGAAGAGACCCTTGGTTGGTCATTACAGGAAATTATATTAAAAGGTAATCAAGAAGAGGTAACAAAAACAAACATTGCGCAACCATACATTTTTGCTATTTCATATTGTTATGGCTTAGAAGTGATTGAAAAAATTGGTTTACCTAAAGTAGGCATCGGACACTCGCTTGGTGAATACACAGCTCTTTCGCTTTCAGGAATTTTGAGTTATAAAGATGCACTCGAAATTATTGCTATAAGAGGTAAGGCGATGCAGGAAGCTGTAGAGGGATCGAATACAACTTTGGCTGCAGTGCTTACTTCAAATTTAGAGGCAACAATTAAGGCTGTGGAGGGTTTGATTGAACAAGGTATAGGTATAAATATTTCAAACTACAATGATGCTTCTCAAATTGTTATTGGCGGATCTCACGAAGATATTAATTATTTGAAATCAAACCCTAAAGATTTAGATGCAAAAAGAGTTATTCCACTTGATGTGGCAGGTGCATTCCATTCTCCAGTAGTCTCTTCTGCAAAAAAAGAAGTTGAGAAAGTAATTGAACAAATTGAGTTAAAAGATGGTCAATTTAGTGTTTATATGAATATTGATGCAAATATCGCAGAACTTTCAACAATTAAAGAACGGTTGGTAAATCAAATAGACAATAGTGTTATGTTTTATAATCAGATATTAAATATTGAGAAGCTTGAACAACCTGAGAGTTGGTATCATATCGGACCTGGAAATGTAACTGCTGGGATGGTTAAAAAGTCTATATCTAGTAAGAGTGTTAAGGTAGTTAATTCGTTAGACTCTTTAAACGATATTTAAATAGGAGAATTTTTTTGAAATCAACAATTACCGGTTGGGGTAAATGCGCACCTGATAACATCATGACAAATGATGATTTAGCAGTTTTTGTAGACACTTCCGATGAATGGATTCAGCAAAGGACCGGAATACAGGAGAGAAGATTTTGCCATGTAAACAATTCTGATATGGCAACAGTTGCTGGTCACCATGCAATAGCGTGTGCGGGATTAACACCAGAGGATATTGATGTTGTAATACTTGCAACTTGTACTCCTGACAGCATTGTTCCATCTGCAGCAGCTCATGTGCAGAAAAAATTAGGCGCAGTTAATGCTGCAGTATATGATGTCAATGCAGCATGTGCCGGTTTTGTTTATGCTTTGGAGCAAGGAAAAGCTTTTGTTGAAAGTGGTTTGTATAAACGAGCTTTAGTTATTGGTTCAGAGCATATTACATGGTTACTAGATTGGTCTGATAGAAACACTGCTGTTCTTTTTGGAGATGGTGCGGGAGCTGTTGTTGTAGAAGAAAGCAAAGATTCCGAAGATGGTGAAATATTTTCTTTTGTAAATGGACTAAGTTCAGATAAGTTGGACATTCTAGAGGTTCCGAACTTTGGATCAGCTATGGATAGGTTTAAAACAGATGAAGCTGCAAGAGTTACATGGACATTCGATGGACAAGAAATTTTCAAAGGTGGAATAAGAGCCATGGCAAAAGCGTCAGATGAAGTGATTACTAAATCTGGTTTAACTAAAGAAGATGTAGATATATTAATTCCACATCAAGCAAATTTAAGAATTGTTGAAGGTCTAGAAAAAATGTTGAAATTACCTAATGCAACGACAATAAAAAAGGTTCATAAGTATGGAAACACTTCAGCAGCCTCAATACCAACAGCTTTAGTTGATGCATTAGAAGAAGGCGAAATTAAAGGTGGCGAAGTTGCTGTTTTTACAGCAGTTGGTGCTGGACTTTCTTGGGGCGCATGCGCAGTACGTTTAGGTAAGAGAACTACTCCAATCAATACTTCTGATGCTAAGCTTCCTGATTTTGATGGAAAAGCAGTTGATACGATTAGAAGAGCTATTGAGTATCAAATTCCTGACAAACTAGATCTGATATGAAAACAGCATTTGTAACAGGTGGCTCTAGGGGCATAGGAAGTGCTATTGCTTTAGCACTTGGAAAAACTTTTCATGTAGTAGTTGGTTTTGCTAACTCAGAAGACAAAGCCAACGATGTTGTTAAGGAAATTATTGCTGCCGGTGGAAGCGCAAGTACAGTTCAGATTGATATATCTGATGCTGAATCTGTAGATAATGCCTTTACAACAATAGAAAAAGAGTACAACTCTGTAGATGTTTTAATCAATAATGCGGGGGTTACAAAAGACAATATATTGCCGAGAATGAAGGAAGATGAGTGGCTTGAAGTAATTCAGACAAACCTAACAGGAAGTTTTTATACATCGCAAAGAGCCATAAAGCTTATGATGAAAAATAAATGGGGAAGAATCGTATTTATATCTTCCATAGTTGGACTCTCAGGCAACCAGGGTCAGGCAAACTATGCTGCATCAAAAGCTGGATTAATAGGGTTGGCAAAATCGATAAGTAAAGAGATGGGTTCAAGAAATATAACATCAAACGTAGTTGCCCCAGGTTATATTGAAACAGACATGACTTCTTTTTTAGATGATCAAAATAAGGAAAGTATTATAGAGCAACTATCAATTAAACGCATAGGTAAGCCAGAAGATATTTCAAACGTAGTATCTTTTTTATGCAATGACGAGTCAGAATATATAACAGGACAAGTTATACCAGTAGATGGCGGTTTAACAACGTAATTAGGGAGTAATTATGGAAACAAATGAAGTTTTTGATAAAGTAAAGGGTCTTTTTGTTGAAGATCTAGGAATAGATGAATCAAAAGTCACAATGGAAGCAAAATTAGAAGAAGATTTAGAAATTGATTCATTAGGAATAGTAGAAGTAGTAATGGCTTTTGAAGATGAGTTTGACATTGAAATTGATGATGAAGAACTAGCAGATGTCTCAACTGTTGGTGAAGCTGTTAAATTACTTCATTCTAAGATCTAAATCTTATCATGTCTAAAAGACGTGTAGTCATTACCGGACTAGGTACCATTAATCCTCTTGGTAATAGTGTTTCTGAATCATGGGAAAAGCTTATTAATGGAATTTCTGGTATCGATAATATAACAAGTTTTGATACCGGAGATCTTCCGGTTACTTTCGCAGGCGAGGTCAAAAATTTTGATGCAAATGAATACATGGGCAAACAACATGCGCGTAAATTAGATAGGTCAGGTCATTTATCAATTTATGCTGCAGAACAAGCATTATTAGATGCTGGGTTAAATCCAGAGGAACGTATGGGTTCCAATTGTGGAATTGTATTTGGAACTGGAATTGGAGGAATTGGTGCAACAGAAGATGCAGTAAGAGTTTACGATGAAAGAGGAGCATCAAGGATTAATCCTTTGGCAATAACTCAGTTGATGCCAAATTCAAGCACCGGACAAGTTGCAATTAAGTTTGGAATAGAGGGACCATCGCTAACAATTACAACTGCATGCGCTGCATCGGCAAATGCCGTTGGTGAAGCAAAAAATATGATTGAAAATGGAATTGTTGACATCGTAGTAGCTGGAGGCACAGAATCAGGCACTACACCAATGACAATTGGAGCTTTTGCCCAAATAAGAGCACTCTCTACAAAAAATGATACACCTGCTGAAGCCTGTAGTCCTTTTGATAAAAATAGAGATGGATTTGTTATGGCTGAAGGTTCAACTGTTTTGATATTAGAGAGTGAGGAATCTGCTAAGAGTCGTGATGCTAAAATTTATGGTTACGTTGTTGGTTACGGGTCTACAACTGATGCTCACCACATAACAGCTCCTGCTGAAGGTGGAGAAGGTGCAGTTCGAGCTATGGATAAAGCGTTGAAAGATGCTAGCTTATCTGTGGATGATGTTGATTATATTAATGCACATGGAACATCTACACCAGCAAATGATAAAAATGAGACTTCTGCAATCAAGACATTATTTGGTAGCAAAGCCTACGAAGTTGATATTTCTTCAACAAAATCCATGACTGGACATCTTCTAGGTGGTGCCGGAGCTTTTGAGTCAATGGTTTGCATACTCTCTCTTCAAAATGGTGTAATTCCTCCAACAATTAATTTAAATAATAAAGATGAGGAATGTGATTTAAACTACACTCCCAATAATGCAGTTAATAAAGATATGAATATTGCTATGTCGAATTCTTTTGGTTTTGGTGGCCACAATGGAGTGCTTGTTTTTTCAAAAACCTAACTACCTGGGAAGCATTGACCCACCGATTGAGTGAACTCCTCCATCAGCATGTATAATTTCTCCAGTTACAGCTTCTGATAAATCAGAGAGTAAGAAATTTACAACTTTTGCAACAGGTTCTGGGTTTTTAGTATCCCAACCAAGAGGAGCCCTTTGATCCCATTCTTCATTCATTTCTGAAAATCCTGGAATATTTTTTGCAGCTGTAGTTGCTAAAGGACCAGAAGCAACTGCGTTTACTCTAACCCCATCTTTTCCCATATAATATGCAAGATATCTAACAATTGATTGCAAACTAGATTTTGCAACACCTTGCCAATCGTATCCTGGCCATGCCTGAGAATTATCAAAATCTAAAGCAACAATTGAAGAAGGATTATTAAGAATTGGCTGGAAAGATGTTGCTAAAGTTTTTAAAGAAAATGCAGAAATTTCAAAACTTTTGACAGCATCTGTAATATTTGTATTTAAGAAATTTCCACCCATTGCCTCTGTTGGTGAAAATGCTATTGCGTGCAAAATGCCATCTAAAGAACCTACTTCTTTTTCGATGCTTTTTACTGCTTCATCTACTTCTGATTGGTCCTCAATGTCCATTGAATATACCTTTATGTCACCAGAAAGTCTTTTTACTGCTCTTTCAGTTATACGAAGACCTTTGCCAAAACCAGTAGTAACAACTGTAGCTCCATTTTCAATAGCAATTTTTGCTGATGCATAGGCTATGCTTTTGTCTGTAAGAATTCCAGTGATGAGAAATTTTTTATCTTTTAAAATCATATTTGTCCTATAAATATTTGACCAATTAAATAGTCAATATGTATCAGGAAATAATATCTTTTATTGTTCTTCAGTTGTGAAGCTACCTGTTGCTTGCTCTTCTTTTTTTATAGAATTGCCTGTTACAACTGCGAGTCCTATCTCAACTAATCCAAAAAGAAAAAATCCATTGAAATCAGTAAATACAGCGAAAGCTATCAATCCGAGACCGCCACTATATCTTATTATGTTTAGCTGTTTACCGTTCTCAGCATTGCCACCAAGCAAAAAGAAAGCCATTGCAGCAAAATAAAGGGGCAAGCCTATAGATCTAACTATCATTGCCTCTTGGTTTGTTGCAAATTCAGCGGTAAAGTCAAACAAAAATAACCTGTAGACGACCTCTGGTAATATAAACCCAACCAATACTAAACCCAAGTAGATTAATGGATCTAGTCTGTTAATTAATTTGTAATTCATAAAAGCAATTATATCTTAAAATGTTAAATCTTATTATTGATTTGTTTTAATTATTTCAGCTTGAGCTGCAGCGAGTTTAGCTGTTGGAATTCTAAAGGGAGAACACGAAATATAATCGATTTGTAGAGTGTTAAAGAATTTTATTGAGTTTGCTTCACCTGCATGCTCACCACATACACCTATTTTTAAATCTTTATTTGCACTTTTACCTTCACTAACTGACATTTCTACAACTCTTCCAACGGACCCTTGATCAATTGACACAAAGGGGTCATCAGCAAAAATATCATTTTCTACATATGTGTTAAGAAATTTCGAAGCATCGTCTCTTGATAGACCAAGTGTTGTTTGTGTTAAATCATTTGTTCCGAAAGAAAAGAAGTCTGCATGTTCTGCAATAGATGAAGAATTTAAAGCAGCACTTGGTAATTCAATCATTGTTCCAATTGTGAAATCAAAAGTAAAGTTCAACTCTTCTTCTAATTGACCTATTTTTTCTATTAGACAGTCTTTCATCTGACTTAATTCTTTAGCATTCATAACTAATGGAATCATTATCTCGGGTGAAACACTAATCTTTTCTATTTTATTTAAGTTGTAAGCAGCTCTAAGAATTGCTTCAACTTGCATTTCGTAGATTTCAGGATAACTTAATCCAAGTCGTACTCCCCTATGACCAAGCATAGGATTGCTCTCCGAAAGCTTTACTAACATCTCTCTTATGTGTGCTGGCGATACACCAATGGCATTTCCAAGCTCTGTCATTTCAATTTCACTTTTTGGTAAAAATTCATGCATTGGTGGATCAAGTAACCTAACTGTTATTGGCTTGTCCCTAAGAAGCAAAAATAGTGCTTCAAAATCTGAAATTTGATAATTGATTAATTTTCTTAATGCTCTCTCTCTGCCCTGTTTTGTATCTGACATAATCATTTCACGCATAGGTATAATTCTGTCTCCTTCAAAAAACATGTGCTCAGTTCTGCACAAACCAATTCCTTCAGCACCAAAATCTAATGATTTTTTTGTATCAGTAATTGTTTCTGCATTTGCACGAATTTTTAGACTTTTAAACTCATCGCACCAATCCATGAGTGTATTGAATTCTAGTGAGGGTTTTGGTGGCTCAGATTGTAGTTCACCAATATAAACTTCACCTAGCCCACCATCAATTGATATGATGTCTCCTTCGTTTAAAGTTTTTGTTCCATTTGAAATAGTTTTTAAAGAGTTATCGATAATTAAACTTTCTGCACCAACAACGCAGGGCTTACCCATACCTCGAGCAACAACTGCTGCATGACTAGTCATTCCACCTTTCGTTGTCAAAATTCCAACAGCGGAATGCATTCCGTGAATATCTTCAGGACTAGTTTCATCCCTCACCAAAATAACATCTCTTCCTTTACTTGCTTCCTCTTCAGCCTTATCGGCATCAAAGACAATCTCTCCAACCGCAGCGCCCGGAGATGCGTTAAGGGCTTTATTAAATAACTGCTTTTCTTGAGAATCTACAAACTGTGGATGTAATAGATTTGTAATACTATTTGCATCAACCATCGTTAAAGCTTCTTCTTTTGAAACAACGCCTTCCTTTTGCATATCAATAGCAATTTTTACACTTGCTTGAGCAGTTCTTTTAGCTGTTCTAGTTTGAAGCAGATATATAACTTCATTTTCAATAGTGAATTCAATGTCTTGAGCTTCTTTGAAGTGATTTTCTAATTTTGTTGAAATCTCTAAAAGCTCTTTATAAGCTTTTGGAAATTTAGACTCCAATGATTCTTGTTGAACTTTTGAATGCTTTGTAATTGGATGTGGAGTCCTTATCCCAGCAACAACATCTTCTCCTTGAGCATTGATTAAATATTCTCCATATAGCTCTTTATCTCCATTTGATGGATTTCTTGTAAAAGCGACCCCCGTACCTGACTTATCGTTTAGATTTCCAAATACCATTGTTTGTATTGTTGCCCCTGTACCCCAGGAATCAGGAATATTATTTATTTTTCTGTATGTAGCAGCTCGTTTGTTTTGCCAACTATTAAAGACCGCTTCAATAGCGCCTGTGAGTTGCTCATAAGGTTCTTGAGGAAATAAAGAGTCAGTAAATCTTTCGACTGTATTTTTATAAGCATTGATTATCCAATTAAGTTGATCGACATTGAAATCGGCATCAGAAACAACGTTGTCCATTCGTTTTTTGTTTGCCAATACAGCCTCAAATCGTTCATGTTCAAGTCCCAAAACAACGTTTGAATACATTTGGATTAAACGCCTATATGAATCTAGTGCAAACCGCTCATCATTGAATGCTTCTGCCAGTTGAAATACATTACTATCATTCAATCCAATATTTAAAATTGAATCCATCATCCCTGGCATAGAGACTCTTCCGCCAGATCTTACAGATAGTAAAAGCGGTGTGCCTACGCCACCAAAACTTTTATCAGATAAGTTCTCAAGCTTACTTACTGCTTGCCTGATTTCATTATCCAGACTATTCGGGAGTTTTTTATTCTCAGTAAAGTAGTTACACACTTCTGTTGTGATTGTAAAACCTGGTGGTACAGGGATTTCCATATTGGACATTTCAGCCAAGTTTGCACCCTTGCCTCCAAGCAAGTTGTTAAGAGATGAATCACCATCAGTCATATTTTTAGAGAATTCAAAAATTAGTTTATTTTTCATGGCACAAATTAAAAATATTCCCCCTCTATTCTTTAATTATATATGGGGGAAACAATATGTCTAAAAATGTAATAGTCATTGGTACGGGTACTATTGGAGAACCTCTTATAGGCCTTTTCGCAGAACACAAAGACGAACTTGGAATAGATAATGTCATATTCTTTAAAAGAACTCCACTTTCAGATGAGAAAGGGAAAGTTGAAGCATTATTAAGAAAAGGTGCAAAAATAGTATCAACTTCAGATGTATTATCAGATTTTAAAAAATTAGGATTTTCAGATATTGAAGATGTAGAAAACGCATACGATGATACAGATGTCATCATTGACTGTACTCCAAGTGGAAATGATAATTGGGAAAGTATATATTCATCTCTTGATCAATCAAAAAGATTTATGGCACAAGGGTCTGAACATGGATTTGGTCCATTCTTTGCTTGGGGAATAAATAATAATATATTTGAAAATGAGTCTAACAGATACCTTATTGCTTCATGCAATACGCACAATATTGCATCAATAGTTAAAACATTTGCCTTAGATGAAGGCCGTGATCTTACTGAAGGTCAATTTGTATGTTTGCGAAGAGCAAATGATGTCTCACAAAATGACTCCTTCTCACCATCGCCAACAATTACAAAACATACAAATCAAGAGTTTGGGACTCATCACGCAAGAGACGTTCATGAGTTATTTGCCCAAGAAGGAAAAGATTTAAACTTGTTTTCATCAGCAATAAAATTACCAACTCAATATATGCATACTTTGTGGTTTACATTACGCTTTGTAGATTCAATTCAGTATGAAGAAATTATGAACAACCTTTTAAAAAGTGAGTTTTTAATGGCAACAGAAAAAATGTCAGCAAATAAAGTCTTTTCATTTGGAAGAGATCATGGATACCATGGGAGGCTGTTGTCTCATGGAATTGTTGCTGAACAATCACTTCACGTTAAAGATAATATCCTTACCGGATATTGCTTTACACCTCAAGATGGAAACGCGTTGCTATCATCTGTAGCAGGCACAATACAGTATTACTACAAAGATAATTGGAAAGAAAAAATGCAACTTTTTAATCGCTATATATTTAAAAATATCTAAATTAACATCAAATTTTTAATTAATCAAACTTTTCACAAACTATAAAATTTTGTGAAAAATTAAAAAAAAGTTTCACAAAAGCACAATGTTGTTTTTAAAACATGCTATTTTTGTAACATGCAAAAATATAATATTGTGAATGTGGTGAAGTACATAAACATGTAATGCCCTTACACATTAATTTTGTTGCCGGGCACATGCCCGGTTTTTTTTTAGGAAGGAAAATAGTGGAAAACCAGAGTAATGAGAGTAAACATAAAGATATAAAGCAAACAAAAGCTGAAATTTATGAGAGCCTCTATGACGCAGAATAGTTTTTTAGATAAAGAATTACTGAATTCTGAGTGGGAAAATAATCCCAGGTGGGAGGGAATTACACGTAATTACAGTGCCGAAGACGTAGTAAGTATTCGTAATTCAATTGAGATCAAATATACTTTGGCCGAAAACGGAGCAAATAATCTCTTTAATCACTTAATGAAAAAAGACGAATGGATATCTGCTTTAGGTGCGTTATCAGGTAACCAAGCTGTCCAGATGGTAAAAGCAGGTTTAAAGGCAATTTATTTAAGTGGCTGGCAAGTAGCTGCAGACTCTAATCTTGGTGAAACTACCTATCCAGACCAATCACTCTACCCAAGTAATAGTGCGCCAAACCTAGCAAAAAGAATAAATAATGCCCTTCTTAGAGCTGAACAAGTAGACAGAGTAGAGGGTAATTTTGACATTGATTACGTAGTACCAATTGTTGCTGATGGAGAAGCTGGTTTTGGCGGCGTATTAAATGTTTTTGAATTAACAAAGAAATTTATTGAAGCTGGTGCCGCAGGTGTACATTTTGAAGACCAACTTGCCGCAGAAAAAAAATGTGGACATATGGGAGGAAAAGTTCTTGTACCAACTAGTCAACATATAAGAACACTAACATCAGCAAGACTTGCAGCTGATGCCTTGGGTGTTCCAACAGTAATAATTGCTCGAACAGATGCATTAGCAGCAAATCTGTTAACAAGTGATATAGATGATAATGATAAAGATTTTGTTCTAGGTGAAAGAACATCTGAAGGGTTTTTTAAGGTAAAAAATGGTCCTGAGGCTGCGTTTAGTCGAGCATTATCTTATGCACCATATGCTGACTTAGTATGGTGCGAGACGGGAACTCCGGACATTGGGTTTGCAAAAGACTTTGCAGATGCAGTTCATGAAAAATATCCAGATAAATTACTTGCATACAATTGCTCACCATCATTCAATTGGAAAAAAGCATTGTCAGATAAAGAGATTGATACATTTCAAGAACAACTAAGTTCTTTTGGCTACAAGTTCCAATTTATTACGCTTGCTGGTTTTCATGCCCTTAATGCATCCATGTTTGAGCTAGCTTCAAAGTACAAAGGTGGAAATATGTCAGCATATGTCGAGTTGCAACAAAAAGAATTTTCAATGGAAAAGGATGGGTTTACATCAGTAAAACATCAAAGAGAAGTTGGTGCTGGTTACTTTGATACCGTATCGACAATTATTAGTGATGGAGATGCGTCGACGCTAGCACTTGAAGGTTCTACAGAAGAAGAACAATTTTAATGTTTGAAGTAACTCAAGAAACGCCTAACTCATCAAATATTTTAACCGAGGATGCTTTAAATTTTTTAAGTAAATTTACATCTGCATTTGAAGATAGAAGAAAACAATTACTTGATGAAAGAGAAAATACTCAAAAAAGTATAGACTCAGGTGACTTCTTGGGTTTTCCAACTGATACTTCAGTTAGAGAAAAAGAGTGGCAGGTAGTTCCTCCACCTTCTGATGTTGCTCAGCGACATGTCGAAATTACTGGACCTGTAGATAGAAAAATGATTATTAATGCTTTGAACTCGGGAGCTGATGTTTTTATGGCAGATTTTGAAGACTCAACATCACCAACATGGGAAAACATAATCAATGGTCATAATAACCTTATAGATGCAAATAATAGAAGCATTGAATTGGTTGACGAGGCCAAGGGAAAGACATATACATTAAATCCAGAAAGTCAAACATCACTATTCGTTAGACCTAGAGGCCTACATCTTTTGGAGAAAAACGTATTGGTGGATGGTAGTCCTATTAGTGCAAGCATTTTTGACTTCACCATGTATGTTTATCACAATTATCAAAGCAGGATCGATGCCGAACTAGGTATCTATTTTTATATTCCAAAACTAGAAAATGCAAATGAATCACAACTCTGGGATGATATGTTCACATTAGCTGAAGATGAACTTGGAATTCCAAGAAGCAGTATTAGAGCTACAGTTCTTTTAGAGACAATCTCTGCATCATATGAAATAGAAGAGATGCTTTATTCTTTAAGAGAGCACTCTTTAGGAATGAATGCAGGAAGATGGGATTACATATTTAGTGCGATTAAAAGACACAGAAATGTAGATGGAATCATATTCCCTGACAGATCACAAATTACTATGACCGTTCCATTTATGAAAGCGTATACAGAACTATTAGTTGAAAGCTGTCATAAAAGAGGTGCACACGCAATTGGTGGTATGTCTGCATTTATACCAAACAGAAAAGATCCAGAGGTAACAGAAAAAGCATTTGAAAATGTAAAAAATGATAAGTTAAGAGAAGCAAATATGGGTTTTGATGGGTCTTGGGTTGCTCATCCAGATTTAGTAAGCATTTGTAAAGATGTATTCAATGATCATCTCAATGGAGAAGCAAATCAAATTTCATTTGTACCAAGATATGATATTGAGGATTCAATGCTGCATAACTTTGAAATAGAAAACTCGTCCATAACAATGGAGGGTATTCTAACAAATATCAAAGTGGGCATTTTGTATATGCATTCATGGCTTAATGGACAGGGTGCGGCAGCGTTATTTAATTTAATGGAAGATGCTGCTACTGCAGAGATTTCGCGTTCACAGCTTTGGCAATGGCTTCATAACTCAGTTGAAACTGAAAACGGTGAAACTATCAATGAATCATTTATGGAAGAGGCTTTTGAGACAGTCTTTTCTGACATAAATGATATAAAGAATATTGAAAAGGCAAGAGACGAATTTAAAAAGTTGGTGTTTGATGAAGATTTCTCAGACTTTTTGACTTTACCAGCTTATCATTTAATAAATTAAGCCTTGTTTTCATGTTTTGGTTTTAGTCGCATTATTTCTATAGAATGAAATCGTGGATAAAGTAATCGCACAAGTAATACCCGTCTTACTTGTTTTGGGAATTATATGGCTAATCATTGCATCAAATAAAAGAATAAATAATGCACTTTCTAGTGCTGCGGAGACTTTGGGTTTTACATTCATATCCTCTAAAAACATATTTAGAAAGAAAAGAATATTTGGTGAAATAGATGGGTACAAATGTGAGGTAGAGGTATACACAAGAAGTCATGGACGTTCCTCAACTACATACGTCTCCTTCTTTGCTTTTTTCCCGGAGAGCTTTGATATGGGATTAAAGATTAATTGGCGAGGTGAGTTTGATGGAGATGATGAATATCTGACAGACCTATTTATAAAACGAAATGAAAAACTTATAGAGACATCAAAGAAAAATCTAAGAAGACTAAGAGTAGAGGATACATTTGTAAATTCAAGAAAAGTCTTATTTAGAAAATATTACAAAGCTGATGAGATTGTAAAAACAATGAGAGACGTGCTTAACTTAGCAAAAGCAATTAAGTAGCTTTTTTAGCCACTAATCACGTTTATCAACCCAAAGGGAGTCTTTTTCCATTGGAGCGCGTAATAATCCAATTACCAATAATGCAAAAGTGATTATTGGAAATAAAAGAATTAAGAACAAAGGGTACGATGTTATTGTTTCTATCATATTTTTATTTTAATAAATTGAAATAAATCACGCTACACACGACTATTTTTGTCTCATCTGAGTCATATTGTTTGTTTTAATTTTTTTTAATTCAGAAAGAGATATTTAAACTAATTCAAATGATTTAATGATATTCTCTAAGCCCTCTTTGGCATCGGTAAATAACATTTTTGCATTGTCATTTATAAACAATGGATTCGCAATACCTGCATAACCTGGTGACATAGATCTTTTTATCACTATTACTTGTTTTGCTAAGTCAACATCAAGTATTGGCATTCCATAAATTGGAGAATCTTCATCAGTTCTAGCCAATGGATTTACAACATCATTTGCTCCAAGAACCATTACAACATCAGTTGAAGAGAACTCAGAATTTATATCTTCTAAGGTAAACATATCTTCATAGTCAATATCTACCTCAGCTAAGAGTACATTCATATGTCCAGGCATTCTTCCAGCAACTGGATGTATAGCAAACTTCACTTCAATGTTTTTATCTTTTAAGGTATTTGTTAATTCTTTTACAGCTGCCTGTGCTTGAGCTACTGCCATTCCATATCCTGGAACAATAACTACAGATTCCGCATAGCTTAGTTGGATTGCTACATCTTCCGGGGAAGTGCTAGTTGGATCTTTTTCATATTCATTATTTATAGCTGTACCCCCAAAACCACCCTTGAGAACATCTAAAAGTGTACGATTCATTGCAGTACACATAAGTAAAGTAAGAATTATTCCTGAAGCACCAACTAAGGCGCCAGCTACGATCAAAATAATACTATTTACAATAAACCCTGCTGACATCGCTGCAATTCCAGAAAGTGAATTTAAGAATGCTATGACAACTGGCATATCTGCTCCACCAATTACCGCAACTCTTATAACTCCACCAATTAATGAAACCAAAATAATAAATTCAATTAATAAGTCATCCATTTCTAAAACTACTGGAATTAATATAATCGCAGGTAAAAATACTGAAAATATATCTGCTAATTTTTTGTTAAAGTTATTTAATTTGCCACGAAGTTTCATTACTGCAACAAGACTTCCCGAGAATGTAAATATTCCAATAACCATTGAGAATATTGCTACAAAAACATCAGAAATTGGTAAAGAATTACCGGAGAGCTCAACATAGGCAATTGCACCAGAAGCTCCTCCACCAAAGCCATTAAACAAACCAACTAGTTCTGGCATTTGTGTCATCTGAACTCGTTTTGAAATTAAAACTCCAAGCAGTCCTGAAACAACAATTGTGATATAAAAAGCGGAATCATATTTTGAAAAATCAAAATTAAATGCACTAAAAACAGCTAATGCCATGGCTAACATTGCAAATGTATTTGCTCTATGTGCCGTTGACGGTCTTCCAAAGAGCTTCAAAGCAAAGATAAATAAAATAGCTGAGACAAGTAATATTATTTCAATCATTTTTCTTAAACATTTCTAGTATTCGACCAGTCACTGAAAACCCGCCAACAATATTGAGAGTTGCAAATGCTATTGCAATTAAAACAATAATTTTGAGCAATTGTGACTCACCTACTTCTGGGTATATAAGAATTGCTGCAATCAATGTAATTCCAGAAATAGCATTGGAACCAGACATCAACGGAGTGTGTAATGTCTGTGGAATTTTAGATATAAGTTCATATCCAATAAAGCTTGCTAAAAACGTTATCAACAATGTAAGTAAAAACGTTGCTTCCATTATGAGCTCATCTCCACAAAAATCTCGTCGTCACTATTTTCTATATACAGTTCGATTAAATTTCTTACGTTCTCTGAATACAGCTTTGTAGCTGCATGCTTAACAGTGTTTAAGATATCTGTTTCACCAACTATCTTTACACCATTAATCTCAACAACTTTGTCTACCTCTGTTCCTTCACAGTTTCCACCTGTACCAGCAGCTAAGTCAATAATCACAGAATTCTCTTTCATGTTTTCAACAGTTGACTTTTCAATCAGGACAGGTGCTTTCTTTCCTGGTATTTGAGCAAATGTTAAAACAATATCGCTTTCAATTAATTGTTTTTTTAATGCTTCTTGAATTTTCTGATTCTCTTCTTCTGAAACTTCTTGTGCGTATACGCTATCTTGAGCTTCAGTACTAGCTTCAACAAATTTAGCACCTAAAGACTCCACTTGGTCCTTGGCTTCTTTTCTAATATCAAAAGCCCATACTCTAGCCCCAAGTCTTTTTGCAGTTGCAATTGCTTGAAGGCCTGCAACTCCTACACCAAGAATTAATACTTTTGATGGCTGTATATTTCCTGCTGCAGTTGTCATCATTGGCACTACATCTGATGTCTCTTTTGCTGCTCGTAAAACTGAGGCGTAACCAAGCAAGTTTGCTTGAGAAGAAAGAGCATCAAGGTTTTGAGCTCTGGAAATTCTAGGAAGCTTAAAAAAACTTAATATCTTAATATCTGGCCTTAAGTTTTTAATCTCTTCAATTTTTTCAAAATCAAATATACCGATTAGGATTGCTCCTTCCTTAAGATCTTTAATTTTTTTATCTTCAATGTTTTCTACACAAGCAACAATGTCTAAATCACTTACTTTAGAAATAGTTTTAACATTATTTTGAATAGATTCTGAATACTTTAGATAATCAAATATATCTTTTTCTAAATGTACATCTAATGAATATTTTTCAATTGATTCAGGATGTATTGGGGCCCTGTAGCCGTTTTTATCAGTTAAAAATCCTATTTTCATACATTGTTATTTTAAATGTTCTCTTACGCTACTAAGAATTTTTCTAACTCTGCTGCAGCTGTAAGGAGGTTTAAATCACTGTTTTCAATACAATACAATTCTTCTTTGTAAGAAATAGCTAAATAATCAAACCTATTAATGAATATCTGCACATCTTCAAAGATTATGTTCGTAGAAAAGTAGATTTTTCCTTCTCTAATTAAAACTTCGTTTATGAAAGAATGATGAGAGAGATAACCCAATAGTTTTTCAAGAACATCTGACATATTTAAATCTTACCAAATAAAATACATACATGAATATTGCTGTCTTTAGCGACAAGTTTTCTGGTACATTAAGTGCCACTGAAGTTCTTAATATTGTTCAAGATAAGTTTTTGGATTCAAATATTGATGCAGACTTTTTTAGCGTTACCGATGGTGGACAGGAAAGTACAAGAATTTTTAAAAGTTATAATTTTCAAACTCATGAAAATTTTGAAACTTTAAATTCTGATAATGAGTTATCTGCAGTTGAGTCATTAAATATAAACGAGAGTATTTTTTTTGAATCAGCTCAATTAATAGGTATTGATTCAGAAAAAAAATCTATGAGTATAAATTCAGGGTGTTTGCTTGAAGCGCTTCAAAAAATAGAAGTCCTTGGAACAGGTGGTTCAAAGACTGTTGATTTTGGCATCGGACTCTTAAGTAGGTTGGGTATGGAATTCATCTCTAATGGTGAAACTATAGTAAATCCTGTTCCTAAAGATTTTGCCTTTATAGACCGAATTAAAGCAACAAGTTTTAGCCCTAATTTAGAAAATAGAATTTTAAGTGATACCCAAATTTCATTGTTAGGTGAGAATTCAGCTTTTGATGTTTTTGGTCCTCAAAAAGGTTTGTCTGAGAAAGATATTGAGAAACACAAGATAGAAGTTGAGAGATTGATAACTCTAATTGATAAGGAACTTGTTTTAGATTTAAATCCAACTGAGGTGAACTCAGGTGCAGCTGGTGGTTTAACGTTTACATTAAATCAAATTCTTGGTTGTGAAATTGAAAATGGTGCAAAATACTTTTTAAAGGAGACGAATTTAATCAATAAATTAAAAAATTATGACATTGGTATCTTTTGTGAAGGAAAATTTGATGAATCATCGTTAAAGGGAAAAATAATTGGAGAATTGTTGAAAAATTTTAAAGGACGTAGGTATTTTTTGGGTGGGCAGTATACAGCAAAAACTGAAGATATATTTACAAGCTATTTCCAATGTGGGCCTGAAGGTGTCAGTGATCCAAAAAGCTCATTAGAGATTGCTACAAATGAATTAATTAAAGAAATACAAAAGTATTAATATCTCATTATGACAATTCCTTCACCATGTATAAGTGTTTGTGTAACAGATCCTGGTAGTGATTTATGTTACGGATGTGCAAGAACTACACCTGAAATAGCTAAGTGGTCAAAATTTACAGATGAAGAGAAAAAACAAGTTATTGAAAGAAGCAGATCCAGAATGTCAGGGTGGCAGTTAGAGGCTTTTGATAAGGCCTATAAGGAAATTTTAGAAACAGGTTCCAGTCCAATAAAAAAGCAAAAGCTACAAAACAAACAAGACTAGCTATCTAGTAAAATTTTTTGTGCCCTTGAACTAACAGATTTTCTTTCATCATTCTTTAACTGTTTTGCAATAATCTTAACCTTTGATTTCAATATTTTGTCTGTCTTGGATAATTTTTCTAAGAGTTTTAAACCTTGAACGAGTATCATCCAGTCTTTACTGTTTTCCACCCAGCTCAATGCATTTTTACTAATAATTTTGTATTCTTTATCATCAAAATATGAAATGAAATCATAATAAATTGTAATAAGCCCAAGCTTCACTACATTATGCTCAGACTTTGAAAACTCATCTATGAATCTTTTTTTATTTTTAACAAAAATATGATTATCGTCTTTTATTATTCTCTTTGTTGCATTCATCGCTCTCATTGCAACTAAAGAATTGTTAGAAAAAAAACATAAGAACAATTTATCAATTTCTTTTATATTGTTTTGAATATGTTCTACTACTTTTAATGTCTTTCCAAGTGAGTTTTGTTTTCCTTTGCTTAGCTCAAATTCAAAATCTAATTCCATGACTAAGCCTATTGTGAATTTTTACTCACCAATGGAATACTTGCAAGTAGATCATCTGGTATGTCGTCTACTGATCCTACGTAATTACCATATGAGCTTAAAAATTCTTCCTGAACTCCTTCATCAGAAAAAATGATATCAAAAATATTTGGATGATTAACAACATTTGGTGCTCCACCACCCCTGTACTGTTCTGCTGATGGATTAATTTCTCTAATCCTTGACCCATTAGGTCCATAGCCATCTTGAGACATCATAATTACTCCATAGTGCCATTCTTCAGGACTTCCACCACCAAGCTGGTTTTCAATATCAAGCTTTACAACTATTACACCTTTGTCTGGTACAACGACAATATCAAATTGATTAGTCACTAATTCTGACTCTCCACTTGGTAGTGACTTCCAAATTTGTGGTTCCCATCCTTCTATCACAATATGATATTCCCAACCAGACCCATCTGGCATTTTTCCAAACCTATAGTTACCTAGCTGTTTTACTCCGGTGTCAGATCCAAAGTCTTTATCAATATACACATCAATTGTTTGGACAGATAGACTTCTTGGAGATCCCCATGGGTTTTTTACAGCACTTAAAATATCAAAATTCATAACAAGACTTCCATCCGCGATACCTGCTGAAAAGCCCTCAAAATCGTAACTTCCAGGTATAAAGACACCGTCCGTTGGATAGGTATATGAACCTTCTCCATGGTCATCTTTAATTGGATCTTTTATATCTAAAAATAGCTCAACATTTGAAACTTCAGGAACAAATAATGCAAGAGGCCTAGATGGCTGGATGTAGGTATCAAAAGAATCTGAATAAAGTCGAAGTTTAATCTTATCTCCGAAACTCAGTGAACCTAATTCACCGAGTGGAATTTTTAGATAAAGTTCATTTCCAAAAGCAGAAACCTCTGTTGTTTCCTTAGTTAAGCAGTTTGTTGAAAATGTTTCTTCTTTAACACTTCCCTCATTAGGTAAATCTCTTTTTGTACACGTAAAATATGAACCATTTTGAAGTTCTTCACCACGATGAAATATTGCCTGAGTAGTTTCAATACCTATAAATTCTTGATTTGAAACTACGCCATCTTTAAATGGAACTGAAGACCTTCTAATCTTTGTTCTGGACGGACTTTCTAAATAGATATCTAGATCAGTATTTTGCCAAGGATTAGATTCCTGCATTGCTGAGGAGGATTTTTGTATAGAAATATATAAATGTTCATCTGAGAATCTATATTGTATTTTTGAAATTGTATCTGAAGTCTCTATTTCTCCAGCATCGCTCCATATCTCTTCATTTGTTGTTCCCTTTACAAGTAAAGCTTGATTTGAATTCAAAATTGAATCTGATTGCTTATCAAATAATTGAGCAGCAGGAGAAATAATAGGAATATCTAAATATGATGGGGGTTCTTGACCGAGCGATGTATAAACATTTTTAAGAAGGTTTCTAAATGCTGAACCAAAGTAATCATCATTTCCGCTGGATTGATCACTCCCATACCACCAGAACCAATCTGAACCTTCTGCTAGCAGCATATAATCAAATGCCTTTTCTAGTTGTTCTACTGTATATTCACCGGATGCATTCGATCTATCGTAAAAAGCTCTTGTTTTTTGCAAATAATCCCATGCATATGTCTCTTCTGTCTCTCCTATCCATGTAGCAAAATTTGGTTGAAACCAAGATGCTGGAAATACTTTATCTAATTTATCAATTTGGGGCTCATATTTTTCAATATACTCAGTTGGAGTTGTTGTTTTTAACCATTCTGTAGTCGTGAGCGTTTCGTACATTAAGCTTAGAAAGTCTATACCATCATTTTGATAATGCTCCCATGCATTCTCACCATCTAACACGATAGAAA
This sequence comes from OCS155 cluster bacterium AG-349-E07, assembly GCA_003281085.1. Classification (GTDB taxonomy): domain Bacteria; phylum Actinomycetota; class Acidimicrobiia; order Actinomarinales; family Actinomarinaceae; genus Actinomarina. Next base: position 39,311 of record QCCZ01000001.1, read on the forward strand.
CAACAAGTGGCCTATCTAATGTCACACTTACTTCTCTTGCGGCTTCTAGTGCCGTCATCATATCAGCAACTGCCATCTCAGGAGACATTCCGCTGTAAGTAAAACCAACCTGGTCAGAGATAGATAAGTCTCTAAAGAAAATAGCAACATCATCCTGTCTGTTTAGTTGACCATACCATGGTGTGTAAAGGACTTCCGGATTAGTAACGATACCTTTTGTGTTTCTTTTAAATGTTGGGATATCTAAAGACTTAGACAATACATGTTCACCTGTTGCAATCCACTTTATACCTTCTTTAGCAAACATGCCTAAGACTTCTTGTGAAACAGCTCCCTCAGCTGGCCACATTCCTGTAGGTCTTTGACCTAGAAGTTCCTCAGCTAAATCCAACCCTTTCTCAACTTGGATTGCAGCATCTGTGGGTTTACTGAATCTATTTTTTGGCAACTCAGCTCCTATATCTCCTACTGAAGCCAAGTTTGTATCAAATATTAAAGGAAGAATTGGATGTGCATACGGGGTAGTAGTAATTTCAATCTGACCAGTTTTCCACAACTCAGCATGGGTTGGGATAACCTTATCAATTAGTTTTGAATGTTCATTCAACAAAACAAATTTATCATCTTCAGAAAAGTCTCTACCTTTACTAACAAGATTTTTTAATGGTTCTTGTGCTAAATATTTTGGATCTGTCCATGCCAAATTAAATAATAGTTGCAGATCTCTATAGTCTTGATTTGTCCAGGAAGATGAGTTCTGACTAGAATTTCTAAGTTCTACATATCTTGGAAATCGTGCAATTACTTTTGGATTTGTATCAAAAAAACGAGAAATAATAAATTTTTTATCATCTAGAGTCAAAATATCTGCATCGATTTCTGTGTAGTACCAATATAAATCTTTTGCACCATTTGAGAAATCTTCAAGTTGTCTTAACAAAACTGGCGTTAAATTAAATGTGGCTTTCATCTCTGGATAGTCAGAAACTAACTCAACCATATCAAGATAATCCTTAGTTGCATGAACTCTCACCCAGGGTCTTGTGTAATAGCCATCATCATTTTTTGTATAAAATGGCTGATGTTGATGCCACATTAGCATCACATATAACTCTGGCTCTTCTTCAACAATCTCTTGCTCATTTATCATTGTCGTGGTGGTTTTATCAATGACATCATTATCCACTGATGGCTGAGAACAAAATACAAAAAGTAACATCAAAAGTATGCTGAATTTTTTCATCTTTAAGATATCATAATCTCTATGGTAGAAATTCATAATACTGTTATAAAAGTCTTTGAAGAAAATAAAGAAGCTCTAGAAATTTTTGAATGTAAAGATGAATTCTCAGATACTCAAAACTTCTGTGATTACTACGGATTTGATATTGAAGATTCATGTAATGCAATTTTAATAAAAGCAAAGAAGCCTGAAGAATTCTATGCAATGTTTTGTGTACTAGGCTCAACAAGACTAGATGTAAATCAAAAAGCAAAAACTGCTATGGGTGCAAAAAGAGTAAGTTTTGCATCTAGAGAAGAAGCAGAAGAAGTAACCAATCAAACATATGGTGGAATCAGTCCTCTAGGATTACCTGATAATATAAAAATATTTATTGATAAAAATGTTATGAGTAGAGAAAAACTATTTATAGGTGCTGGTAATAGAGTATCTAAATTTTTCCTATCTCCAGAATCATTGGTTGATTTAACTGACGCAGAAGTTTTAGATTTAACCTAGGCCAGATCTACATAAGCTGGCTGCTTGAGGAAGTAGTGCTTGTCCATTAAAGCCTGGAAATCTTCCGCCCTGTAAATATGTTCTAAGACTCCCCTTAATATTCTCGAACTCATCTGGATCGAGTGTTTGAGGTTCCAATAGTATCTGTAAACTATCTGGTAATCTTTCCTCTAAAAATTCCCTTTGATAACTATCTAAATTATCAACGTACTCTGAAAGAAGATTTACAGACACCTCATAGCTATCAATGACTTCAACACAATTTTCATATTCAATTTTTGTAAGAGGGCTTGTGTCAACTTCATAATCTGCTCTGTATTGAAAAAACAAAACTATTGCAATAAATATTAAAAGTGAATACAACAAAAACTTTAATGGAAAAAGAACAATCTTTTTTACAGGCCAAAGTACTAATTTAAATAATCTTTTAAACATATGTTTTTTAGTTTAATGCTATGACGAGACACTGACATGCACCGCCTGATTTTAAAAACTCTGAAACATTTGCAACTTTAGAAGTTAATCCAAGATCCTCGACTACTTTTATGGCATCTATGTTTTCAGATGGAAAAATAACTGTATCTTCTATAACAACTGCATTACAAGCAAGCTTGTTGGCATCGCTCTCAGATACGGGTATCAATTCAAATAATTCGGAAAATGCACTTAAAGAATTATCTTTAAAAGCCTCGGGATAGAAAATTGCATGACCATTAGAGAAATGTTGAAAACAGGTATCTAGATGATAGAACTTCTCTTGGGCTAGCTCTACAATGACTGGTTCTAATTCAAAGTGTTCTGCAATATAAAGGAGTGCCTCTTTATCACTTCTTACTCCATACGATCCAACTAGATAGTCTCCATAAACAAAGGCATCTCCCCGACCCTCGAATTTATAGTCAGGGGGGATTCGTGAAACATTGTACTCATTTTCTTTAAACCATTTGATATAAATTTCCTCTTCACCCCTACGCTCTTCAAATTTGAAGTTAGCGATTAATACATCATTACCTCTGATTATTCCTGAGTTTGCAGTAAAAACTAAATCAGGATGGTTTTCACTTGGAGGTACTACTTTTACTTCTGCTCCTGCTTCCTCAATTGTTCGTTTGAGACCATTCCACTGATCTTTTGCTAGTTCGAGGTCAACGTTTGTTCCTGGAACCATCCAAGGATTTATTGAGTATTCAACTTTAAAATACTCTGGGGAACTCATTAAAACTATCTTTTGAGACATAGGCACAGTTTACATTTTTATACATTAAATGTATATTTTTACATATGAAAGAATATTCTTTTTCTTCTATAGACGGTGACCTAGCTGCTAAGTGTCATGAATTAAATGAAAAGAACGTACCTAATGTTGGGTCTCGCTCTTTAGAGGGATTAACAAATTCTATTGAAAACTCAGACTATAACGAAGCTATTGTTTTTGAAAATAAAGTAATTGGATTTGTGGTTTGTTTCCAAGACAATGAATTAACAAAATCTTACATGAAGAAAACTGCACATAAAAATTTTAAAGAAATTAGCAACAGAGTTGATAATTTTTTGTACATTGACAGAATTGCTGTGGATGCTAGATATAGAAACAATAAGTTAGGCACAAGTCTTTATAAAAATATTTTAAATTACGCAAAAGAAAACTCAATAGAACATTTAACTGCTGAAATAAATTTGCTTCCATCTATTAATGAAGCCTCTTTTAAATTTCATGAGTCTTTTGGTTTTGAAGAATTAGGAAACGTAAAATATTCTGAAGATTACGAGGTCTCATTACAAAAGCTAACAATAAATAGTTAGAATACATTTATGCAATTCAAATTACCTAGGCGACATAGAAAAAGTTTTGAAGTATCAACAAAAAAGAAATTAAATACCAAATTTAATAAATCAGAATCACTTGAAATTTTTGAGACCATAAAGAATGAATACAATAGTAGTCCAGTAACATTTGGTTCTTCGTCTGGTAAAAAAGAAGCACTATTAGAACTACTAATTATTACTGCAAGTCAGATAGCAGCAGAATACAAAGACTGTGATGTTGTACTAAATCAGGGAGTTCCTGAAATTAAAAAGAGTAGATCATCATGACAAAATTAATTATTGATGCTGACACCGGATCAGATGATGCAGTTGCCTTATTGATGGCATATCGCAATTTACCAGAAGATAAAATACTTGGTGTTACAGTTGTTGCAGGAAATGTCCCACTTGAACAGGGATTAATAAATACAAGTTACGTAAATGAACTTTGTGAAGTACAAATTCCAATATACAAAGGAGCTGAGAAGCCTTTAGAGAGAAATTACATTGAAGTTCATGATTCAGATGAATCAACAAAAATAGCTCTCAGCTATGGAAATGATTCTACTTCAGCACAAAATGTACATGGTGTAGATGGCTTAGGTGATATTGGTATTAAGCCCCAAAACCATAAAATTGAAGATTCATCTGCACAAGATTTCTATAAGCAAATTTTGGAAGAACAGGAAGAAATTGAAATCGTAACATTAGGGCCTCTGACAAATATTGCTGGTTTGGTACAAAATAATTCTGATAAATTAGGCAAAATAAAACACTGCTACATTATGGGTGGAAGCTCAAATGCATTAGGGAATATTACTAAGTTTGCTGAGTACAATTTCTGGGTAGACCCAGAGGCTGCAGATATTGTACTAAACTCTGGAATTCCAATTACAGTAATTGGTTGGGATCCATCACTATATGATGCCATGATAAATACAGAAAAAATTCAAGAAATAGAATCTATTGGTACAAAATATTCTAAATTTACCAATGATATTCAAGTTGTCCTAAGGGAAATGATGAAAGATATATTTGGAAGTGATAGTTATGACTTGCCTGATCCATTAGCAATGTCGGTTTACTTAGATAATGAAATTATTAGTCAATCTGCCCAAGTAAATGTAAGAGTTGATACAAGAGATGGAATGACAAGAGGTGGTTGTGTTCTTGATTATCTTAATTTAGAACCTGATGCACCAAAAGTGCGAGTAGTTCAGAGATGTCATGGAGACAAGTTTTATAATCTTTTAAAGCAAAGTCTTGCTTAATGGTTTCAAACTCTGCAGTAATAGAGTTAATAATCCTTCAAATAAGTGTCGCTTTTAGCCCTGGTTTAATAATTGCTCTAATTGTTAATGAATCTGTACAAAAAAGTAGAAAAAATGGACTTCAAGTAGCAGGGGGTGCAGCAACAGGGGCAATTTTTATTACAATCATTACGGGTGGAGTTGTCACATTCGTTTTTAATTTAATTCCTCAAATTTTAACCATTATTTATATCATTGGAATTATCTACATTTTATACAAAGGTATCGATACTATTAGATCTGGAGTCGAGACCCAAAGTAAAGTTATTAGTAGTGGATCATTTAATGCAGGAATGAAACTAAACCTCATTAATCCAAAGATGTGGGTATTTTATCTTTCTGTATTACCTATTTTTGTTACAGAAAGTGGAAATGTATTTTTACAGTTAATTTACTTAGGGATTGTAACTATTTTTGTTAACCTCATTGCAGATGTTAGCTATGCATTCATGAGTAGTTACTTTTTCCAATCTTCTTCAATTAAAATAAAGAAGCTAATAAATACAATTAGTGGTATTTGTTTGGTCTTAATTGGAATCTATCTATTTTTTAGTAGATTTCTTTGAACCTTTAGCGTCATCATCCTTAAATAGTTCTGCTACTGCCCCGATGCTTCCAAGTGTTGCTGAAAGATCTGCAGGTAAGAATATCTTTGTTGCCTTACCGTTCGCAACTTTTTCTAAAGATTCAAGATACTTAATTGCAATCAAGTCATTTGTTGGATCACCTTTATGAATTGCATCAAAAACTTTTTCAATTGCTTCTGCCTCACCCTCAGCGATGGCAATTTTTTCATACTTCTGTGCATCAGCAACTTGCTTCAATGCTTCAGCTTCACCAGTTGCATCAAGAACTTGCGATTCTTTTCTACCTTCTGCTGTAAGAATAGCTGCTCTCTTTTCACCTTCAGCTTCTGTTACAACAGCTCTTCTGTCTCTCTCAGCTTTCATAACTTTGTTCATAGCATCTTGAACATCTTGAGGTGGATCGATTCTTTGAATTTCGACTCTTACAACTCTTGTTCCCCACTTATCAGTAGCTTCATCAAGAATTAATTTAAGAGAAGTATTAATTGTTTCCCTTGAAGTCAATGCAGCATCTAACTCAAGGTCACCAACAACATTTCTTAGGTTAGTTTGTGCTAATTTTGTAGCTGCAGTAATGAAGTCTCCTACGTTATAAACGAGTTTCTTAGGGTCAGTCGGTTCATAGTAAATAACAGCATCAACTGTAATAGTTACATTGTCTTTAGTAATAACTTCTTGTGGAGGAACATCTATAACTTGTTCTCTCATATCAACGATAATAATTCTCTCAAGTCCAGGTATTACTATATTCAATCCTGAACTAGCCTCTCTGTTAAACTTACCTAATCTTTCAACTAAGCCGGTTTCAAAGGGTCTAATAATTCTGAAGATTCTAAAAAGTATTACCCCTAGGAATACAATTATTAAAATCCATCTAACTAATCCAAATATAAATTCCATAATCTTATTTTACTCCTCGTTCGTTTGTACTTCTAATTTTGTACCATTGACATTTACTACTTTTACTTCAGTACCTGCTGGAATTCTCTTATCTAATGATACTACTTGCCAGTCATCACCATATACATGCTGAAGTGTTGGATCATATTTGTCTAATTCTTCAGTTGTCACAAAGGTTGTACCTATATATTTATTTACACCTTCAGAAAAGTTTTCTGATTCTTCTTTTTTTCCTCTTCTTGGACCAAATATTTTTACAGAAATATATACCCCGACAATACTGAATACGACAAATGTTCCAAGCTGAATATCCTGACTATCGGTAATAAGTGAGGCAATACCTGCGGAAAACGCTCCAATTGCAAAGGGTAACATGAAAAAGGTTGTTACTAATAATTCGGCAAGTACTAAAACCGCAGCGGCAATGAACCAAATTTGTGTCATACTGACAATCTAACTATCTTGATTGTCCATTTCAAGTTGTTCTTGTTCAAAACGATTTAATGCTAATAGAAACATTACAAACAATATTGAAGATCCGATTAAAAAAGTTATAGGAAGAATTCTTATTTCAAATGCATTTAGTCCATCAATTGAAGCCGGTGCTGGACCTCTTGGTGCGTAAAGAATAAAAAATATTGAGTTGATTACGCCCCAACCAAATATTGCTGCTCCAGTAATTAAAAAACCTAGTCTTTTTCCCAGGTTTGTGGCATTTAATAAAAATGTGGAACCAGCAAACACAATTAGAGAACCTATAAACATTATGATTCCTGTAACTAACAGGTTAGACGAGAGAAGAGATCTCATTATTTCACGCATCAGGTTCCATTCCTCTCAAATAGTCAATAATTAATTCTATATCTGATTGAGGAAGAACAGCACCAAAACCTGGCATTTTTCCTCCTCCTACACCATTAACTCCGTATGCTTTTCCGTTTACAGAACCTTTGATAATGAAGTCAATAAAGTCTTCCCTTTGCTTAAACTGAATATTTACTCTTCCTGCTCTTAGCGCAGGTCCCAATCCACCTGAAGCAATCTCTTTTGTGTATGCTACACCAGCTGAATAACCAGCGGTGTGACATCTTGCACAGTATGCATTGAATAATCCAACTGCTCTTTTAGCCTTTTCGACATCACCTTCGAAAGTTGAGTCTGCAATTTCATCAAATGAAACTTCCCACAACTTCTCTTCAAGAGCTTTTTCTAAGAAAGCAAGACCAGTCTCTGCCTCATTTAAAAACTTGTCATATCCCTCTGAAATTATTGTAATGTTGATAAGTTCTGATTCTAATTGTGATAAAAATCCATTTGCCACTGACTTATCTTTTCTTCCCGGAATAGACTCTTCATTATCTGGATCAAGATTCAATATTGACGTACCAAGTATTTCATTTACATTTGCACTATATGTTGATATATCTACTTCTACCGAGTCGCTTAGACCATCTTCGTCTGTATCTATCCCACCTTCTTTAGAGAGTAAAGCAGAAATATCTTCAACAGCTTTTTGTACAACTGGCAATTTTGTTGGAGAGTCTTTTACGCTTTGGATTAATTCTTTTTGTCTCGCAATTTCATTTTCTACAAGTAACTCAGAAGTTTCAAGACGTAATAATGAACTATTAATGTTTGCATCTATCGTCGCCAATTCTTCATTCTGTGGAATTTGGAAATGGTGCATATATTCAATTAAGTCATCTAACTGGCCGTCATTCATTGGTCCTCCGCCTTCAAGACCCCATGCGGGCATAGGTGAGTTGGCACGGCCATAAATTAACCAATATCTTACTTCATCATCATCGTATCTAAAAAATACATTATTTATTGCTGGTGCTTCCCAGGTAACGCTAATTCCACTTCTTTTTTCTACATAAGAAGCTGCGCCACCAGAACCATCTACACCATGACAGTTTCCACACCCAAACTCTTCATAAAGGTGTTCTCCACGCTCAACAGAGACTTCATCAAATTCAACAACAAATTCTTGTTGTCTATTTTGTTCTCCTAAGTAATAAAGTGGAATCATTATTGTCAAAAGAGATGCAAGGAGAACAGCAACAGTTAGTGTTCTATCTAACGTTTTTGTTTCAAGTTCATCATCATTTCTATATTTTGATAAATTAGGGGCTATATCTTTAGCTTTGCCAGAACCCCTGAAACCAGCTGAAACAAAAAATGCGAGGCCCCCAATGATACCTAGTGCAATTAATGTAATGAAAAGAGAACTAGACAACTTTTATTCCTCCGTTGTTAATGCAATACAAGAAAGACCTTGTGGGTACTTGACTGACATCCCAGGTGCTCTTGGAGATTCAATTATAGTTCCAGTATCAATAATTAATCTTCCAGATACATTTGCTACGTTGAATCTATCTAAATTTCTTGGAGCTGGACCAGCAAAATATTCACCAACCATATTATATTTTGATCCATGACAAGGACATTCAAATCCTTGAGATGAGTTACACCATGGAACTCTGCATCCGAGATGAACGCATCTTTGATAAACAGCCACTAATCCATCTGTAACAGTTGAACCTGAGGCAAACTGAGAATTAGCTGCTGCAGATTCACTAAGTGGAAGAATATATGCTCTAGCTGCAGGAATAAATGCAGGTATAACAGAACCATCTGCTTGAAATATTTGGTTTTTTATTTCTTCAATTGATCCAGCATCAATTTTGGAACCAAAACCACCTGAGACTTTTGGCCATATAAAACCTAGATAAGAGATAAGTTGTATGCCTGCAAAAGCACCAAATGAAATTCTTAGAGCTTTAGTTAAAAACTGTCTTCGGTTTATACCTATTTCTTCTTCAGATAGCTCCTCATATATTTCTTTTTCTTCTAATTTAACAGTACCGTCAGATGGAACTTCTTGCTCTTGTTCTTCATCAATAATGGTTTCTGTCTCACCTTTTGGTAATTCTGGCTCGAGAAAATTTGTTGCTGATTTATCTTCTTTTAGTGCTTTCTTTTCAACGTTTTTTTTCCAATTGAGATTTTTAGGACCTCGTCCTGTGACAATCACTACAATTCCAATAATTCCTAATAACCCAACTAAAGCAAACCCTGCAAACGATAACTCAACTAAGGTCATTCGAAGTGTATCCAGTCAAGCAAATCATCAAACCATATTCCATCAATCCATGGATACGTCCAGTTCCATCCTGGTCCTCTGAAAAGCACACCAATAATGGTCAAAACTCCGGCACCCGCTAAGAAAAAGGTATAAAACATAATTGCAAATTTTCTTTTAGAAGGATGAGTTTCTGGATTTCTATCAATATAAGGAAAGGCCATCCAAAGTACTACGCCTAAGACTAGTGGAATCATAACACCTGCTATTTGTGGATCCCAATAAGATAATAATTCTTGCAATCCCAAAAAGTACCAAGGAGCTTTTGCTGGGTTAGGTGTAACGTTTGGGTTGGCTTCTTCAAGCAAAGGTGCTTGTAATATTGCTGATAATAATATTAAGAATGCTGTCATTGCCATAAGAGAAACAAACTCTGGAAGCATTAGGTGTGGCCAGGTATTTACTTTATCAACTGGTTCAGCTACTGGCTTCTGAATTGGTTTAGCTTTTACAACCGTAAGAAGTCGTTGGGTTACTTTTACCTCAGGCGCAAAATCTACTTCTTCGGGTGTGTCAGTCTTTGAGGCTGCAGGTGCAGGTGTTTCAGCAGCAGGTGCAGGTGTTTCAGCAGCAGGTGCAGGTGTTTCATCAATAACTTTTACTTCTGGTTCTTTGGCAACAACTGTTGGCTCTGTTTCACCTTTCATTTCAGCTAACGCTTGCTCAACACTAATTCCTAGTGCTTTAGCTCTTGCTTCTGCGGATCTAATTAATAAATGTTCTGGGATATCTACCATAATTGTTTCCTATAACGGTCCTGAGATTCCGCCATCTTTACGAACTCTCCAAAAATGAACAGCCATAAAAATAACAATGATAAATGGTAAAAAGAGCACGTGTAGTACATAAAACCTTAATAATGTTGCAGTTGTAGCTTCAAGACCGGCGAAGAGACCGAATTTAGCTTGCGCACCGATAACAGGCGTGTAGCCAGCCATATTACCTCCTACTGTCACAGCCCATATTGCTAATTGATCCCACGGTAATAGATATCCTGTAAATGAAAGTAGTAAAGTTAGGAGCAAAAGAATAACTCCTATAACCCAGTTAAATTCTCTAGGTGCTTTATATGCGCCATGATAAAAAACTCGTGACATGTGAAGAAAAACTACTAGAACCATCAAGTGTGCTCCCCAACGATGCATGTTCCTAACTAACGAACCAAATGCAATACTTGTTTGTAGGTTTTGTATGTCTACATAAGCAAGTTCAGTTGGACGAAAATAAAACATCAACCAGATACCAGTAATAGTTAAAACAATAAATAAGAAGAAGCTCAATCCACCTAAGCATAATGTGTAAGATAGGCGTACTCCGTGCCTCTTTACTTTTACAGGATGTAAGTGATACAAAACATTGTTCATAACAACATATGATCTATTTCTAGGACTATCTACATACCCTTTTCTGAATGGTGAACCAGGACGGAAAATACTAGACATTAATTTTCCGCCTCTAAAGCTATCAGCAGCACTGATTCTTGCTTCTTTAATCTTGTCTCTTAAAGATAATTTCTGCATTATGTAATTTTAAAGCCTTCCATATATATATCCATGTCTGTCACTTCTTTGACCAGAATCTTCATCCCATGGAGCTTGGTAGATGCCATTTTCAACTGCTTGGTCTGCTAGAGATCCTGCAAACTTTCCAAGTGAAATAACTCCAGTAGGACACCTATCTACACAAAGTGCACATCTTGTACAAGCGTCCTCATCAACAACAAAAAAACCAGGTTCCTCTGAAGCATCAGGAGACTCTACATTTATTGAATCTTCAATAGCGTCTACAGACAAATAATGAATACACTTCCATGGACAAATATCTACACATCCTTCACATAGAATGCACTCAGATTCATCTATATGTAAAAACTGTTTTGGTCTAACTCGGGAAGCCACTTTTTCTGCTTCAACCATTGCTAGATTGTATTTTTTTTCAAACTCTGGCATCTCTATAAGAACTTCTGATTTAGGCATCTTGTTCCACCCTAACAACCTCTTTTCCATAGTCGGAAATTCTAGATTTTGATTTTTCAACTTTATCATTTATATCTTGAATCAGATAAGCAACTACTAAGCCTGCTATTAAAAAGTTTGTAGAAATACCTAACTGAATTAAATCTTTAAGTGCAGCAAAACTTAACCCAATTTCATTGTTCAAGAATAATATTGGTGGGAATTGAATAAACTCTCTTTGACCAGTCCATTCAAGAGGACCCTGAGATAAGTTAAGCCATTCTGAAGGTACAATACCCAACAAAATAGACATTTCGATCCAAGTAAGGAAAGCAAAATAAGTAGCTTTAGCCCAAGTTAATTCTTTGTCATTCCAGACAATCAAGACAAGACCCAGTAGTAAAAGCTGACTTGCACCAAAAGCAATTAGCTGACCTATTGTTTGTGGTAACCAGCCTCTAGGAATCCAATTAAAATAATCAATAACTTCGCCTTTTGGAAATCCTGCAAAGTGTGCGATGATAACTCCAATTGTCATCCCTCCTATACCAGAGACAATTGAAATTAAACCTATTCTGTATCTAAATTTATAAATTGTATAAATCAAATTTCCTCAAACCTTACCTATATATTTTATCCTAAGATTGGAAAAAAATATAAATTGATTTCAATATCTTTTTCAAACATTTATCTTATAACGAGAAACATTTTTGAATATAATAGTAAAGTCAAAATGAATAATAGCTAGGCTTATGAAATTAAAATTGATTCCAAAAAACGAACAGGAGCTTTCAAAACTTTTTGTTCTAATTTTTCCATTAACCCTTTTGTTGTCATCATCTACATCTTTTCTCAGAGATGCTTACTTTACATTTGCTAACTTAATCCCAAATAACAAAATTTTTAACTATGGATTTCTAGACACACTTTACAATCAAGCAACCTATGGCCTGCTTTTTGCTACATGCGTCTGCTTATCTTTCACTTATTTATTTTCAAAATCTCTTGGAAGAATTGCAGTACTTTTTCCGCTTTTGTTTCTGACATTATTAGGTCTTGTTGGTACAGAATTTTTAGACCTTCTTTTCAGCTTTTTTTATCAAGATAGAATTAATTTAACAGGAAATAGTTCGTTACTAATTATTCTAAAAATACTTGTTGGCTTTGGATTGTTTGGCCTAGCTTCATTAAATTTATTAGCTAAAAAAGAAAGTTCAATTTTTGCAAGTGCTCAGTTCATATATGGTGCAATAGTTTTTTATTTTATTTCACTAATTGTATCTCGTTCAGAATTAGTTGTATTTACTGATTCTTTGATGATTGCTTCGCTCCATAATTCAACACATATATATGTGGGTGTATCATTTGTTTTTCTTGCTATTGTTCATTTTTTAATGACGAAACCTTTAGGGGCAACTCTTTTTAATAAAACGCTTACAGCAATTACATTTTGGGGTTTCTTGTTTCTGCTTCCATGGACAAACTTTAAGTATTACTTTGGATCTATAATTCCCAATTGGCTTGAGAATGTATCTATCTATCTTTCACTAAGTTTATTAATTCCTCTTCTTGCATTTTCAGTAAATTATGTAAAAACAATACAGACAAAAGAAGATGAGGGTAATAAGTCATCTGGTTTAATGAGCTTTTCCGTTATTTTATTTTTAATTACTAATTTACTTCACATTATTTCTAGCTTTGAAAACATACTTCCATTAGTTGGACTGACTAATTTTCAATATGTAATAAATCAGGGATATATTGGATCTTTAATTTTTGCTACAATTTCATTTGTCTATTATCTCATTCCCAAGCTTTTTGGAAGGTCAGTCAGATATTCAAGACTTGAGGATTTAATCTTTTCCGGGTTTAAGTTTTTATATCCAGCTCTACTAATTAACAATTTTCTTATTGGAGTAAATTCTGGATATTCTTGGAATGCTGGAGCAAATGCTGGAAGTCCCACAATCTACGGTGAAGGGTTCAGTATATTATGGAGTGTTGTAAGTATTAACTACTCTGCTAATACTTTTATTTCACTTTTGCTAATGACGTTATCGTTTTTATTCTTTATTTCAGTCGTAAGATCAATTAGTTCTGGTGATGTAACAACAGTTGAAGAAATGGTTTTTAGCAGTGAGTGATTTAGTAAATAAAGTAGCTGAATTATTAAACGCACCAGTTGACCTTGTGCAGAGATCAGCAGAGGCACGAGCACAGGCGTCTGGCGTCTCTGTTGACGATGTATTAAATTCATGGGCTGGTGGAGAGAGTGTTGCTGCAAGTTCAGCACCTGCACCGAAAGAAGAAGCCCCTGTTGAAGAAGTAAAAGAGGAAGCTCCTGTTGAAGAACTTGAGGATAATGTAGAGGAAACAACTGAAGTAGAAGTTGTCGAAGAAAAAGAAGCTCAAGACGTTATTGAGGAAGTTGTTGAGGAAGTTGTTGAGTTAAAAAATGAGAGTTCATTGGCGTTTATCAGTGGCGTCTTGTTAATTGGAATATTTACTTTTATCTTTGCCTTTGTAATTCCAAAGAATCAATCAATAAGCGCAGTTGAAAGCTCTCTAAACAATTCAGTAAGTATAACTAGTGAAGTATTGAGAGGGGCAGAGATATATGGTGAACTAAATTGTCAATCGTGTCACACTCAAAACGTAAGAACTTTAATTCCTGATACTCAAAATGGTAAAGTTCTCAAAAACAAATACGCAAATGCAGCACTTATTAAAAATGTAGGTACTATTCGCTTGGGACCCGATCTCTCAACAAATGGTACAAGAGAACCAACTAATAATTCCCAATGGCTAAAAAGATATCTAACTGACTCCTCTTCTGTAAATAGGGATATTCCACACCCAAACTATGGATTTCTAGACGACAATGATTTGGAGTACCTCGTAACCTATTTACTATCATTAGGAGAAGTAAATGAGTGATTTAGTAAATAAAGTAGCTGAATTATTAAACGCACCAGTTGACCTTGTGCAGAGATCAGCAGAGGCACGAGCACAGGCGTCTGGCGTCTCTGTTGACGATGTATTAAATTCATGGGCTGGTGGAGAGAGTGTTGCTGCAAGTTCAGCACCTGCACCGAAAGAAGAAGCCCCTGTTGAAGAAGTAAAAGAGGAAGCTCCTGTTGAAGAAGTAAAAGAGGAAGCTCCTGTTGAAGAAGTAAAAGAAGAAGCCCCTGTTGCAGCTTCTGTATCAACTAAACAAGTTAAAAAATCTGTTTCATTTATTAATGAGACTATGTCTATCAAAACAAACTCAGATACGATTTTGCCTAAGTGGCTAAACTTTAGTTTTGTAATTATTCCATTATTTATACTTATTGGTCTTATTAGTTCCTCAAATACACAAGAGTGTGGCGAAAGAGGAATGCTAGACGTAGATAGAAAATCCCAACAGGCTGTTAATTGTGATGGATCACCTTACGAAGGAAGGGGCGTTGCTGCTACAAATACAATCAATTACATAGCAGTAGGTCAAGAAGTTTATGCAGGAGCAGGTGCTTGTGCTGGCTGTCATGGTGGAGGTGGAGGTGGAGGTGTTGGACCTGCATTTACCGGCGGTGCTTTATATACAACATTCCCAACATGCGCTGATCATGCAAAGTGGATACAACTAGGTTCTGCAGGATGGCAGGCTGAGGTTGGTCCTACATACGGAGCTGAAAATACTGTCTCGATTGGTGGTATGCCTGGTTTTCAAGGAAAACTCACTGAAGATGAAATTTACGCAGTTGTAGTATTCGAGAGAGTTGTTTTTGGTGGTGGAGATACCGAAGAAGTGTTAATAGATTGTGGATTGCTAGAGACTGAAGAAGAGGAAGAAGAAGTAACTACAGAGGCAGTTAGTACTTCTCCTTAAATGAAAAAGTTTTCCATTTTTGATAAAAAGTCCTTACTTTATATTTTTGCTTTTTTCGATGGTCTTTCTGTAGCTGCTGGAGCCCTATTTGGTTTCTTTTTTCCAAAATTACTATCTGATGTTTTTGGAGCAAATTTTCAAACTAATGACTTGATCTGGTTTAAATTTGTACTTCTTCCTGGAATTGCAATAAATGTCCTATATATGTACTTTGCTATAACAAAAAGTAGAACCTTAATTCTTTTATCAAATATATTAAGGACATTAACAACTGTGGGTTTCTTTTTGATGTGGGGAGAGGCGGTAGTACTGAGATCTTTGCTTAACCTTATGATTATTCATCATATCGTTGCAATATCATTAACATTTTTTTTATATTTTAGAAAAGTAGATAACAAGAATATAGATATTTCAACTGAAAGAAAAGATCTTTAAGAAAACTAGTTTGTTTCTTTCTAGAACCTAATTACAATTTTTTTATGCTGCCAGTTATGTACTTTCATTTAGGACTGCTTGTCGTTGGTGTCCTCTTGTTTTACGTCATTCTCTAAACATGGCAAAGAAAAAAAGAGAAAAGCGAATTGTTGGCTGGAAAGAACATGTTGCACTTCCAGATTTAAAAGTTAAAAGCGTAATTGCAAAAATTGATACTGGCGCAAGCGTTGCCTCAATAGATGCCTCAGAAATTAAAATCGTTAAAAGAGAAGGTGTTAGATACGTGAATTTTAAAGTCATGAAAAGAAATAATACAGTTCGTAAAACATCTGCTCCTTTAGCTGGATATAAAAGAATAAAAAGTTCTAATGGTGATGTAGAGAGAAGGCCTTATGTTAAAACAACATTGCTTATGGATGGAATAAGTAAAACAATTGAACTGACACTAACTGACCGGGGGCCAATGGATTACACAATGCTGATTGGTAAAAAAGCACTTGGAAGAAGATGGCTTGTTAACCCAGCAATTAGTTATTTGACTACTGCCAAAAAAGAAAATAAAAAATGAAACTTGGAATTTTATCCCAGGACATAAGACTGTATTCAACTAGCAGATTATTTGAGACAGCAAAAAAAAGGGGTCATGAAACTGAGGTTGTGAGTTATCTGAGATGTTATATGAATATTGCAAAAGCAAAACCTAGAATTTTTTTTCAAGGTAGAGAAGTCAATTTCGATGTTGTTATTCCAAGAATTGCAGCTACATGGACCTTCTATGGTGCAGCCGTTGTGAGACAGTTTGAGTTAATGGGTACTTTGTCTGCTAATTCATCTGCATCTATAAGTAGATCCAGAGATAAATTAAGAGCATTGCAATTAATTGGTAACAGTGGTGTAGAAATGCCAATTACTGGTTATGTGCATTTATCAAGAGACATTGAATCTGTTTTGAGAACTGTTGGCACTCCGCCATATGTTATTAAATTACTCGAAGGCACACAGGGTCGTGGAGTTGTTTTGACAGAAACAATGGAAGCAGCGATAAGTGCCATTGAGACTATGAAAAAGATAGATGCAAACATTCTTATTCAAGAGTTTATTAGTGAATCAAGTGGACAAGACATAAGGGCCATTGTTGTTGGAGATAAAGTAGTCGCTTCTATGAAAAGAATTGCCAAGCCTGGTGAATTTAGGTCAAATGTCCACCTTGGCGGAAGAGTTGAAGACTACAAATTAACTAATCAAGAAGAAGAGAGTGCAATAAAAGCAGCTAAAGTATTGGGCTTATCTGTCGCAGGTGTTGATTTAATTCAATCGAATAGAGGGCCTTTGGTTCTTGAAGTAAATTCATCACCAGGATTAGAGGGAATTGAAAAGGCTACAGGTATTGATGTAGCTGATGAAATAATTAAATACTTAGAAGAACAACATGCAAATAGAGATAAATCAAAACCTATAGATATTTAAAAAACTATTTTTTTTATAATCTTCCAAGTATTAAAGATACCTTCATCTACAACTTCATCATTCTTCAATAAGACTGGGATGCGAAGTAGATACTCTTCGTATCCATTAGTTACATCTACTTTCTTTATTGATGAAAAAAAATTGATAAATTTAATTTTTTTAAAAGCTTTATTACATAGTTCACAGTTTTCTGAAGTTACAAAGATTAGTTTTGACATGTATTATGAGATTATGAGACCATGGACTCTGGTATTTGTAATATTACTAATTTTGATAATTTTCATTTCAGGTTCAATCGCTTTGTCAAACTTCCAGCTTTAATAGTTACTTTCGAACCATCTTTACAATTTAAAAGTTTGCTTGCATCCCCATTAGAAAGAAATATTGAAATCATACCCCAAGAATCTGTAACAATTCCAACTCCTCCAGTAGTATTTTGATAATTATTACACCATTTTGAAGTTAATTCTTGATTCTCAACTCTAAGGCTTAATGTATCGCCAACTTTAAAGTTTTTTTCTTTTAATTCTTCTGGTGAGATATTTGTCTGACAATTTCCAAAATGATCAACATAAAGAACTTCACCTTTAATTTCTTTTTCAGTAATGTCGGTTAACGGGATTAGATATTGTTTAAGATCTTCTAAGTTTAATTCTTGCCCAAATTCTTCAAGTTGGAGTTGACCAGAAGCATAAGCAGCAGCAAATGGAGAAAAAATATCTCTTGCATGAAAAGTCTCACCCTCGTGTGGAATTATCCAGTTCTCATTCTCTAAAGCGAATGCTTGTTGAGCGCCACCAACTGTAGCACAGGCAAGGTTGAGTAGTCCATTATCAGGCCCAATCATTACTCCCCAATCTGTCTTTATTGCAATTGGTTTTCTATCTGAGCCAACACCTGGATCAACTACTGCTAGAAGAACTCCTTGGGGAATATACTGAATTGCTCTCATAAGAAGCAAACTCCCATATTTAATATTTTGAGCAGGAATGCCGTGGGATATATCAATAATTTTTAAATCTGGATCAACTCGATTAATAACTCCCTTTACTACTCCAACTGACCCGTCGCTATTTCCAAAGTCTGAAGCAAAAGAAATAATTTTTTTCATAACTCATATTATAAAGAGAATAGAAATCAAGATAATATTGAAAGACAATTAGCAAAAATTTTTGAATGGATTATATTGATATATAGCAAGGGGGATATATTAAAAAATTCTTAGTTTTTTTATTAGTTTTAATAACTGTTGGCTATTTCGGTGCAGGATATTACGTTTATGATATTGCTGCTTCAGTACCATGTGCAGTTTGGGATGGTGAACAAAACAATACACCAACCAATTTTGAAATCTGGGAAGATTACCAAGATACAATAAATGCCTCTGATTATTTCATTGATAGTTATGAAGATGTAAGTTTCCCTTCAACTGATGATGTAACTATTAGCGGATGGTGGATGGAGCAAAATCCCGGTGGTCCTACGGTAATTATTAATCATGGACTTACAAGCAGTAAGTACTCTTCTGGAATATTGCTTGCTTCAGGGATATTGTATAGAAATGGTTTTAATGTCTTAGCTATTGATTTACGAGACCATGGAGACAGTACATGTGAAGATGGATATTATTCTGCAGGTCAAAAAGAATCTTACGACTCTGCAGCAGCTGTCGACTGGTTAGTTAATACAAAAGGAATACCTCCTACATCTCTTGGAATATATGGACAGTCTTTAGGAGCCCTTACAGCTTTAACAACATCTCAACATACAAATGATTTTGCTGCAATTGCAGTGCATGATCCTCCGGTAAATTTTGAAACTTTAGTTAGAGAAGAAATGGTATATCAAGGCTTTCCTGGATTCCTTTTTGAGCCTACAAGCCACTATGCAAGAATATTTGAAGGAATAAGATTAACTTATATAACACCTGAAACTTCATTAGCGAGAAGTGCAAAACAACCAATCTTAATATTCAATGGAATGCTTGATGAAAGAGTTCTTCCACACCACAGTTTAGATTTGGTTGAACTAGCTGACAGCTTAGGTATCAAAACTGAATTATATAGATATGAAGATGCAGGGCATGTTGAAAGCTTGTGGACTTATACAGATGAATTTGAACAAATAATTGTTCGTTTTTTTCAAGACAACTTAACATCCTGATAAGTCTTTAATAGATTATCAGCTGTCGCTGCCCAATTATATTTTTCTGATTTTTGAATGCATTGACTCATCACATTATTGAAGTAATCATTATTGTTTAATAAGTCTCTAACAAAATTATTTGCATGATTATCCATAAAATCTTCAGCAAAATATCCATTTTTATTGTTTTCTATAATCTCTATCAATGAACCTGTATTAATGGATAGGATTGGCACGCCCATAGAGTTTGCCTCAATAGCAACTAGACCAAAAGTTTCGTATTGAGATGTATGAATTAACAGTTTTGATTTATTCATATAATTTTTAATTTTTGTTTGAGGTAAATTCCCTAAAAACTTCACGTGAGATTCTAGATTAAATTCTTTTACACTCTTCTCTAGTTCAGCCAAGTAATCATCTCCGGACTTACCACTTGGACCGCCAATAAAATAACAAAGGAAGTTACTATCAATCTTTCTAAAATTATTTATAAATTTTATTGTCTCAAGTTGTCTTTTTTGTTCTTGTATTCTGCCTATTGAAAGAAAAATATTTTCTCTAGGGAGGTTTAAGTCAGGAGTAAAAATTTTACGGTCAAGACCGGGAGTTATTTTTTTTATCTTATTTTCATCAATTTTGTAATTTTCTGAAATCAACACATGTTCATAATGAGATGAGGCTGTTACAAAGTTTGAGGACGTCATTACCATTTTTTCACAATCTACACGCTCTTTGTTATATCCCTCAAGAAATACTCCCAAACTATGTGATGTAAATACGTAGGGTATATTTTTTTCTTCTGAAATCTGTTTTGCTACTAAACCAGAAAGCCAATAGTGAGCATGAATAATATCAAAATCTTCTAATTCAAAATTTTCTTCTAGTTTTATTTTGAATTCTTGTAGGTGTATTTCTTTATCATCTACAGAGAGATCTGGTTCAAATAAATCTAGCGAGTAAAAATCCAGATTATCTATTTTAAAATTTTCTGCCTTTTCTGCAGTTACAACAGTTACATTATTATTTTTGTTCGATAGTTGTTTTGCGATGTGCTGTACATAAACATTAAGACCTCCTGAATCAAATTTACCAACACTACCAAAAGGTGACGTATGAAAACTTATTTGTAGAATATTCATAATTCAATGACTAAGTCATATAATTGAACTGAATTTCCACCTAAATCATACTTATATCTTTCTGTACCTTTAAGAAAATCAAAAAAAGCCATTCCTCTTTGAATAAGTTGCTGAATTATTAAATCATTTAACACTATTCCAGGATTTATTGAGTTAAATTCATTATTTCTACTCGAATTATAAAGATAACACCCATAATCATTCTCGTAACAAAAAGCAGTTGAGAGAACGCCTTTATCAGTATTTGTATAGTAAATTTTCCATCCTTGCAAATTCAAAAGATTTCTAAAGTATGTCTCAACTACTTCTGTCATGAACTCTCTTTTTTCACCTTTTGATTCTCTGTGTTGAGAAATAAAAATATCAAAAATATCTTGTTCTTTAGATTCTCCTAGTTCATAAGAAGTAGTCTCATTATCAAATTTTCTTTTTTTTCTTCGTAACTCGTGTCTGTTTTTTTTGGTCAGGCTTTCCAAATACTCTTCGTAAGTTTTTGGCAAAATTAAGTTAACAACAATGTCTGATTTTTTAATTTTTACAGACTTGTTATCTATTTCCTCAACTAAATTTTGAACTTGGAAAAAATGTAGAGAATCAAAACTGATACTAGATATATTATTATCTTTTAAAACTTGGGGGTCGATAGAAATATCTGGCCTGTAATCTACAAAATCTCTATCTCCAATATTCACAATAGATGAGTTAGAGATTGCATAATTTGCGATCTTTGTTGTTTTTACTTCACTTACAATATCAACTAATTCTAAAAATTCTTTTTTACAAAACGGTGACTCTAATACCTGTTCTTTCACAGATACTAGAATAAACCATTTACAACATTTAGTGCATCAACTAAGTAAAGTGACAATACAAACGCAAACATATAATCAAAAACATATATTTGATTCGATAATTTTGAAGTAATTTCATACTCAAAACGCAATTTGGTAAAAACATGGGTTATAAAAGTGGTAAATAGTGCTATTGATGTTCCTCCAATAAAGATATTTACTGTTTTATAGTCATAAAAAGTACTTACGCCATTAAATACTATAAATATCAAGAAAAAATTAAAGAAAAATTGAAAATTACCAAATTGTACATTGAAATATGTTGCAAGAGTTTTCAAAAAAAGCAAAAGTAAGAAAATATAAGCTATGTAAAAGATATTTTCTTGAAAAAATGGATCAACAATATACCCATTTACCAAAAAAGTAATAACCGTAATGAATATAGAATTTCCTATTTTAAAAATATTTACATCTGATTGAAATAGGAAATAAATCATTAAGACAACAAGAAATATAATGAATGACTCATAAGGCTCTATAGAGGAAAAAAGGTTCTTGAAACTGACAGATGAAAAAGATAATAGTAGAAGGATTAATATCACATAATACTTGTCACTATTGATATCGAACTGCCCAGAAAGCATCTCTGTAAGCCAAACAAGAGTCAAGCCAACAAAACAAGATGAAATTAAAGGTGTGCTTGAAATCAATATGCCAACAAATATTGCTAAAGATAAAATATATTGGAAATATCTAAGTTGAATTTGAAACATCCTCGCGAAAATTTTACTTGGATAAGCTTGAAAATTAAAGAACTTTATTATATAGTTAACAAACACTACATTTAGTGTATTTTTGTATCCATCATACAATATTTAGTGATAAAAAGGAGATAAAGTGGCACAGAAATCAGGGCTAAAAGTTACAAGGAAATATACAACACCGGGTAATCCCTATAACAACATCGAATGGGAAAAGCGTAGTTCAAAAATAACCAACCCCGATGGTTCAGTTGTTTTTGAAATGAATGACGTAGAGATTCCTTCAACATGGTCTCAGGTAGCAACAGACATTATGGTTTCAAAATATTTCAGAAAAGCAGGAGTGCCTCAAACTGATGCTGATGGAAATGTACTAAAAGATGAAAATGGAAACGTAGTCCTCGGACCTGAAACCTCATCAAGACAAGTTTTTGACAGACTGGCCGAAACATGGAGACACTGGGGTGAAAAAACAGGCTACTTTGCCACAAAAGCAGATGCTCAATCCTTTGAAGATGAACTCAAGTACATGCTTGCGACACAAATGGCTGCGCCAAATAGTCCCCAATGGTTCAATACAGGACTTAACTTCAAATATGATCTTACAGGTCCAGCCCAAGGATTTTGGTATGTAGATCCAAAAACAGGTAAGTTAACTCCTGGTGAAGATTCTTATTCAAGACCTCAACCACATGCTTGTTTCATACAGTCTATAGATGATGATCTTGTCAATGAAGGTGGCATCATGGACCTATGGGTAAAAGAAGCAAGACTTTTTAAATTTGGTTCTGGAACTGGTACTAACTTTTCTAATTTAAGAGGTGAGGGAGAAAAATTATCAGGTGGAGGTGTTTCATCTGGTGTAATGTCCTTCTTGAAAATTGGTGACAGAGCAGCTGGTGCTATCAAATCAGGTGGTACTACAAGAAGAGCTGCAAAGATGGTCATCTTAGATTTAGACCATCCTGACATTGAAGACTTTATTGAGTGGAAGGCTATTGAAGAAGATAAAGCTCGTGCTCTAATTGCTGCTGGGTATCCTGCAGATTTCAATGGAGAAGCTTATGCGACAGTATCAGGACAAAATTCAAACAACTCTGTACGTGTTCCATCAGATTTTGTTAAAGCAGTTGAAGAAGATGGAGACTGGGATTTAATTGCAAGAACTGATGGATCAGTTTTTAGAACTGTCAAAGCAAGAGATCTTTGGAATAAGATTGCAGACGCAGCCTGGAAGTGTGCCGATCCTGGGGTTCAATATGACACCACAATAAATGAATGGCATACATCACCTGAAGGTGGAAAAATTAGAGCATCAAATCCTTGTTCTGAATACTTATTCTTAGACAACACTGCTTGTAATCTTGCAAGTCTCAACCTTGTTAAGTTTTATGATGATGAGACACAAGTGTTTGATATTGATTCATATAAACATGCACTCAGAATCTGGACTATTGTTCTTGAAATATCTGTCGAAATGGCCCAATTCCCATCAAAGGAGATTGCTCAAGGATCATACGACTACAGAACACTTGGTTTAGGGTATGCAAACTTAGGCTCATTGCTTATGAGAAAAGGTATTGCATACGACTCTGATTTAGGAAGAGCAATAGCTGGTGCATTAACAGCGATGTTAACTGGTGAGGCTTACAAAGCATCTGCAGAAATGGCAGGAATTGTTGGTCCATTTCCAAAATATAAAGAAAACTCTACAAACATGCTTCGTGTAATGAACAATCATAGAAAAGCAGCATATGATTCAAATGATTACGAAGGGTTAAGCCACGACTTGATTGCTATCAACCAAGAACTTTGTCCTGAAGACTTATTGAAAGCAGCTCAACTTTCCTGGGATGAAGCTGTAGAGCTTGGTACAAAGAATGGTTATAGAAATGCCCAAGCAACAGTATTAGCTCCTACTGGAACTATTGGCCTTTTGATGGACTGTGATACAACTGGCGTAGAACCAGACTTTGCACTAATGAAATTCAAAAAACTTGCTGGTGGTGGCTATATGAAGATTGCAAACCAATCAATTGGGCCAGCACTCCAAGCTCTAGGATATGAAGAAAATCAAGTACAAGAAATTATTCAATATGTTATTGGATCAATGTCACTTGAAAATTCACCTTACATTAATAAGAGATCATTAATGGAGAAAGGTCTTGGTGAAGAGGATATCGTAAAAATTGAAGGAGCTCTTCCTGGAGCTTTCGAAATCCAACATGCTTTTAATGTTTTTGTTTTAGGCGAAGAGACATTAAAAGGTCTTGGTATAGACGAAGAAGAATATACTTCTTTTGACTTTAATTTGCTTGAGAGGCTTGGTTTCTCAAGAAATGAAATAGCTCAAGCCAATCTTGAAATCTGTGGAACACAAAAAATAGAAGGTGCACCATATTTGAAAGATGAACATTTAGATGTTTTTGATTGCGCCAACAAGTGTGGAAAAGATGGCAAAAGATTTATTCATTACATGGGTCATGTAAGGATGATGGCTGCTGCACAACCATTTATATCTGGCGCTATCTCTAAAACAGTGAACATGCCTAATGAAGCAACTGTACAAGACATTGAGGACTGTTACTTTGAATCAGCAAAGATTGGTGTTAAGGCAATTGCAATTTATAGAGATGGTTCTAAAGCATCTCAGCCACTATCCGCATCTTCTGATGAAGGAGACTCAGACGAGAGCGATCAAGAAGTTAACAAGATTCTTGAAGAAGAAGCAATGTTAATTCAAGGAAATTTTGCCCCAGGAACAAGTCCAACAAAAGCATATTCTGGTGTAAATAGACCAAGATTCTTACTTCCTGAGAGAAGAAAAGGATGGACTCAAGAAGCTAGAGTTGCAGGGCATAAAGTCTACTTAAGGACTGGAGAATACCCTGATGGAACATTGGGTGAAGTATTTATTGATATTGCGAAAGAAGGAGCAACACTGAAAGGAGTTTTGGGTTGTTTTGCCATAGCTGTATCTAAGGGTCTTCAGTACGGAGTGCCCCTTGAAGAGTTTGTAGATACATTTACATTCCAAACTTTTGAACCAAGAGGAATGGTTGAAGGACACGAGAACATTAAAATGAGTAATTCAATCATTGATTATGTTTTTAGAGCCCTTGGACTTGAGTATCTTGATAGAACTGATATTGTTCAAGTTCCCCCAAAAGATAAGCCACAAACAGAGTCTATTGCTGTTGAAGAAAAACCTGTAACACCTGTTCAGAAAGCGGAACCTGTAACACCTGTTCAGAAAGCGGAACCTGTAACACCTGTTCAGAAAGTGGAACCTGTAAGTGTTGAACAAACAGAGAACTCAGTTGCTACAGTTCAAGAAGTTCTTGGCGATATGATGGGTGATGCTCCAGCCTGCCCTGATTGTGGACATATAACAATCAGGAATGGTTCATGTTACAAGTGCCTTAATTGTGGTAACTCTTTAGGCTGTAGTTAAAAAAAACTACAATAATTCAAAAAACTAAATATACTAATTAGCTCAGGGCGCTTAGCTCAGTCCGGCAGAGCGCTTCCCTTACAAGGAAGAAGTCACAGGTTCAAATCCTGTAGCGCCCACAAGGGTTTTTCAGAAATGCACCTTGTAAAAGACACTATAAAATTTTAGAAAAGTTATCAAGAAAATAGTGATAAAAATACTATGAAAGGTAAAGATATTAGTGCGAAAGAAATATAAATTAAGAAACTAATTATCAATAAAATAATTGCACCAATAAAGATTTTGTTCGCATTCATAAAAAATTATTTTACAACTAGTTTCTTTTTTTCATAAATTGTAAAGTTCAAAGAAAAAATAGGGCGAAGTAATGTTGGGCTATTGCAATGGGGATTTCCTGGAAATAAATTACGTGGGGAATATCTTATTAATGAAAGAGCACAAAGCTAAACAGTTCTGATTATTAGTCTATTGATTAATTATTTAACTGTATCGTAACGAAACTTCGTTTAGAATTATAAAACAGGAGCTATTAATTTATGAACAGGAAAGTTTCATTTTTTGTAATTTTTTTATTAATAATGATTTCTTGTGGTGGAGAAACAGAACAAACTATTTCAGAGACGACAACTTCAACAATTTTGGATACGACCTCTACATCTTCGAGCACTACAACGACAATTGTTGAAATAAATGAAAAAAATGAACAAAAATGTCCAGAGGATGATAACAGTAATATTGATTTTTCAAAAACAAAAAATGTTCAACTGTTTTTAAATAAGTATGGTTTTGATGCAGGTGAGCCTGATGGAATTCCTGGCAATCAAACAGTTGAAGCTATAAAAGAGTTCCAAGCCTATGCGGGTTTAAGTGTTGACGGTGATGCAGGACCTAATACAATTGCAAAAATGAATTCATGGACAGGCTGTGAAGAGAAAATTAATGATTATATTAAGCAAACCACTACAACAACTGTCGCAAGTTCTGAATCTAGCAATGAAAGTACAAGCACTACTTCAACTACAAGTACAACAACCACGACTATTCCACAAAGCCTGTATGTGCAAAATAATTTTGGTTTTATGCCAAGCTTGTCTCTTAAAAATAATGAAATTGTTAGTATATTTAAAGGACATAGCGATGGTAATTTGGTTTGCGGTACACCTTACTTTGGTGATCTTCCTACAAACACTTTAAATTATTTTTCTAACTCTATGCCAACTGCTCAAACAGTAAGTAATAGTCCCTTTACTAAATCTGAGTTGTCTACAAAAATAAATGTTAACTCAAATGCTGAAATTGAGATACAAGTTATTGGAAATGGTGATACTAATTTTAAATTTTACTTTATAAAACCTTTTGATAATCAATTTATAATCTTAAATCCTAGCAATATAGTTTCTTCTGCTGGTCTTACAACGGCTACTTTCAAAAAAAATAACCTAGATAATGGTGCGTGGTTTTATGGATTTGCAGAAAATAGCAGCGGAGAGATTGTAAAAGCTTCTGGAAATAGGGAGTTCATCGTAGGTGATGCAGGTGGAATGACAAATGCAGATTCAAACGAAATAGAAACAATTATCATAACAAAAAACGGTAAAAATATTACGCAAGGTGAAAACTTAAGCTCTTCTGACAAATTGTCAATTATGTATATTACAAAAAGTATTTATGACAATAGAGATAACACACAAACAACTATAAACAGTGAAACTGACACCATTACGTTGAAAAACGATAGTCAGGCAAATGTTGGAAATATTCTTCTAATAAATAGAGAGCTTATGTTTGTAAACTCAAAAAATTCTAACAATTATACAGTTACTCGTGGGTATTTGAACACAGAAATAAAAGAGCACTTGGCTGGCTCTTCAGTAAGAGTAATAGAGGACTCATCAAGGGAAGGTTTAAAGAGCAATTTCGGTTATGCAGTAATTAGAACCGAAAAAGGTTTTAAATTTCAAATTCCTCTAGGTCCAGAACTTAGTAGCAATGAATTCTTGTTATCTGGATGTCCAAACGATAGATATTTATTAGAAGAAATAACAACTTTTTCATGGAGACAAAGTGGATCTTCTACAGTTGTCAATAGTTCAACAAAAAATACCGTAACTTCATTACTTGATAAGGAATTCGTCATTAACACCAATAAACAATATCTCTCCCCAAATTTAATTGGTAAAGATTCAGATACTGGAAATTTTTTAATAGAGGGTCCAAGGAATAAAGTGCTAAGTCTAAATGAAAGTGTAAATTTTAATTTTAACAAGATAGAGTTAGGCAATTCAGAAATTAAATTTGTAGAAATTAATTTTAAGATGCTTCCCCTAGAAAATTCAAACAAACTTTCAAGTTCAAAATCTATTTATTTACCGGTTGTTGATGGAAACTTTAATTTTATTATTGACCTACAACAAAAATCCGAAGTTAAAGTTCCTAATTCTAACAATTGGGAAGTGGGCTATAAATATATTTTTAATTACATAACTTTTTTTGATAAAATCTCAAAAACAAGATTTAAAAATGACGGAACAGTTGCTTATGGTCATAATTCAAATCCTGGATCGCATGATGTCTACTATTTAGACCAATTTTCATTTATTGTTAATGAAGATTAATAATGGTTAATATAAAAAAGGCACCATTCTATATTTTGACGTTTGTACAAACTTTATTTTTTTTGCCTTTTTTTTTACAATCAAATATTGGGTCTGACTGGGATGCCTACTCACTAATTGGGACTTATTTAATATTTGAAGAAAGTGGTCAATATTTTCCTTCAAGACCTCCTGGTTTCCCAGTCTATGAATTGTTAGTCGGCTTCATATCGAAGTTCTCATTTTTAGGTATAGAAAAATCTCTACTACTACTTCAGTACATAATTATGATCTCATTAAATTTTTTAATTTATCTTTTTTTTCAAAAAAGAAAAGATTCTAATATTTTAATTTTTATAATAATTCTTTTTTCTCCAATTTATTTAATCTCAAGTTTTACAGTAATTGATTACACATTTGGAGCACTTTTTGGATTTTTGTCCATTTACCTAGCCCAATATGGCTCAAAAAAATATCGATTGTTTATTCCTTTATTATTAGCAATATCAATTGGTGCAAGGCTATCAAACATTGTATTTTTAATCGCAACTTTAATTTCTTTGAATCAAAAAAACATCAAACTTGCAAAACTGTTTAATACTTTGCTTTATACATTTTTTTTAAGCATATTATTTTATACTCCAACTCACCTAAATTTATTTAAGTATTTAAAAAATCTTGGATATAAAACTTCAGAACTTGTGTGTATTTTAAATTTAACAAATATTGACCACACCCTATATGATCGAATAGGTAGATTTATTCTTAAACAAATCAACTATATGGGTTTTATAGCCTTTGTTATTTTTTTAATAGCTATTATCATCTCAAAAAAACAAATTCAACAAAAGCACTATCCTCTTGTAGTAGTTTTTTTACTTTTTGAATTGAGTTTTTTAAGACTGCCTACTGAAGAGGGTCATTTATTGCCTGCATTTATAGCGTTTATGTTAATAATTAAAGATTTTAAATTTCATAATAAATTTTTAAATTTAACAATTTTATTTTTAGTAATTTCTAGTTTTTTTGATTTAAAATTCTATACAGTTGATGTAGTAGATAGTGCTTCAACAGCTGAACTAGGAGTTTATCCAAGTAAAGGCTACTTAATCGAAGAATATGAATTAAGAGAACAAGTTGTTAATAAAAATTATCATTATGAAAATTCTAAAATAACATTAATAGAAGCCTGGGCTGAAGGTTGCCCAAATTAAATGAATAAGTATTTAATTTTTTAAAAATAATTGTGTTTATTTATTGAGGGCTATTTATGATTTAAATAATGGATAAAAATATAAATTTTCTAGTTTTTGGAAGATTTCCAACTGAAAGAGCTTACGGTGTTCATGTTGTTTCAAATGCAAAATCTTATCAAAATTTTGGAAAAGTTAAAATAATTTACCCAACTACCACTAACTCAAAAACAATAGATAGTAACCCAGAAGAATATTTTTCGAGAAGCGATGGCATAGTTTTTGAAAAAATAGACTTTTACGATATTACAGACAATTTATTATTTAAATTATCGCCCAGTTTTTTAAAACAATTTTTATGGTTATTATTTACGTACATATTTGGAAAAAAAGTTTCAAAAAATATACCAAATAATAATAACGAAATTTTATGGTCTACAAGTTCTGTATTGTTGTATTCAGCATCTAAAAAAAATCATCAGTTAATTTTTGAGCTACATGGTAGAGCAAGAAAAATTCAATCTTATTTTTTAAAAAAATTGTACAAGAAAAATTATTTCAGAAAAATATTTATTTCAACTTCAAAATTTGGTACTGATGATTTACATAATCGTGGTATTAAAAACAATTTACTTTTCATGCCAAATGGTGTTGATACTGATTTATTTAGACCAAAAAACCCAAATGATTCATACAAGGATAAATTGAATATCGGCTATGTAGGTCAATTACATACTTATGGAATAGAAAAAGGAATTACATTTTCATTAAGTGCTTTGGATGCCGCTATAAATGAATTAAAAAATTCACCTCAATCTGAAAATATGTACAAAAATATTATTTTTACAGTTGTCGGTGGAACTGATGAGGAACATAAACTAATAGATGATTTTAAAAATTTTGATACTGTGTTCTTTAAAAATACAAATCAAGAAAATGTAGCTAAAATTTTACAGTCAATTGATATTGGAATTGTACCGTATCCTAAGGAAGAGCACATCGCTAAATATTCTTCGTCCTTAAAGCTATTTGAATACATATCTTCTGGAGTAGCAGTAATTGCTTCAGATGTTAAAGCTAATCAAGTATTCGATAAAGACATTGGAATTGAATTTTTTGAAGCAGAAAATTTTGAAAGTTTAAAAAGAAAATTTAAATATTTTTTAAATAAGAAAAATTCACATCATCTAGCAGACTTGGCAAAATTAAATGAAGCTTATCGAGATAAACTATCATGGGGTTTAAGAACAAAAGAAATTTTAAAAAATCTTGAATAATTGCGCCTGTAGCTTAACTGGATAGAGCATCTGACTTCGGATCAGAGGGTTGGGGGTTCGAGTCCCTCCAGGCGTGCAAATTAAAAAGAATTTAGTTTATTAATAATTTTTTCAACTCTATTTTCATAACTATATTCTTTTATTTTTTCTATATCAAAATCTATTTCTTCTCCTAAAATTTTGATTGATTCTAAAATACCCTTTTTTATTGAGCCTGAATCATCATCAATAAACACTGATTTTTCGTAATCAAATCTCTTATTTGCTTCAACATTAGAGCATAAAACAACAAGCCCTGCTCTTATATACTCAAAAAATTTCATAGATGAGGAAAAACTGTTTACATGATGTGTGTTTGGCAATGGTATCAAACCAATGTCTGACCTAAACAGTTCATAATAAAAATCTTGTGAAGGAATTCTATTGTGAATTTTGATACTGTCGTTTATATTTTTTGTGTAAACAAATTTATCTAATAATTCTTTTTCATCCTTACTTGAACAATAAATTGATAAAGTACAATTTTGTAATTCATTTTTTGTAACAAGATCATTAAAAACGAGAATAATTTTTTCCAGGTTTTTACTCTCTCCTGATATATCCAATGAGCCCCCAAAAATAAATCTTGTTAATTCACTATTTTGTTCTTTTTTATGTGTTTCTATTTCAGAAAATAGCTTTTCATCATACCCAGTCTCTAGATAAACGGTGTTATTTTTATCCACTCCTAAACTTTGTATTACTTTCTCAATATATGGAGTAAGAACAACAAATATAATTTTTTGATTTTTTTTGATTGAGTGTCGAACAAGTAATTTAGACATTCTTGTAATTTGATGTACTTCGTAGACAATTTTGTTTTGATTATTTCTCGTAGTGAAAAGAATATAAGGCGATCGGGTATATAAGATAAAATTATTTTTATACTTTTTTAAATAATTTTTTACCCTCTTGGCAAATAACATATGATTAAAAATGTAAATTAATTTATTTAATAATGTTTGGCTTTTGTATTCGTATTTTTTTGTATGTTTAATTTTTGTTAATTTGAATTTATTGTTTATTTTGTAAAATTCTTCAAAATTTTTACTTGTTTTTTTTCTATCTGGGTAAACAAGTTCTACATCGATTTCTTTATCAATAAAATTATTTATTGTAGAAATAGATTGAAATGTATTTGTCCTGTAGTCAGGAAAAAATTGATAAGTTGCATATATTATTTGCATGCAATTTAATGGTAATTCATTATTTAAAAAACATAAGAAATTTTTAATTTATACTTAATTAAAAATTGTTCTAAAGTACTTATAATGCAAGGTGATCCAGGTTATTTTGGCCCACAATCGATGATGTGGAAAGTAAATAAAGAAATTACAGTTCTTTTTGGTGGTGCAAGGGCATTACTTATGCATGCAGCTCATCCATTAATTGCAGCTGGCGCTAGGCAAACATCTTTTTACCAAAGAGATCCTTGGAAAAGACTAATTAGAACACTGTCTCTGCAAAATTCAGTAACTTTTGGTACAAAATCTGAAGCTGATGAAAGTGCTCACAGAATAAATAAGCTTCATGAAGTAATCAAAGGTGATGATCCTATTTCAGGTGGATATTATGATGCTTTAGATCATGAACAGCTTCTTTGGGTACATGCTTGTTTACAAATTTCTTCAATCTATTTTTATGAAAAAACGGTCAAAAAATTAAGCACAGATGAAAAAAATCAGTACCACATTGAAAACATGAAATCTGCAGAGTTAGTTTTAATAAACATAAATAAAATGCCTCAAACTCATGAAGAATTAAAAAAATGGGTTATTGAAAAATCTAAAGAAAAAAATTATTTGCTATATACAGATGTAGCTAAAGATGTTGAAGAAATCATTGCTGGCGGTCCAGTTCCGACACATATAAAACCAATTTGGCCTTTCATTGCATTTACAGCGTTTAATACATTACCTAGAGAATTCAAAAATCTATATGGAGTTAAAGAAACTAAATTTAAAATGATTATTCTAAACTTCAACTTGAAACTTTTAAAATATACTAGACCTTTTCTTCCACCTTTTTTTAGACTAATTGCACCAGCAAGATGGGCTAAACAAAGAATAGTTAAAAATCCAAACCTTAAATTTAAAGACAAGGCAAATTTTTAAAATTACTATATTATTAAGCCATGACCGATCAAAATAATTGGGAAGAGATGTCAGATGACATTGCCGATATTTCTAAAAAAATTAAAAACAATATTTCAGGAGATGAAAATATTGATGATTTAAAAGATTCATTAATAAATATTAAAGAAAATGTAATGAACACATTTAATAAACTTGCTGAAATTGTTGAAAAT
The DNA here is from genome assembly GCA_003281085.1 of OCS155 cluster bacterium AG-349-E07. GTDB lineage: Bacteria > Actinomycetota > Acidimicrobiia > Actinomarinales > Actinomarinaceae > Actinomarina. The sequence goes on from QCCZ01000001.1 coordinate 72,229, forward strand.
ACTTTAAATGATGAGGAAGTTAAGAAAGATACTTTAAATATTGTAAATAAATTGCGTGATGAAATTTCAGATATTGTTGACTCCACTAAAGATAAAGTATCAGATGTTGTTAATTTTGATGATTATTTAAAAAATTCTGAAGAAGAATAAATTGTTCTTAATATATCAAGTAGTGTATTATTCAATGAGTAACTGGGTCGGTAGCTCAATCGGCAGAGCAGGAGCCTTTTAAGCTCAAGGTCGTGGGTTCGATTCCCACCCGACCCACAAATTTTTATCGAATTACTCTATTATTAATTTATGAAAACTTTTCATGCATTATCCGGTTTATTTGTATTTATTACATTAAAAATTTTAATTAATTTTAATAAGGAATTTCTGAATAGAAATTTTTTTAGAATTGATGACTTTATAAATACATTAATGGTTTTTGTGGTTTTAATTTATGTTTACACCAATAAAGAAAAGTTTATTGAATACCAACCAAAAAAAAATAATAAAATCTTTTTCATTGTAATTATCATTTCAATCATTTTTCATACATACAGAACTTTGATTAACCTTCCATACTCGTTTTTGCATTCTGACAACGTAATATCAAACCTTCATGTAAATAGAATGATAAATTTTGATTTAAATGTTTATCAAGCTACTTGGAATGAACATACAACTTTACTGATTTATATTCAAAAATATGCAATTCAAATATTCAAAATTTTTGGATTTGAAAATGACTTGTTAATTTACTTTATTGTTTTTATCTTGTTTACATCGCTAAGTTGTCTTTTGATTGTGAAATTATCAAATTTTTTTACTGATTATAAAGCAATAGGATTTGTCATTGGAACACTTTATTTTATAGATTCTGTTGGAGCTGGGAACAGGACACTGAGATTTGATACTCGATCTTTTGGTTCATTTCTTATGCTTTTATTTACTTACTTTTTATATAAATATACAACAAACAGGAATATTAATGATTTACACATGACCGTCGTGTTTGGAACATTTGCGATGTTTAATTTAGAATCGTACTCCTTAACAATTCTGATATTATTTTTAACATTCATTTATGTAGAAAAGCCTGGCTTAAGAATTTTAGGAAAATTATTTTTTACTTTTTTGTCTACATTCAGCTCTATTTTTTTGTTTCATTTTCTAACTGATCAATTAAACGATTTAATAAATCTTAACATTCTATTCCACCTTCAGTCATCAAGGGTTGAGAGCGTAAATTTATTATATGCTATTTCTGGTGTAGAATTTTTCCCTGGATTAAATCTTTACCTGTTTATATTTTTACTTTGGCCAATATTCTTGTTGAGGTTTAAAAATTATTTGAAGAACAAAAATATTATCTACCTCAATTCATATATCTTGGGAGAATTGCTTCATTTGATTTTAACTGGTCCTAGATGGATTGCTTATGGTCAGATAATGCGTATACCTTTAATGATTATTTTATGTATCTACTTGGATAAATTTGCTGTAAAAATAGGCTTGAACAAGTCCTTTGATAATTTTAAGTATAAAATCTCAACTTCTTTATTAATTCCAGTAGTTTTAACAGCCTTTATCGGTGGTCCATCTATATTTAATTCAAAAATAGAACGACAAAAAGAAATACTTATTGGAGAGTCTTCAAGAATTGAAATAATTAAATTGATTGAAGAAAATACAGATAATAATGCTTATTTCTTATGGACTGAAAATAAAAATTGGTCTTGGATGTTTTTAAATTCAAATTACTTGCCTGCAACAAGAATGTGGTTGTGGGTGCAAGCTTATGAGGAGAACAAATCATATTTTTCATGGAGTGATCGTTGGGGATTAGAACAAATTCAAAAATACTGGCTTGAAGATATTGAAACCGAGAATGTTGATGTTTTTGTAATTGATAAAAACTTTATTAATTTGCCTAATTTTATAAATCAATACATTTCAGAAAATTCAGCACTGGTTAGATGTATCTCAGATTTTTGTTTATATAAAAAATAAAAATTAAATTTTGAAAACTAGAAATATGTATCATTGATATATGAATATTCATAAAACAGCAGTTTTAGATAAGTCGGTTTATTTAGGAAAAAATGTTGAGATTGGTGCATTTTCTCAAATACTAGGCAATGTACAAATAGGCGATAATGTAAAAATAAAAAGTAACTGTGTTATCGGAGCTGAGGCTGACCAGCCTAGGGTCGATAGGTTAGGTGGCCAAAATGGAAGTATTGTCATTCAAGATGGTTGTGTTATAAAAGATTCAGTCATTATTTCTAAACCAACTCTAACTGAAGTTACAAAAATTGGTTCGAACTCTTACCTAATGAGTGGTGCATACATAGCTCATGATTCTATTCTGGGCAAGAATGTAATAATTTCTCATGGTGCAAGACTATCAGGATATACAACTGTTGATGACTTTTCGAATATAGGGGCTAACGCAACAACACATCAAAAAACGACTATCGGAATGTGTGTTATGGTTGGCGCAAATTCATTTGTCAAGGGTGAGCTTAATTCTGGTTTAATTTATGTAGAAAAAAATAAAATTCTTGGTATTAATAAAATCGGGATCGAAAATGCTAAGTTGTCTGACAAAGAAAAACAAAGAATTATTGACATAGCAAATAAATATATTAATTAATCCTTTTTATTACTCTACTTATATTAAAATCTAGAAATATTGGGGGCGTGGTGAAGTCTGGAGTTCACGCCTGCCTGTCACGCAGGAGGTCGCGGGTTCGAATCCCGTCGTCCCCGCTACTTGGCCAGATAGCTCAGTCGGTAGAGCACTTGTCTGAAAAACAAGGGGTCGGCAGTTCGATTCTGCCTCTGGCCACCAAATGCTGCAAAAGGTTTCTAGTAGATTTCTTTAAAATCAGAATGGTCACAGAAACTGTCTCATAAAACTAAAATAACCAATATGAAAAAGGTATTAGTCCTTTTACTTCTTTTTGTGGTTACTTGTGGTGGCTCTAATAAAGAAAATGTAGCTAAAGATACTACAGTAAATGAAGTTAAAAAAATAACAACTACAATTAAAGATCCAGTAAGTATTGATGGCCTTACGGTGTTGTATGCAGGACATAGCTTTGGCATCCCTTTTGCTCAAAATCTTACAAACCTTGCAGAGTTTTCTGGTATAGAAGACCATAATCAGCGAATAGTGTTTCGAGGAGGAGAAAATGGATCACCACAAGCAATGTGGGAAAATCCAACTGTTAAAAGTGAAATTAAAAAAAATTTAGATGATGGAAATGTTGATGTTGTTATCTTAATATGTTGTTCTGAAGAATTGATTGAAAGTCGAGGACAAAGTGATCAAGCAATAGTAGAAATAATAGAGTTTGCACTTAGTAAAAATACGGAAACAAGATTTGGTCTTGCTATGCCATGGATCGACTTTCCAGGTAATTATAAAGATGTCAACGATCATAGATCCCTTACGGATATGGGGTATTTAGCATATAAAGAATTTGCAAAAAGTCTCTCAAAACAATTCAATGGCTTAGATATATTTACTTTTTATCATGGTGCGGCTGTTTACGAATTACGAAAAATGTTTGAAAATGGAAAATTACAAGATGTAAAAAGGTTAATAGGACCAAAAAAAAGTTCACTTTTTACTGATGAAAAAGGACATACTGGTGATATTGCAAATGATACTGGTTCTTTAATTTGGCTAAAAGCAATATATGACATAAACCCGATGGACATTCCAAAGATAGAAAAATATGAAACAGATATTAGAGAAATTGCATCAAGGGTCTTAAGGTTTTACAGGTAAATAATTGATTAATAGTTATTTTAGTTTTGTATTTTTCTCTTAATTGAGACAAATAATATTAAAATTAATGACACAACTGTAAGATATAAAGCAAAATTGTTGTATCTAGGAGTTCTATCTTCTATGTAAACATTACTGTTTACATAATATCCTCCATTTACATAGTTTAAACATTCTGCGTAACCATTTACAGTAACGGTATAACCTGAATTATCGATCAAGTTTAATGGAGTAAAAAAGTCATCACTTTTAAATATTAAATACCCGTCTGGATGCTCTTCCGGTTGTGTAAAAATTTCATAGTATCCACATGCAGCAACTTCTCTATTTAAACAATTTGTATTCGTATCTAGAACATTATCAAAATAAAGTGATGATATGTTACAACCAACTGTTGTTGGTAGTTTATCAGTTAGGTTATTTGAAAAATCGTTATTATAGTCTTTTGGAAATCCATAGGTAAAAAGAAATATACTCAACATTAAAATAACTAGTATTAAATTATTTAAATATCTTTTATCTGAAAAATATCTTATTAAGAGAAGCGTAAACGAAATGGCAATTAAATAAAAATAGTAATGGGTTTTGACTGTATCACCTTTTTCAGGATTAAAATGAAGCCCAAAAACACCTAAAGATGTTAAAGCTAAAACTAAAATTCCAATCAGATAAACTCTTAGATATTTTTTAAATTCTTTCTCTCTTGAATATGTGATTGATGATATTAAAAAAATTATTGAAAGCAATACCGAAAAATTTCTTCGTGGGTGAGGTAAAAATTCAAACAATTCAGATCTATTTTGAATGAATAAACTCCTGCTATGGTCCCAGTATCTGTTAAAGTAATCTCCAAATAAATCAATTAAAGTTATACCAATTAACGAGTTAGCATGTTGATTCCTAAATGGATTTTCTATTAAATCAGAAAAATTTATATTATATAGAAAACTTATTGGCGCAGAAAATAAATATTGATCTAATTCTTCATGGTTTATTAAACTTACTGAATTTATTTCCAAATTTTCAAAATACAAAAGACTTGAGAGTGTAAAAAAAACTATCATTGGGGCAAGCAAATCTTTAATTTTAATATATTTAAATTTTTCATAAAATAGGTATAAAAGAGTTATAAACAAAATAAAAGCTATAGTTCCTTTACTAGTCACTAAAACTGAAAGTAAAGGAGCAGCTAATAATAAACTAAAGCTACTTCTTTTATCAAAATAATTATCTAAGCACAAAATTATCCACGGAAGAAGACAAAAAACCAAAATTTCTGGTTTCATGATTAACCTCCCCCCGTAAATTGGTGGAAAAAAATTTAGCACTGTAAATGATAAAAATATGTTTTCTGTATGAATTTTTTTAGAAACAAGCCATATGTAAAAACCAAATAAGCCAACGATGTATAGAATAAAATTTCCTAATTGTATTGCCGAACTATAAATAAACTCCCATTTTTCCGGCACGAAAAAGTTGTGTGAATATTCTATGAAATTTGAAATAAACCAAAAATATAAAAGTCCTTGTTCTCTTGAAGTAGACTCAATTGATCCATTGAAGTATTCGATATATCTAAAATATCTGTAAAAATCTGTTCCATCAATTGAGTTATAAAATATTTCGCCTAAAAAATATGATGAAAAAAGTGAAATTAAAAATAAAAAAAAAGAAGATGTTTTTATCATATTAATTTGCATTATTTCTTACACTCAATATTTAAACTTATCAGTGTTCCATTCTTTTTGTCCATATGAGGATAATAAGCCTGTGAATAGTCATCATATTCAGGATTATTTTTAAAAACTTCTCTCCAGTCCCAATAATTAATGTCTGAAAATCCTAAATTTTCTAATAATTTTGTCAAACTTTTACTGTCATATATAGTCTTATGATATATATATTGATCTTTCCCAACCTTCCATTTTCCGTATATAGGACCCAATATTTTTTCAATATTTTTTGTTGTTTGATAAACGGAAATTAAAGCCTCAAGGTTTGGAACTGCGAGTCTTAAAATCCCATTTTTCTTTAATACTCTTCTCCACTCCTTTAAGACAGCTCTCACTTCATCTTGATCAAAATACTCTAGAACATGTGATGCATAGATTTCATCGACGCTATCACTTTTTATTGAAGTTAACTTGTCTACCGAAGTCTTTACATCAATGTGGTCGTGACTAGAAATATCAACATGTATATAACCTTTTAAATATCTGTTGCCAGATCCAAGATGGAGCTTCATATTTTTAATCTTAATTTAAACATACCAATTAGAATTTTAAATCCATCAAAAAAAGCATTCACTTTTGTAACTCCTGCATATCTCTCTCTTTCTAAACTAAGAATTTCTTTATACTTAAAATCATTTGCATGAACTACCGCAGGCAACTCTAAACATAGTGTAAAATCTTGTGAACTTAAATTAATTTTTTCTAGAATTTCTTTTCGAAATAATGGGTAAAAAAATAAAGCATCAGAAATTTTGCATTTAAATAATACTTGAACTAACAAGGTAAACAATTTATTTCCAACTGCTCTAATAAAGGTATCGTCTGGACTTTTTGCACCACCTTTATATCTTGAAGAAAATATTACATCATAGTTTTCAATTAATGATTTCATTTCTAATATTGCCGTAGGGTTGTAGGACCCATCTCCATCCATATAAGTTATAAATTTTGATTTTGATTTTGAAAACCCCTGCATGACAGCACTTCCCCAACCTTTATCATTTTGTTTTATAAAAATAGCTCCATACTCTTTAGCTACTAATTCTGTATTATCAGTTGAATTTCCATCAACAACTATAATTTCTCCAAAGTTATAATCTTTAATTTCATTCAGAACAAAGGGTAATGATTCTTCCTCATTGTAAGTAGCAATTATTAAGGAAACATCTTCTAAAGAAGTATTTAAATTATTCATTTGATAAAGACAACCTCAAGCACTTAAAAAGTTATTAACTTCATCAGAAATATATTTAATTTCTTCATAAGACAAATTAGTCGATGATGGCAACCAAAGAATATTATTTGAGATATTTTCCGAAATACCTAAATAAGTTTTGTCTGATTTTGATAAGTATGATTGACTACTTAAGGAAGGATAAGAATATCTTGTTTCAATATTTTTTGAAGTTAGGTACATATTTAATTTTTCTCTTTGTTTTTCGTTATCGCAAAATAAATCGACAAACCATGGGGTTTCATAATCTTCAAATGGTTTTAAATATTTAATATCTATAAATTTTGAATATTCTTGATAAAGGTTTCGTTTTAATTCCACAAAATCAAATAATTTATTAAATTGTGATAAACCAAGTGATGCCTGCAGATCTGTAATTTTAAAATTTAGTCCAAAACCTTTGTGAACATCACTTTTATCTTTTTCTCTGTTAAAAGTTTTTAAATCTATAATATTTGCGTAAACATCATCATCATCTAATAAAATCATTCCTCCTTGACCCATAGTGATTATTTTATGTGGAGTAAATGAAAAAATGCTTATTTCACCCAATGAGCCACATTTCTGATTTATATAAGACGACCCTAATGCATGAGCTGAATCTTCAATTAATAATATGTTTTTATTTTTACAGTAGTCTTGTATTTCTAACCCAGCTCCAGTTCTTCCATTTAAGGGGACAAAAATTACTGCATCTACGTCAGGAGCTTGCTCTAGAGAATCTTTAGACAAGCACAAACTATCATCAATATCAATAATTACTGGTGATGCGCCAGCCCAAATTATTGCATTAATTGTAGCTATCATAGTAATGTTTGGAACTGCAACTTTGTAACCTTCTTTTATCCCTGACGCGAGAAGAGAAAGATAAATAGCTATTGTCCCATTTGGTACTGCTACAGCATATTTACGATTTACATATTCAGCAACATTCTGTTCTAGTTTCTCAGTAACCTTATGTTCTGTTATCCACGAACCCGAAGCCAGATACTCTGAAACATTTTGAATATCTTCACTTGATATATTAGGCTCTACCTGATTAATCATTTCTGACATTTATTCTTGTTCTGTCTTTTTCAGGACCAAAATAGGGGCCATTTTTGATTTCTAGCACTTTGCTGTCTTTTTTGATTTCATATTCATGAACACCTTGATATTGAATGATTAATTGACCCTTATTAATTTCTTCACTAGTTATAAACTCTCCTTCAGTTGTATACAAGTTACAAACTATACTTCCCTCAATAACTAATACTACTTCTTGGGTTAGGTACGATTTTCTTTCAAATGTATTATGGTAATGCGCATCTAAAATTTTTCCTTTTTTATAATTCCATGTTCCCACTTGTAAAAATGAATCATCACTTGTAAAAAAATCTAGTCCCTCGTTTGTATTTTTTAGGTCAAACACACTTGAGTAGAGTATGTCTTTAAAAATTATATTTTTAATATTTTGATTAACCATAGTTATTAATATACCAATCCACAGTAGTTTGAATTCCATCATATAAATTTGTTTTTGGTTTCCAACCCAGTTTTGTTTCGCCTAAATACCCATCAACTTTCTTTTCGTATACCCCGTCTGGTTTTGAGATGTCTAATTCAAAGTCACCATTCCATCCTATTTTTTCTTTTATAATTTTTGCAAGTTCAATAATTGAAATACCTTTTTTAACTCCAACGTTAAAAAAATGGTGACCTGATCCTAAATTTATGCATTTAATTAATGCTTCAGCACCGTCTTCAACATAAAGCCATTCTCGAATTGGCTTACCAGTTCCCCAAATTTGAACTTTGTTTAAATTGTTTTTCTTTGCATCATATACTTTCTTTATAATTGCCCCTAATGCATGTGATCTTTCAATATCAAAATGATCGTGTGGTCCGTACATGTTTGAAACTACAACATTTACAGATGAGAAATTATTTTCTTCATAAAAACTTTTTCCAAGCTGTACATAGAGTCTTTTAGATATTCCGTAATTGTAAACAGACTCATCAGGTGGTCCGTCAAAAAAATATTCTTCTTTGTATGTTGATAAATTACCTGGATACGCACAATTTGAGATAGGATTAATTAATTTCTTAATTTTATGTTTTGTTGATGCTTTATATAAATTAATTGCCATAGAAGAATTTTCATATAACATTTTGGCAGGATATTTATAACCGTAAGATATTCCACCTACAAAAGCTGCACAGTTAATCAAAATATCAGGTCTTGACTCCGATAAAAACTCATTTAAAGAGTCATATTGAGTTATATCAACATGATTCTTGCCAGTTATCTCAAGAACAACATGGTTGTTTTGTTTTTCAAGAAGAGTTTTTACATGCTTGCCTAAAAAACCATGAGATCCTATTACTAAAACTTTCATGATATTTATACTTTAGGATATTCCCATGTTGGGGAGATTAAATTATCTTTTAATAATGCTAAATCTTTTTTTGCTTCGTTAATATCATGATCAACCATTATTTGAACTAATCCTTTAAAATCTACAGAGGGTTCCCAGCTTAATTGCTTCCTTGCTTTTGAAGAATCTCCCAGCAAATAATCAACTTCATTTGGTCTAAAATATTTTTCTGATGAGATTACATAATCTTCCCAATTTAGGTTTACATAGCTAAAGGCCTGCTCAGCAAACTCTCGGACTGTTTTGGTTACTCCAGTTGCTAATACCCAGTCTTCGGGTTGTTCATGTTGCATCATTAGCCACATTCCTCTGACATAATCTTTAGCAAAGCCCCAATCTCTACTCGCATCTAAATTTCCAAGTGTCAGTTTTGATTGAATGCCGGCAGATATACGTCCAACAGCTTTTGTTATTTTTCTAGTCACAAAGGTTTCTCCCCTTAAAGGAGACTCATGGTTAAACAAGATTCCATTTACACCAAATAAATTATATGAATCTCTATAAATCTTTGTGATCTCATGGGCAAATACTTTTGAAGCACCATAAGGACTTTTTGAATCAAAAACTGAATTTTCATTTAACAACTCGACAGATGAGCCACCAAACATTTCAGATGAAGATGCTTGGTAAAATTTTATAGATTTTTTTGAATGTTTAATTGCTTCTAAAATTGTTATAGACCCTAGAGTGCCAATTTGTGTTGTAAAGATAGGATTTTGAAATGATACTGATACATGAGATTGAGCAGCTAAATTGTAGACTTCATCAGGTTCAATATTATTGATTAAGTTTGTTATTGAGGAAGAATCTAACAAATCAGAATAATGAAGAGATAGTTTTTGGCTTTGTGAATATTTAGAAATTAAATTATCAATCCTATTGGTATTAAATGAAGAAGATCTTCTAACTGTTCCATGTACTTGATAACCTTTTTCTAATAAAAATTCTGCTAGATAGGCGCCATCTTGCCCAGTTATTCCAGTAATCAAAGCTTTCATTTATATAAATATTGTACTTTGATAATTGACATTGTTCTCACATTTAATCTTAATTACTAAATCAATTATTTTTTAGGTGATCGTCAATATATATCTTCCAAAAAGTTATTCCTAAAACTATGTTGAAGCATAAAAATTACAAGACTAAGAAAACTTAAAATACTCAACAGTAAAAAATCTGAAACCTTAACTAATTTAATTGACTCTAATTTAAATATTTTCATATGGCCTTAATTAGACTCTTAAACGTAAAGAGCTTATATTTTTTTTGTTTAAAGTCTTTAATATCTTTCTTGTTAGGAAGGTTCCTGATAATTGGTTCAACATTCTCATACTCCTTTTCTGGATCAAAATATTTATCTACACTAGAAAGAAATTCAAAAAGTAATTTACCTGCCAAAATAGAGGTCTCGTGGTAAAGAGACATCATACTTTTGTTGTAATCAATCTCAATTTTATCTTCTAATAATACGCTTCCTGAATCTAGTTGTTTTGAGGCAATTTGTATTGATACAAATGAAAATTCCTCATTATTAAGCATCATCCAAAACTGGTTAAACAAACCACCATATTCCGGCAATTTTGCAAGGTGAACATTAATAGAAAGTTCTTTAGATGAATTTAAAACTTTTTCAGGTATATATTGATTTGTTAACAAAACAAGAATGTCAATTTTATCTTCTTTGACTTTTGTCGAAAGTTTCTCATAATTTAAATCAAATAAATGATGTTCAACATTATTTTCAATTACGTAATGCCTTATTGATTTTCTTGATATAAATCTAAAAAACTTAATAAATAGAGTATCCAAAATTTTGTAAAAAATGTATTGATAATTTGTTTCCTTAATGATTCTCTTTAATAACTTATTATTAGATTTTTTTGTTGGAGAATAAACAGGCAAGAAATAAACAATCAAATCATTATTGTTTAAATTTTTTAGTGATTTAAAGATTAAATTTTTAGTTGGAAGAAACTCTGACACAATGAAACCAATTTTTCTATTCGTCATTGTCCTGCTTTATTGTATTTTGACGTAATGGAATAAATTTATAAATACAAAATCCATTGCCATGTCTATTTACTTTTGAAAATATTTTCTCAAAAAATTCTGATTGAAATATTTCATCCTGCTCAGGAGTTACATAGATTATCCAAAAATTAAGTCCAAGTTCAATATACTTTTGTTTTAGGTTTTCAATCAAGAAATCTATCACTTGTTTGCTTGAAGTGTTGTATATAAAGAAAACCCTTTGACCTTCCTCATATTTCCAATCTAAAAAGTTTTTATTATATATAATTGTATTTTTTTCAAAATTTTGATCTGTAATATTTTTTACTGAAACTTCATACAATTTTTTTGATATTTCATACCCGTAAACTTTATTAAAACCATTTTTTAGTGCTTCAATTAAAACACGGCCTGAACCAGAACCAAAATCAACTAACGAGTATTGGAAAATGTGTTTGGGTAATTTTTTAAAGGAATTACGAATTATAGGAATTGGAACCGGACCATGAGATGTAATATCAGTTGATTTGAAATTGACATAATCTTTAATTTCTGAAAAAAGTTCTGCATTACTAATGAAAATTAATTCATTTCTTTTTTGAAAAATTGACAAAAGTTCATGATAAATAAATTTTAGTGTTGTAAAAAATCCCCATTTATAAGCTTGCTGAAATAAATAAAACACTTTCACTTTAGCTACCCTGCACTTTACAATTTTCTGAAGCTAATATTTTTACAAATAAATTTAACAGTTTTAGTACAAAGTGAAATTCCGAAAATATAAAACCAATTTTGTAATCCACATCTGTATAATAGTGCAATGAAAAAAGATGTCAGAAGCATATGAAAAGTGAATTTATTGCTGAAAACCAGTCTGACATTGACAGCTTAATCCTTTCTTTCTTTTCACTTATCAAATTTATCAATCCGAATTTAGGTAAAGATCAGTTTTTAATCGGAACAAACGATTGGTTAGTCAGTAAAACAAAAAATGTTAGAAAAAAACTTATATGTGTTTGCACAGATGGCAAAATTAAAAATACTGAGAATATTTTTGCTATTACTAAGGATGAAGCATTATATTTTGCTAAAAAAATTACATTAGCTGAAAAGCTTAACGTAAAGGGTATTTCGGAAATTGACAACTATAAAGAAGATACAAAATTAGTTGATTTTATATCAAATTTAAAAATATTCTTTAACGATAAAAAAATTAGTTATATACCTGAGGGATACAATGGTTTGTTGCTTCTCTCTCATGATATTGACTATATTCAAACCAATATGATGTATAGATTAGGGCGTATATATTATTTGTTAATTTATTTAAGATTAGGAAAATTTAAAATGTTCTTCCAAAATTTTATTCACTTTTCTAAACAAGTATTTATAGAGAAAGATTGGAAACATGTAAAAATGCTTGAAATTGAAAAAGAGTTCAATATTACCTCTACATGGTTTTTCTTTTCGAGAATTACAGAAAATAAAAAACTATTCAATCCAAATTATGAATTAAAAAATAATATGGTTGTAGATTTAATGCAAAAGATAAAAAATAATAACTCTGAAATTGCTCTACATGCTTCTCCTGAAAGTGCCTTCAATTCAATAATTCTTAATAAAGAAAAAGCAAATCTTGCATCCTACTCAAATGAAGTGATTTCTGGAAATAGGCACCATATGGGAAGATTTAATCCCAAAATATCTTTTGATATATGGATAGAAAATGAATTTGAGTATGATGCAAGCTTTCTAGCAAATGACAAATTTATGGACATAACTTCTACAAAACATTTTTTTAAAATTTTTAATACTTCAGGTAACAAATCTTTAATTGAGTTTCCAACACAATGGATGGATGTCCAGTATTTAAACTTTTCAGCATACGATGAAAAAAAGTTTAAATCTGAAACATTTAAAGTGATTGATAATGCTTACAACAATAATCAAGTTTTGTCTATGAACTGGCATGGTGTTCCATATAAATGGTACACAGATGTTTATCGTGAAGTAATAGATTATTGTATCCAAAAAGGTTTTTTAATTTGTGGATATCGTGATTATCTCGAAAATATTAAAGACTAGTTAAAAAAATTAACGAGGGATTTTGATATTCTTCTAAAATCAAAGTTTTTGTATTTGAATTCTATAACATTGTTGCCTGTTTCTAGTATTGCGCCCATATAAGCCCTGTTTGCTAAATATATTTCTTTTTCAATACCATTTACTGTTAATATCCAACCAGGATCCCAGGTTTCATTAAAAACTAACAAGGTTGGCTCAAATGTTTCAACTTCAAGATGAAAATAACCATTTCTAAAAAGGTCATATTCAACTATCGGATCACTAATATTTTGTTGTGAATTACTAAATAGTTCAATTGCTGATGGAGTTTCCGTGTAAACTCCGTCATCAAATGTTGTATATTCAATTTGATTATTGTCACCTAAGAAATTGGATTCAAATTTTTGGAAAACAGGATGATTATATCCTATTGGGTTGTACATAAGTTCAATTAATTTATTAAATTCTTCATTAGAACCTGCGCTATAAAATTGTAAATCTTTTTCAAATAGAGCATATCTTTTGTTATTCAAATTAATTATATTTGCACCATCAACATTAAATTTAGTACTAATCACAGAAGGGGGCTTGGAGGTGAGGCCACCTTCTTTATATGGTTTTGAAGTCCCAATCTCTATATTGTAAGGATCTTCTATTGAAGTAAAGCCATTCATTAAAAAATCATAAATTAAAAAATACGAATAATCTTTTGATTCAAATACAGCATCAGTAAAGTAGTATCTTTTTTTTGCATCTGGAATTTTATATAAATTAAGGTTGTCTGTACTTTTTACTAACTCTACATCTTCAGTATTAATACAATTTTGATTTTTTGGAGTAATGACGAATCCTATGTTAGCTTTTTTTGCCAAACTGATATTAAATTTTGAACCAACACTTGAATGAAACCAACCTCCACCGTACTTAATTCCTGAACCTATATCACTTGTTAATTGGTCAAAGTACTCACTATATCCTTTTATTACCCAGCTATCATATATATCAAACCATCTTGACGTAGAATCATAAGATAGAAACCTATTTGGTCTATAAACATACTCATAATCATATGGATCTGATACTACATCTCTATTCGCTGGCGGTGCAAAGCAAACTCCAGAAATTTTATAGGAGCTGTCTGTCATTTCAATAAGTTCAACAAATTCCAACTCTTTATCACTGGAAAATTTAAGTTCTAAAGCATGCAGTACATTTTGTCTTTCCATTCCTGAGAAAAGTGAAATCAATAATATCAGTAATAAAAACTGCTTACTTTGTGAAAAGTAATCTTTGTAGAATTTATCAATCCCAGCAAAAATAATAATTGCAAGACTAAATACAAGAATGCTGGAGAATCTTTCCCAGTTTGAAACATAATTTATAAATATTATTTGTTGAAAAAATTCAGAAAAGAAATTTAGTTCTGAAAATAAAAAGGCTGTGGCAAGAGATGCATATAAAATATTTTTAATTTGTTTGTTATTTGCCTTAAAAACAAAAATTAAAAATAAAAATAATGGAGTCACATAAAGGTTGTTATTAAGCCTCAGCCAGTGCTCAATCGTTATAGTAAAAGGATCAAGAATTGTTCTAACGGTGATAATGTTGAGTTTTGGAATATCGATAACTCCCCCAACAAAACTTCTATCACTGATTGATAATGTTTCAAAAAAATAAAATAAATAAACAAAATTAAATACTGATGCAACAAATAAGTAGGATAAGTTTTTTGTAAAAACTTTAAGATTTTTATTATTTAATAAATCCACCAAAAAATAGATACCTAAAAAAATATATATCATCAAATAAAGTTGCAAATGAGCAGAAGTTGAAAGACAATACGAACCAATCGATAAATAAATAACTTTTTTAAAATCACTAGATAATAGTGCTAAAAAAATTAGTGATAGACCAAAAACAAAACCTGGCCAGTGTATGAATGAATACCAAGAAGATAGTAGCTCAGCACTTAGAAGTGCGTATACAAAAATTGCTCCTATGAATTTATTAAAATTTAATTTTTTTGAAACTTGTAATAAAATTAAGGCACTCGATAAATAATGAAAAATTACATAAAAGTTATAACTATTGAAAACTGAAAATATCTCCGATGCCACAATCTTAAAAATAATATATTCTCTCGGAATTTGACCCACGAGTCTATGCCCTGAACCAATTCTTTCGTTCCAAATTATATTGGATTTATTATTTATTAAATCAATCCACACTGGCTCCTGATAATCATAATTATCTGTGTCATAGTAATCCTGTAATAAAGACTGAAATTGAAGTGAATCTAGTGAAAATATTATTATTAAAAACAGTGTTCCTAATAAAATCAATTTTTCATTTTTATCGAAAAAGTATATGACAATTACCATAAGAAGCCATATATACAACGATATAAATAATGGGTTATCAGAAAAAGTCCATTTAGAAATCAAATTAAATAATGAGTTACTTCTTAATAGGACTGGAGACAACAAAAAAAATAAGATTAACAGTTTTTTATTTTTTTTATAAAGCACTTACATATTTTATACGTTTGAAAAACAGATTTGAGCATAAATCTATATAATCTAATTAAATTACAACAACCCAACTTGAAAGAATATAATTAAGACTTACAAATGAAAAGTAAAAATTTTGTATTGAATTTTTGTAAAACAGCTGTGTATGTTTTACTTATTCTCTTTTTAATCTTGTTGTTTCAACCAAATTTATATAATTCTTTGTTTTTAGAAAACAGATCAAACATAGAGTACAAAAATCTAACTCTTGATACATATGAAGATATTTTAAATTCTGATTGCAAATACACAATTAATGAAGCAGAATTCATGATAAAAAATTCTGAATTTAATGGTAATTCTGAATTAAGAATTCTTTCAACAGATGCTGTTGAATTCACCTATACAAAATTTAGCTGCTTTAATAAAATTAGTTACTCTGATGTTGTTACTGACTCGGTAGTAAAAGGAAAATTAGTCTACTATGCACAACCATTTCCAAGAAGAACTATTGTTTTTATAATCTATTCATTATTAATTGTTGGAGCAATTTTAAGTGATAAATTTAAAGCCCCTTTAGGCCAAACCAAAGATGTCTTATTCAATTTATCCATATTAAAAAAAATGTCTACCGGACTGTCAGTTTTGTTTTTAATTCTTACTTCCTTCATGTTTTTATACAATAAAATTCCACAAATTGATAGTGATGTTGCATATTTAAGTTCTAATTATCTTACTATTGCAAAACCTAAGCAGTTGTATACTGATTCTCTAACTGTTCCCCTTTTTGATAACAAATGTAAATATTCTCCTGAGAATGCAATAAAAGCACTTGAAAGAAATGGTTTTAAAAAAGGTAATATAAAAATTAAAGCTTACCAAGAAAAAGGTATTCTTAATCCTAAAGCTATTAGTTATTTAAATTTTAAGTGTTGGGATAGAATAGTAGGTTCTACCTACTCACAGGGGACCAAGCTAAAAAGTAGTGATCAAATCAATTTATATTACAATCCTTATCCAAAAGGACTTCTATGGAGTATTAGTTTTTTAATACTTTTTCTGAGCTTTAGGATTAAAGATTTTATTTATAAGTCAGAATCTAAATTTAGAATACCGCAATATATTCCAAATTTTTTAATAAATAATTTCCATATTTTTCTTCTAATCGTTACTTTATATCAATTTTTTACATTTAATTTTTACATAAAAGAATATTATTTGGCATTTGGAAACAACATTTTAAATTTACTTACTATTTTTTTGGTGCCCTTCATAACATACAAAATAATATCTTCAAAAAAAGATAAAAAATATTTGCTTCTTGTTTCAATTATTTTAATTGTCTCAAGTTACTCATATTTATTTAGTAAAGGACTTTCAATAAATGAAATATTCACTGATGTAGACGTTTATCAATCACAACTACCAATTTCTACTTTGCAATTTGAGCAAGTTAAAGAGTACGGTGAAATGTTTACATGGAATTCGAATCTTGGAAGCGGCTACCAACTGGCAGGGCAATATGCATCAGACTCATTAATCAGACAATTGATTTTTCAAATTTCACCTAATTTCAACTTTGCTACAAATCTCTACTTTTTATTTCATGTATCTTTAGGAATGTTCTTTATTGCACTGTTTATGAGAGAAATTGGTTTTTCTTATTACTCATCTGTAATTGGTGCATTTGTGTTTTTCACGAGTAATCAGATTATTACTTGGGTAACTTTTTTGCACTATCCAGCTTTTATATTAAGTTTTTCAATGATAATGTACGGAATAATTATTTCGAAAAAAACCTCTAAATTATCTTCCCTGTTTATAATTTTTGGCTTTTATATTTCTGCTACGGGTGCACATTTACAAAATTTAGTTTTTTTATTTATTTATTTAATAGGATTTCTTATATTAGCTTATTTCTTCGTAGAATTGAGAGACAAAATTTCATACAAATTTATTTCTTTTTCAATTTTAATTTCAGGTATATTGAGCCTTTATTTTATAATGCCGTTTTTTGAATTATTAAATAACCTTGGCGACAGGGTAGGTTCTGATAACGCAGATTACTTTATCTCTGATGACTTAGTAAATTTTGTAAATAATAGGATTTTACTTGATTCAGGTAATGTGATTTCATTTTATTCTATAAATACCCAATTATTTATTTCAACAGTCATTATCTTTATATTTTTATCACTCAAAACTAAAAATAAAACAATAGAAAAGTTTTCTATATGTAGCTTTATTATTATTTACTTTTTTAGTACAAATAATCCATTACAAAACTTTATTGTGGAAAACGTACCAGGCTTGTCATTAGTATCAAACTGGCAAAGAACAGCTCCCTTTTTAATTTTTTCAGTTGTTTTGTATTTGATTTCTAAACTAGATGAATTTGTTTTAATTCAAGATAAAAAGTCTGTCTACTTTGTAATTCTTTTTTCAATAATTTTTAGCTCAATAACACGTATAAATGCTTTTTATAACATTGATATAAATGGGTTAAGATCATCAAATCTATATTCTCATACTGAACAGTTAAGAGACTTCAGTAAAAATTTTAACTTATCTGGAGATAATTCGAGGATTATGTCAATTTGTAATTTTAACGAACATTTACATATAACTCCGGACTCAAGTTTAATAATTAATAACGATTTATTTTGGACTGGACTTTATGAAAGTTTTCCAAATATAAATTACACTTCTAAATTTAAGACTATTTCTGATACTCCTCCAGGAATTGCAGGTGGAAGATATTACACCCATGTTCGAGGTGATGAGTTCTACCCTGAAAACCTCGATAACCTCAATGTTGAATTTATTGTCGCCAGAAAAGAGGGGTGTGAATTTGATAAGAATGGTTTTATTAGGATAAAAGATTTTGATAATTACGAAATATATCAAAAATTATCACATGTACCAATTATTAATTTAGGAATAAAAAACGATGAATATTTAATTCCAGATGAAATTAATAGAAAAAATCCTGAGTTAATTGAAATAAATATTAAAAATTTTGAGGAAGATGGATATCTATATTTTAATGAAATTTACTCAGCTTATTGGAATGTATATATAAATTCAAAAAAAGCTGAACTAATCAATAATGATGGTTTTATGTCAGTGAAAATTAACAAAGGTAATAGTCAAGTAATTTTTATCTTTGATAATAGAGATTTAAATCTAAATATTAAGTCTTTAAATAAATTTCTAACTAATGATTAAACAAAGGTATATCAACAAAGTACTAATTTTTTTATTTCTACTAATTAACCTTTTCCAACTTCAAAAGTCAAATATCGAGAAAATCAATACATGGTGTTTTGGTTTTTGCGGTTCCTATATGCAAAATTTAACTTACCTAATATCTCTAACTATAATTTTTTCGTTTTTAATTTACTTGTTTATTCAATACGTAAAAAATTCAAACTTTATATGGCTACTTTTAATTCCAATAATTTACCCAATATTTCCAAGTAAAGGTAACGAAGATCGAGAATTGGGTTTAGCTTTTATGCAGTCAAATGACATGGGCTTTCAGCTTCCTTGGAATGGAAACATCTTTACGGAGCAGTACCTTTATAATTTGATTTTTAAAAATCTTGCCCTACTTTTTGAAAATTATAACAATTTTGTATATTTTTCAAGATTTTTAATTGGTATAACATTTATTTATTCAATAAGTAAAATATTTAAAAATTTTGAAAAACTTAATGTTGTTTTTAGTATTTATCTAGCTAACATTTTTGCACTGTCTTTTGGTGGAGAATATTTACTTCTAGGTGCCTCTCCTAGAACACTGGCATACTCATTTGGATTTTTGACTATTTATTTATATAAAAAGAAAAGTAAATGGTATTTACTATGCTCAATATTTACTGGATTGTTTCACTTACATGTATATTATTTAATGATTTTACCCTTTTTATTTTTTCATTCACTTTTCAAAAAAAACTATAAAACAACCTTTATGAATATAATTGCAGCTGGCTCATTGCTGACTTTTTTTGTTACTGATATATTTAACTTACAATCAAGATCTAGCTTTATCAGCAATGCTTTACTTAAGAATACAAATGGAGTTTATATCAGTAGAGTTATAGCAGAAGAGGTTATTCCTTTCCATGTAAGGCCGTTTAATTTTGATAATCTAAATAATTTTATCGGAATTAATGATTTTTGGAATATAGGTTTTATTAATTTTGGAATAATTCTTTTAATTTACATCTATACATTCAAAAGTCAACGTTATGACTATTCATTAATTATCAATTTAAATCTAATAATTATATTTCTAGCTTTATTGATTTCTTACATTGATATAAATGGTTTATTTATTATTTTGTATTTATTTAAACCAGCTGTCTTTTTATCATTGTTTTTATTCGTTTGTATTAAGTTTAAAATCAATATTCCAACAATTGCACTAGTTTTTTCTTTAATATTTACAAATTGGTTTTTTGAATTCTCTTCAAGCTATTTGGAGACAGAAGCAGAAAATAATAAATATTACATAATTGAAGAAAATATAGATAACAGTTTTATTGTTGCAATAGATAACGAATTACGGCCGAAATTCTCATCATTATTCATACAGCAAAATATTGAAGAATATTTTATAGGAAATAATTTAATGGATGAGAAAGAAGTTACATTACGAGAAAAATTAAATTTCAATGAAAATTCATTTTGTGAGGAATTAAATTCTGAGAAAAAATATCTAGTGATTAGCCCTGTACAGCTTGATTGCAAAGAATATTACATAATCACGATAAATACAAATTATGGAAATTTAGGCATACAGGGTGATCCATTTGTAAAATATTATGATTACGACCCTAGCTGGCCAGTAGATTGTAAAAGCAATTGTATAAGGTTTTACTCAAACAATTAGTCGGAACTTTGTATAACTCCTATTTTTCTCAAACCTTCTGATGCCTCTGGAAAAGTTGTTTTAACATCTTCTTGAGTTTTGAACCAGTCTGTATATTTCTTTATACCATCTTCTATTGAGTATTTTGGTTCCCATTTATATTCTTTTAATTTTGAAGAGTCATGTATAAAATGCCTTGAATCACCATATCTAAACTCTTCTGAAATTTTAGGTTTAACATTACTGTTTAATTCTTTGCACAATGAAGATGCGAGATCAATTACTTTCGTAGGATTTCCTGTCCCCACATTAAAGGGCTGTTGAGAGTCTAAATTGCTTTCAAGTAATGTAACATTAGCATCTGCTACATCTCCTACAAATATAAAATCTCTTGTCTGATTACCATCTTCAAATATTAAAGGACTTAAATTGTTTACAATCATGGATGAAAATATTGAAAAGACTCCAGTGTATGGGTTGTATACTGATTGTCTTGGTCCATACGTAACTGCATACCTCAAAGCAGCTACCGGAATACCGTATGTTTTGCCAAACGCTAAACCTATCATTTCTTCAAAATATTTACTTAAAGCATATGGCGAGACTCCATATGGCTCAAGATTTTCAGAAAAAGGAACCGGCTTTGCTTCTTCTCCGGAGGATGGACAAATGACTTCCCATTTTTTTTTCTTTAGTTGTTCAACTGAACGAGGTTCAGGATGAAAATTACCTAATTCTTTGGAGTTATAAAGACCTTCTCCAAAAATAGCTTGTGATGATGCCATTACAAATTTATTAATTTCTATGTTTTCTTCACGAATAACCTCAAAAATTTTTGCAGTACCTGAAGTATTCACATCAAAGTAATAAGAAATTGAGTTTGTAAATCCTCCAAATGCTGCTTGATGAGAAATAGAGTCAACACCTTCTTTTAATGCCTTTTTAACATCGTCATAATTATTTACATCACCCTCAATAAAATTTGCTTCTTTAGGTATCCAGTCAGGCTTGCCATTAGGGTGAGTTTGTGAATCAAGATTGTCTAAAATTACTACTTCATGCCCCTTCTCAAGAAGTTTATCAACTATATGTGATCCTATTAATCCAGCACCACCAGTAACAAGACATTTCATTATTGTTTTCTTTCGTAAGCTTTGTTATAACTAAAATTATAAAAAGATTCATGATTTAAACTATCACCAAAATATATATCTAACCAAGCTTGGAATGACATTATTGACCAAAATTTTCTTGCAACCGAATAATCTTCACTGAAAATTTTACTTTTTAAATTTTCAATATACTCAGTATTAAATATTCCATAATCATTAATTTTTTGTTCAGATAATAATTGGTTTATAAATTTTTTATTACTTTTCTCATTCCAATGTTCAACCGGTGGAATGAAACCGACTTTTGGATTTTTCAGAACATTTGCTGGAACGATGTCCTCTATTGCATTTTTAAGTAATAATTTTCCATTATCTTTTGAGAATTTAATTTCTGGGTCTATTCCAATTACATAATTTACTAAATCAATATCTAAAAATGGAACCCTTGACTCTAGAGAATTTGCCATCGAGAGCTTGTCTTCGACTACTAATAAACCTTGTAAAAATGTGTTGAATTCAAATGCAAAAATTGTTGATAGAGCATTAGATTGCTTAGATTGATTTATTTCAATCTCGTAACTTTCTCTAGCTAAATAGTTGTTTACAAAATTTGAATTCTGTGTAAATGCTTTTTTGGTTTCATGTGATGAAATTACTCTACACCACCATTCAAAATGCTTGTCTTTGTCAATTCTATTATTAGATACAAAGCCATATCGCCATGGATAACCTCCAAATAACTCATCACTTCCTACACCTGATAGAACAACTTTAAAGTGCTGACTAGTTGCATTGGATATAATTAAATTTTGATATGAGTAGCCCATTTTTGGCTCATCCAAATGAAAAATTGTTTTGTATAAAGTATCTGACAACGAAGGTTTCTTTAATAAATAAATAAAATGTTCAATACCTAGCTCTTGTGAAGTTGTTTGAGCAAGCTTTTTTTCATCTAAGCCAAATTCAGGATTTGACTGATTGTTTTCATAACCACAGGTGATAGCTGCAAATTTTTGATCTGTTTGGTTAGCTAGGCTAGTGATAGTGCTGGTGTCAATACCCGAACTCAGATAGGTGCCTATAGGTACATCAGAAATTAATTGTCTATTTACTGCTGTTCTTAATCTATCAATTAAATCATCCTCTGAATATTGATTTTCAAGATTCTGGTCAGAGTATCTCCAATATGTAATTTTGTCTAACGTGTTGTCGTTAATGATAAAGATTGAACCTTTGGGCATTAATGTTATATTTTTAAATAAGGTTTTTGTCCCAAAGATATTTTGGAAAGTAAGATAATCATATACTGACTCATAGTTAATTTCTTTTATAATAGAGCCAAAACTTAATAAAGATTTAATTTCACTTGAAAATGCAAATAGATTCGAATCTTCATAAATATAAAGTGGCTTAACCCCCACTTGATCTCTAATTAAAATTATTTGATCTTTTTTATTGTCGTAGATGCAGATTGCAAACATTCCATTTAATTTTTTTACAAAATCAATTCCATACTTGATATACATTGGAATAATAATTTCTCCATCAGAACTAGTTTTAAATTCCCATTCTGTTAAATCATGCTTGAGTTCATTAAAGTTATAAATTTCTCCATTAAATACAACAGTATATCTTCCATCCTGCGAAGAAAATGGTTGTGAACCATTTTCAACATCTAGAATGCTTAACCTTTTAAAACCAATACCGACTTTTAATGCATCTGTATTTTGAATGTCTATATAAGAATTCGATATCTTTTCATCTCCATTTTGAGTTTTTATATAATACCCTTCACTATCAGGGCCTCTATGCTGAAAAGAATTTGCTGAACTGACTAAATTATGATTAGATAGGCCTTTATCTGTTTTCGAATAAAAACCTGTGATTCCGCACATTATGTCTTTTTAAAATACTGTTTAATTTTTTCGCATACATAATAGACGTCATCTTCTTCCATGTATGGAAAAATAGGGAGTGATACTTCGTTGAAACAAATCTTTTCGCTGTTTGGAAAATCACCTTCTTTATGTCCTAAGTATGAAAATGCCTTTTGCAAATGAAGTGGGATTGGGTAGTGTATTCCTGTGCTAACTCCTTCATCTCTAAGATAATTGATAAAGTTTTCCCTATTTTCTACCAATATGGGGTAAATATGATAAACAGGATCGGTATTTTTTAGCTTTACTGGTAAAGTAACTTGTTCAATATTTGAAAGTGTATCATCATATATTTTTGCAATTTTTCTTCTTTCAATATTCCATTCCTCTAAAAGTGTAAGTTTCGCATCAAGAACTGCAGCATGAATTGTATCTAGCCTAGAATTCCATCCTAAAATTTCATGCTCATATTTTGAAAGCCTTCCACCGTCGGCAAGTTTTCTACATAAAGTTGCAAGATCATCATCATCGGTAGTTATTGCCCCTGCATCACCAAAAGCACCTAAATTTTTACCAGGAAAGAAACTATATGTTGCAATGTCACCAAAAGTACCTGTATTTCTTCCATTTATTTTTGCACCATGTGATTGTGCTGAATCTTCTATCATCCAGATGTTATTTTTTTTCATAAAATTTGAAATATTCTCAACATCAAATGCAAAACCATATAAATGAACCCCTATAATTCCAACTACTTCTTTAGAAAATTTGTCAGAAACATTGTCTAAGGATATTTGCCAACTGTCTTTATCAACATCTATAAACTTTACTTCATTTCCAATCCTTGGAATCATAGATGCGGAAGCAACATAAGTTGTTGGTTGAACTAATACTTCACCTTTTGATTTTAAAGATTCCATTGCAATTAACAATGCATCAGTACCGTTTGAAACACCAATTGCATGTTTTACATTTGAATACTTCTTAAAATTATCTTCAAATTGTTTAACAAAATTTCCTTTTATAAATGCATTGGAATTTATAACAATTTGGATGTTTTCATTTATTAAATCATTAATTTTATGAATCTGTAATGTTAAATCATTAAATTTTACTTCTTTCATTCTTCCTCTATTCTAAGATTCTTAAATTTATTTCTTTGTTGTACTAGGCTTATTAATTCTTTTGGTACCCAAGTAACATCATGAAGGTTAATTCCTTTTGCCGAACCTGCCATTCGCGGTCTGTGAGAAATATTAACCTGTACTTGATTAAAGTTCATTACAGATGCAATAAAACCCATTTGAACTTGAATAAATGCTGATTTTGAATCAAGGTATTTATTTATTTTCTTGAAAGATTTATTTCTAATCATCACTGCGGAATCTACATCATTTGGTATAAGGTTGAATAATTTTTTAGAAATAAAATTATAGAAAAACGAAACTATCCTTCTAAAATAAGGATCATTTCGTGGAACTCTATTTGTCCAAACTATATCATTATTTTTAAGATTCATAATAAGTTCTGGTATGGAGTTTGGTGGAATTTGTCTATCTGATGGAAGCATATAGAGAACATCGGCATCTGAACTGTTCCAACCAACAAGTTGACTAGGGTGACAGCCAATATTTTCAGGATTATCTATTAATTTTACTGATTCATACTTTGCACTTAATTGCTTAGCGACTTCCAAAGACTTATCTGAACTTCTGTCGTTAACAATAACCAACTCTAAGAAATTTGGCTGATCTCCAAGAAATTCAATACACTCTTCTATCATTAGGTGAATGTTTGACTCTTCATTGTAGGTAGGGATAGCAATAGATAGTTTTTCAAAACCATTCTGCTTTAAAACATCACTTAATAAAGTCAAGTTAGAAGACCTTCTTGGGCTTTTTCTAATATTCTTACTATTTCAAGACCATTTTTTGAATCAGATATTGGTTTCTTATCTAATTGAATCCAATTAACAAATGCTTGTATTTCCGTTGCAAGAGGTTCTTGAGTTTCAATTTGAGGTGAATAATAATCGCCATCAATAATTTCAAATCTTGAATTTTTTCCTTTTTCACTTTTAGTAATTTTGTCCCAATCAACACCTTTTTCATAAACAGTTACCTGGTTATTAACTTGGGTATCATCGAAAACTATCATTCCTTCTGAGCCTACAACAATCACTTTTCTGGATTTAAGTGGGTGCAACCAACTATTGTGTATGAACCCTGTTATGTTGTTATCAAAACCTAAATGTATATAAACAATGTCATGCATTCCTTCTTTTATGAAATCATTACCACTTGCCGAAACACTTACTGGATAACTTCCAACTAAGTATGAAATAATTGAAAAATCGTGTGGTGCTAAATTCCACATTACATTTATGTCTTGTCTTATTTGGCCTAGATTTAGTCTCTCTGAATGCACAGTAAGAAGTTTTCCAATCTCTCCAGATTCAATAATTTCTTTAATTTTTATAACTGAAGCATTGTATAAATATGTATGACCAACCATTAGCTTTAATTGTTTTTCTTTGGCAATGCTTATCAATATTTCACAGTCATCTACGCTTGTTGCTAATGGTTTTTCAATTAAAACATGGAGTCCTTTTTCCAAAAGATTTTGACCTATTGAAAAATGTGTTGTAGCTGGGGTTGAAACTATGGCAGCATCATGATCATCTCCTATTTCGTCAATATTGTTGAAAATAGGAATTTCAGGATAATCTTCACTTATTTTTTTATGAAGATCTTTGTCAATTTCTAAAATACCTGTAAATTCAACATCTGAATTTTGATTCAAATTTCTGGCTAGATTTGGCCCCCAGTAACCGTAACCTACTAGTAAAATTTTAGTTTTTGCCATATTTGAATAATGATAGCAATATTTTAAGTAAACAATTTAGAAAGTTTTGTTACTTATTATTAATTATTTTAATAATTTTTGGTTTATCCTATTTAAAAATGAATAAAGATAATAAATTTTTACCAATTATTGTTTCACTTATATTTGTTTTTCTGGTCAAAACATTAACAATTATAATTAAGACGTTCTTTTTAAATAGTCGGGTGCTAGAGAATATTGGAAAAGGAAGTGGCATATTCTCTAAACCAGCTTCAACTTTTCCATATTTTTTAGATTATGTCATCGTAATTTCTTATATTTTATTACTGATACTTTTATACAAATATTATTGGATACTACAAAATCAAAATATTAAAAATTTCATTTATTTTTCTTGTATTCTTTTAGTTTTATTATCAATTGGAACATCCATTGTATTTAAAGAATACCGGGGTTGGGACCTATCGTTATATTGTATTACAGACATATCGAATGATATTAAAAATAGCAATATAAATATTTATGATTTTGAATACCAAAAGATTGAGCCAGGCTTATCTCCATTAATTTGGTTAGTCTATAACAAAATTTGTAATTTTAATTTCCTAGGATTTAGTTATTTAAATATTTATTATTGGATCCAAATGTTTTTTGGTTTATTACTAATACTATTTCACTTTGAGTTTTCAATTATGGAGTGTATTTGTTTAGCGACAGGACTAAATCTTTCATTACTTCACATGATTAGAACAGGAAACTATGGTTATATTTTTGCTATATTAATGGCTATTTCGCTAAGAAATTTAGCAAAAAGAAAAAGTATTAATCTAAACATTGCTCTGCTTGCTGTCATAACTTTTTTTAAATTGCAATACTTAATTGTTATATTTTTATTCCTATTGTTGCAAAAAGTAAGCTTTAAAAATCTGCTTTCTTTCTTACTAAAAATTTCTGTATTTTATACAGTCTATTTTGGAATACAAGCTATATTTTTTAGAAATTCATTAATTGACTATCTTTATCTGATGTTTAATGGATATCTTACTAATGAATTAACATTTGAAGCTGGTATTACAAATCCTGTGGTTTCACAGTTTATTTCAAGATTTTTTCAAGTTGAATTAAATATAAGTCTATTTTTTATTTTTGGAATTGTTTTATATGGTTTTTATTCCTTTAATAATAGAAATTCAAAATTTTTAATTGGAACTAGTCTATTTAATAGAAATAAAAGTTACGATTCAAACTACTTACTAACAGCAGTAGAAAAAAAATTTGTAACGGAGTTTATTTTTGCATTTTGCTTCGTACCAAATATTTTATTTGTAATTGGAAGCAGTTTTAGTTTAGGTCCTTTAAGTGAATTGTTATATGTACCTAGCCTTTTATATGTCGTAATGTTGTCTAACAAAAGAAGCTAGTATATAAATTACAATGATTGAAGAAATTTTAGACTTGAAAACAATTAACAAAGGTTCTGAAATTAGCTATATATTTAATTTTTCAAAAATTGATAAAGTACACTTACAATCACCTTCATTAATAAAAATAAAAAAAAGAGAAGATCGTCTGAAGCATTTTAGAAATTTGAACAAAATTTTTGAAAAAAATAAATATATTAATCAAGTGGAACTAACAGAAAGTGGATTTATTAATTTAACACTTCATTTATCTGAAGTGTTAATTTACCTACAAAAATCCGAAGATGAAGTATTAGAAACAATAAAAGACACTGAGCCTAAAAAATATATTCTTGATTATGGTGGACCAAATATTGGAAAAAGCATGCATGTAGGTCATTTAAGACCATTGAATATCGGTAGAGCTTTATATAATATTTATAAAATTTCAGGAAATACCTGTATATCAGATATACATCTTGGTGATTGGGGTATACCAATTTCTCAAATATTAACTTACTGCTACGAAAATAAAATTGAAATTAACAATTTAAGCGATAAAGATCTTCAAGAAATCTATCCAAAAGCGAGTAAATTAGCATCTGAAAATCTTGAGTTTAAAAAAAAAGTTGCTGAAAATTTATCAAAATTAAATAAAAAAAATCAGAATCTATATAATGATTGGCAAATTGTCTCTAATACAACTATTCAAAGTATAAAAAATTTACTTTTAAAACTTAATCATAAATTTGATTTGTTTTATGGAGAAAGTACAGTTGTAGATTTAATTCCTGAAATGATTGATAATCTTAAAAATAATAATTTAGTTACGTTAGATAATGGTGCATTAATTTCAAAGCAAAAAGCCGACCCTCCAGTTTTAATTCTAAAAAGTGATTCTACATATTTATATATGACAACAGACTTGGCTACCGTATTAGACAGAGAGCAAAATATATCTCCAGATGAATACTTTTACATCGTAGACAGTAGGCAAAGTGAACATTTTAAACAACTGTTTTTAAGTGTTAAGTACTTTAATTTCTCGAAATCAAATTTTACGCATATAGGATTTGGAACTATAAATGACACTGAAGGGAAGCCTTTCAAAACTAGACAAGGTGACGTTTACCCTCTTGAAGATTTATGGAATGATATTTATCAAATACTTATAAAGAAAAATAACAAAACTAATGCTCATGTGCTTACCAATTCGGTCTTAGTCTTTTCAGACTTATTAATTGATAGAAGCTCAAATTATAAATTTGATATCGAAAAATTTACGAATACCGAGGGTAAAACTGCAATTTACATTCAGTACACAAGAGTAAGAATTAAAAGTATATTAAAAAACTTAAACAAAATAGAATATTTTGATAAATTTGACAAAACGAAATTAACTGACGCAGAGATAAACTTAATCTTATCAATTTTAAAGTTTTCTGATACTTTTAAAAGATCAAAAAAAAACAATGAGCCACATCATCTTGCAGAGTATCTGTATGAACTTTGCCAAAGATTTAATTCGTTTTACAAAGAATCAAGAATTTTAGATGAAGCAAATATATACCTGCAAAATAGAAGACTTAATATCTTGATTGTATGTTTAAAAATAATTGAAATTATTTTTAATATCCTTGGAATTGAAACAGTTGAAGAAATGTAAACTTAGACAAAGAACAAAGTACCGAATATCCAAATAATTAATATCAAACTAAAACCGAAGTTATCAAAAAAGTTATATCTCGAAGCTAAGTAATTTAAAATAAATAAAGAAATAGGAACAATAATAAATCCGGCAAAAGAAGTTGCTTTAAATAAATCTCCAACTTCTTGGAAAATACTTAGAGAGTTTGGAATAGAAATTTGGAATAGGATAAGGAATATTATAGAAATTAAAATTGTAAATAAAATATTTGATATGAGTTCAATAAAAGTTTTATTTACCAATTTAAAAAAATTAAGAAATTCAATAGGAAAAAATAATACAAATAATGAGGCAAAGAATAAGATTAAAGCCCAGAAAAGTCCTTGACCAGACCAAGATGATAAACTATTCGAGGAATATCCAAAGCTTTCTAACATTAAATAAACTGAGAACCCTAGCAAACATGTTCCAATAGTAAATAAATATAGAGAAAGTATCGACCTAATTTGACTCAAATTAACAAAATTGAAATTTAAAGATTTTTGATTTTGCATACAGACATATAATAACGTTTATTTTCTATTAAAATAATTTTAACTATGGAATTTTTAGATACTCCAAATCCAAATGCAAAAAAAATATTAATAGATCATGATTTAGAAACTTCTGTATATTTAAATGATAGTAGCTCGACTACATCTTCAGAGATTTCTATCTTGTTAAAAACTTCGGGTATAAAAAATATATTCACTGGCCCCGGATTTGTCACAATTACAAAAAATGATTCCATTACTTGGGATGACATAATCCAAGACTTTAATAGCAAGTTTGATAGTATATAGTTATGCAAAACTTTAATCCTGACCCAAAACCTGGGAGATTAATACTTCCTCTTGTTTTAATTGGTATGATAGCCACAACTTACACATTTATAAATAGAGTTGCTACTCAAAATGATTTGGAACTATTGGAGTCTGAGGAAGTTGCAGAGACAGTTTCCACAGAACCAGATGAAGAAACAACAACCTCTACTTCAACCACAACTACAATTCCTGAAGATGTTGTTAAGTATCTTGAAGAAATTACGGGAGAAAAAATTCAAGCAATTGAATTAGGTAAAAAAGTCTTAGAAACTAATCAACGTTGGGATGATAAAACTACTACATATCAAGAAGCTCAGCAAGAGTTTCAAGAATTTATTGATGATTTTGCAGATTTTGTTAATGTTTTTACAGAACCTGGACCACCAGTTGTTCAGTCTAATTTGAGCTCAAGCCATGATGAATTAGTAATACTCGTAAATCTGTTGTATGACGATACTCAAGAATTGCTCGAGGGTTTGACCGCTCCCGATACAGGCGAAAGAAGAAACGCAGCATTAGAGTCTTTTAATAGTAATTTAGATTTATTTATTGAAAGAATTGAGCAAGTTGTTGCCTCAGCAACTTCTAGCTAGAAGCTGCTGAACAAACTGTGTCAATCATCAACATTGCAATAACGTAAGGGTCTCCATTAGCATTGGGTCTTCTGTCCTCTAGATAGCCTTTTTTATCTACTTCAACTTGCCAAGGAATCCTTATTGAAGCACCTCTATCACTGACTCCATAAGAAAAAGTATCAAAACTTTGAGTTTCATGATCTCCAGTAAGTCGATCTTCAATATTTGCACCATAGTTTTTTACATGCAAATCTGCATTTTTACCCAGAGCTTCGCATCCTGCAATAATGGCTTCATAGCCTCCATCTTCTCTCATCTGTTTTGTTGAGAAGTTTGTGTGCATACCCGCACCATTCCAATCACCCTTTACAGGTTTTGGATTTAAAGTTGCAGAAATATTCCAATCTTCAGCAATTCTATAAAGTAACCATCTTGCAACCCATATGTGATCACCAATATCTGGTGCTCCGACTGGACCTATTTGAAACTCCCACTGTCCTGGCATAACTTCTGCATTTGTTCCAGAAATTCCTAAGCCTGCTTCTATACAAGCTGTTGCGTGTGCTTCTGAAATTTCACGTCCATACACTTCGTCTGCTCCAACTCCACAATAATAACCTCCTTGAGGAGCCGGATAACCTGATGGAGGGAAACCAAGAGGTTGTCCATATTTAAGAGAATCATAAGACTGCTCATAAAATGTGTACTCTTGTTCCATACCGAACCAAGGCTCAAATTCACTAAAATTTGAAGCTGATTCTACTAAAGCTGCCCTTGTATTTGAAGCATGTGGAGTCATGTCTACATTCATAACTTCACACATTACTAATATATTGTCTCCACCTCTAACTGGGTCTGGAAATTGAGCAACTGGTTTTAATACGCAATCAGATTGGTCACCTGTAGCTTGTTGTGTACTTGAACCATCAAAGCCCCAAATTGGAGGCTCTGTTCCTTGTTCTATTATCTTTGTTTTACTCCTTAGTTTTGCGGTCGGAGTTAGACCGTCAATCCATATATATTCTGCTTTTATCTTCATGAAAATAATGTAATATGTATTCAAAGAAATGTTGTTACAGAAATATTAAATAATTGTTTCCAAAATGATAGATAGTTACATAAATATAGATAAAAGCCATAAAAGCTTTGATAAAACCTTTGTAGATCTTGGGCTTAATAAACTCGTGCTAAAAAATATAACTAAATCAAATCAAATTAACTTAGTAGTTACATCGCTAGCTAAATATGGTGAAACAAAAAAGAATCTATCAGACTTTGAATCTACGAACAAATCTTTCCCAACATTAATTATTGTTGACGACAAAGATTTTGAACAAACAATAGATTTAATTCAAAACCCTCTAATTGAGCTTATGTCTAGTAAAAGTGAGATTGAAGAAGTAGGTGCTAGAATTCATGCTTTAGTAGGTGACAGTGAATCAGAAATACTTGAGTTCAAAGATCTCTTAATAAACTTGAAAACTTATGATGCAAAAGCTGGAGATAGCTTGTTGGATTTAACATTTATGGAGTACGAACTACTTAAATTTTTTGTTGAAAATCAAGATAATGTTTGGTCAAGAGAACAGCTTTTAGAAAAAGTATGGGGTTATGACTATTTTGGCGGCGCTAGGACCGTGGATGTTCACGTCAGAAGGCTAAGGGCAAAACTAGGTGATAAAAGACAAGATTGGATAAAGACTGTTCACTCAGTTGGATATAAATTTAACTAAAACTGTTACCGCAGCCACAAGTTCTGGAGACATTTGGATTATCAATAGAGAAACCGGATTCCATCAATCCTTCTTTGTAATCTAGGGTTGCACCTTTAACATGTTCCAAGCTTTGACCATCAACTACGATGTTTACTCCATCATATTCTTCAATAACATCGCCATCGAACTTATCAGTATCAAAGAACATTTCGTATGAAAAACCTGAGCAGCCCCCTGGTTTAACACCCATTCGAAGAAAACTATCGTCGGAAGATTCCTCAGATTTTAGTTCCTTAAGCTTTTTTACAGCACTATCTGTTGCAAGAATTGCACGAGAAGATTTTATTTGTATATCCATAAAATAATTATACCAAACATCCAGTTATTCAATAAATTTGTAATTACATCTTTTTGAAAACTCCTTAGAATACTGTTATGACCCAAAGTGATATTCTTTTAAAACATCTCTCAACTGTATTTGACCCTGAATTAGGGGCGAATATCGTTGAATTAGGGATGGTTAAAGATGTTCAGCATGTAGATAAAACAGTAACAATCAAATTAGCTCTGACAATAGCTGACTGTCCAATGAGGAATCAAATAGAAACAGAAATCAATAGAAAACTAAAGCTTTTGGAAAATGTTGAAACAGTAGAGATAGAAATCACTGCAATGGATCAAAAAGATCGAACTGCTGTTATGGAAAAAGCAAGAGAAAAAGCTAGGGAAAATGCTCAACCAACAAATGTTGATCCTAGAACTAGAGTGATTGCTATTGGAAGTGGAAAAGGTGGAGTAGGGAAATCAACTTTATCTGCAAATATTGCATTAGGTTTAGCAAAAAAAGGATTTCAAACTGGACTGTTAGATGCAGATATTTGGGGATTCTCAATACCAAGGCTGTTAGGAATAACTGGAAGAATTGAAGCAAATAGTGACAAAAAAATGATTCCTTATGAGATTGGAAATTTAAAAGTAATCTCAACTGGTCTCATAACAAGCGATGAAGATACTGCATTGATGTGGAGAGGCCTTATGTTAAGTAAAGCACTTGAACAATTCTTAACTGACGTGGAATGGGGAGATTTAGATTATCTGATAATTGACCTACCGCCTGGTACAGGAGATATACAAATGGCTCTAAGTAGATTACTTCCACAAGCTGAGCTAATTGTTGTTACAACTCCACAATTAATGGCACAAAAAGTTGCAACAAGAGTTGCCGATATGGCAAAGAGAAGTTTCATCCCTCTGTTGGGAGTAATTGAAAATATGTCATACTTTGAATCAGACACTGGAGAAAAATATAATATTTTTGGTGAGGGTGGAGGTGAAGCTTTGTCGGATAAATTTGGAATACCTCTCTTAGGAAAAGTTCCTATTAGTGAAAACACAAATAATGTAGCAGACAGTGGAACTCCATTAATTGATCAAAATAATTCTATTACGAAAGTAGAGATAGAAAAATTAATAAACAATATTGCTATCCAACTTCCTCCAATTATTGATGAAACATGTACTGGAAGACTAGCAAAAGTTTTTGAGGAACTTTCAAATCAATGAACCCTATTTCTGTTAATGAATTAACTGAATCAGTAAACTCTAATTTACCAAGAGATATAAAATCTACGATTGCAAAAAATATACTTTCAGAGGAAAAAGACTCTGATGTTGCAAAAAATATATTCTCTGAAATTATAAATGATTTAAGTTCAAAAACTCAAAGAGAAGTTGTAAATGCAACTGGTACTGTACTACATACAAACTTAGGTCGTTCTCCAAATAACATAAGCTTTCCTGGAAGTTATACAAATATTGAATACGATTTAAAGACTTTATCTAGAGGAAAAAGAAATGAATACCTATCTGTACTTATGAATAACCTTATAGAATCTCAGGATATTGCTTTTGTAAACAACAATGCCTCTTCTCTTTTTCTCTCATTAAAAGCCATTTCTAAGTCACATAATATTCAAAATGTAATTATTTCTAGAGGTGAAATTATAGAAATTGGAGGCTCATATAGGCTTCCTGAAATAATCAATGAGACTGGTTTAGACCTTGTAGAGATAGGC
Organism: OCS155 cluster bacterium AG-349-E07; assembly: GCA_003281085.1. Taxonomy (GTDB): domain Bacteria; phylum Actinomycetota; class Acidimicrobiia; order Actinomarinales; family Actinomarinaceae; genus Actinomarina. The sequence goes on from QCCZ01000001.1 coordinate 106,969, forward strand.
ACAACAAACAAGACTAAATTGAGTGATTACAGAAAAGCATTAGAAAAGTACCCAAATTCTTTGATATTAAAAGTTCACAGGTCAAATTTCTCAATCAAGGGTTTTACAGAGGATGTTTCAATTGAAGAACTCGCTGAATTAAAAAATAAATTTGACGTTTTTCTTTTTCATGACTTGGGGAGTGGTTTAGTAATTGATAAGAAATTTTTAGAAATTAATAATATAAGTATCTTCAAAGATGAACCATTTGTGCAAGATTCACTTTCTGATGGTGCAAATTTAGTTATGTTTTCTGGAGACAAATTATTTGGGTCAGTTCAATCTGGAATGATTGCAGGAGATGACGACTTGGTTAATGAAATTAAAAACTACAGTTTGTTTAGAACTTATCGTTGCTCACCTATGACCTTATTTGAACTTCAAGAGACTGTACTTAAATATATAAATAAACAAGAAAAAGAGATACCTTTTTGGAATCTTATTACACAACCTTATTCCTCCTTAGAAGATAGGTGTAAAAATTTGGCTAAATCTATTTCTTTTTCTACAAGCATAGAAAAAGGTGAAAGTGTAATTGGTGGAGGAACACTACCAGATGTCACTTTAGAATCACCTATCTTACTTATAAATAATGAAAAAACAGTAGATACTGTCAATCAGTTAATTAAAAACGATATCCCCATAATTCCAAGAATTATTAAGGATCAAGTTTGTCTTGATTTAAGAAGTGTATTTCATAATCAAGATAACATAATTGTACAAGCATTAAATAATTCATGACCGTACTTGCAACTGCAGGCCATGTAGATCATGGAAAATCAACTTTTGTAAATTTTTTAACAGGTCAAGAAACTGACAGATTAAAAGAAGAAAAAATCCGCGGATTAACTATAAATCTTGGATATACCTATTTTGAATTTAAAAATAGAAGAATATCTATTGTTGATGTCCCTGGTCATGTTGACTACTTTAAAAACACCATTGCAGGATTTGCAAATGTCGACGGTATAATTTTTTGTATCGACTCTGTTCAGGGGTGGTCTAGACAATCAGAGGAACATTTTCAAGCAATTAGAAATCTGCAGATTAATAATATTTTTTTTGTACTAACAAAAACAGATTTACTAGATTCTCCAGTTGATAAAAGTTATCTTGAAAAAAAATTAAAAGATGAAAAAGAAATAAATTACACAATTGATGAATTTACTTATAAAACTAGCGATCTTAAACTATTTCAAGAAAAAATAGTAAACTTCTTTAAGTCTGACTCATTTGAAAACCCAAATTCATTATGGATTGATCGTAGTTTTACCAAGGATGGAATTGGTAAAGTTATAACTGGTACTGCTTCTATGGCTTTTGATTTAGAAAATATGTATCTTGCTAGGACAAACAAATTATTAGAAGTAAAAGAAATACGAAATAGTGAAGATAAAGTTAAAAATATTACATCCACATCAAGAATTGCTATCTCTCTCAAGAAGGGTACTCAAGACGATATTAGTCGAGGCGATTTGTTAACGAATGGAGTTGTTTCTTCAGGTAAATATATTTTTGCAATTTTAAATGGAAATGATAATGGGTTTAAGAACAAAGGAAGCAATAGATTGTTTGTTGGGACAATAAATCAAATTGTCAAAAGATTAGAGATTATAAATGCTTCAGAAAAAATTTTAATATATATAGAGCTACCAAATAAATTACCAATATTAGAAAACCAGAAAATATTAATTCAAAACATGGTGTCTAATGATTTCATAGGTGGAAAAATTGCATTTGTTTCGAATAATAATAATTTAGTTAAAACATTTTTCAGACAAGTTCGAAAAACTGAATTTATTGATGTAGAAAAAGCATTTACTCTTCTTTCAGAAAATCTAAAGGAAAATTCCAAAGATTATATAGATATAAGCAACAAATACATATCAAAAGATTATTTGGAACGTATGACCCAAAAAATTAAGGAAAATATAAAAACTATAAATTCGGTTGGTGTTAAAAATTATTTCCATGATCAATTTTTCATAGAGGATAATTATATTGATGAATTAATAGATAAAATCGATGGGTTAAATATTATAAATGACCAGTTATTTGTTGATAAAGAAACAGTTGTTGATTTAGAGGTTTACCAGAACGTTATCAAGGAGATGTCGACCGATCTATCAGTTAAACGTGTTGATATAGATAAGTTCAATAAAGAATCTATAAAAGAACTCTTTATGAACGAGTATCTATTTAGAGTTAATAAAAATATAATTATTGGAAAAGAGCATAAATCAGAGCTTGTTGAAATTCTGGAAAAATTACCTGATATTTTTGATGTATCCGAATTTAAAGAAGCTTCTAATTTATCCAGAAAGTATGCGATACCTTATTTGGAGTTTTTAGATAAATGTTTATATACTTCAAAAATTAATAGTTCAGGAAAAAGAAAAAAATTAGTTTGATACGTAGAGGTTCTCTCGTTTTCTTTCAACTTCATTTAAGCCACCCCATACACCAAATGGTTCTGAAATTTCATTTGCTTCATCCAAACATTCAATCTTTACAGGACAACCACTACAGACTGCTTTGGCTTTGGCTTCCCTTTTTTCTCTATCTTCTTTCTTTTCAAATGTAGCTGGCGGAAAAAAAAGATTGCTACTATGTTGTCTGCAAAGTGCATCGTATTGCCATGTAGAAACTTTTATTTGAAGCATATGTAAACAGTAATTAAAGATTCTATTGTGTAAAAAGATTTTTTTCGCGAAGTAATTAACTAAATTGACAGTTTTCCATCTATTTCGGTAATTTCTACTTCTTGATTAACTTCTAAAGATTGTTTATTTTCTATTTCTACAACAAAATTATTGCTTTCTAATTGGACAAGTGCTCTGTTATCACTTAACAATTCAACAATTTTGACCTTTGAGCCCTTAAACGATGACATTGCACTTGTGTCTGTAGTAAGCCTGGATCTAATAACTGTAGGTATTGCAACAAAATAAAAGAAAGAGATTATTGAAGAAGCAAATATCATCAAGAAATTATTTATTTCTAATTGGTAATTTGAAAACATTACAATTGATGAAATATGCAAGATGGAAAAAGCAGCTATTCCTAGAGGACCAAAATATCCCCTTGCTAATATTTTTATAAAAATCAGAAAAGAAATGAGAAATAGAATTAAACCATAATAATTTAAACCGAACTCAGTAAACGTTATAGAGGAGAAGCCGATAAGCAGAGCTCCTATAAATGCCATCAATCCAGGCCCAATTGCAAATAGCTCTAAACCTAGTAGTGCAAAACCTAGAGCAAAAAATAAATAAGTAAAGAATGGGTTTGATATTGAAATATAAAATCTTTCATACAGAGACGGTTTTACAAATTTGATTTCATTAATATCATCAGAGTTAATATCGAAACTTACAATGCCAGATGTTCCTGATTCTTCTGAAATTATATTTGATATTATTTTTTCATTTCCTAAGTTTTCAATAAATGCTCCGATTGAACCTACGACCATATAACCTTCATAGATTCCTTCTTGATTTATAAATTCGAACTCATTATTAGAAAGTTTATTAATAATTGTTGTACCAGGTGATATACCAACGTAGTCAAATGACTTCAAAAGTCTTGCATCAACTGTTGTCTCGTTTGGCCCGACCCAGATGGCTTTTGGTGTTTTAATGCCCTTGAGTAATTCTTGTAATTCAACGACACTATTTTCACTTGTGTCAGAAGCGTTGTATTGAATAACAAATAAGCTTGTTTCTCTTAAATCATTCTCGCCTATATATCTTTGAATGGCATTGATATGACTATTTGAAAATATACCATCAATTTCGAATATGCTAATTTGTGTTATATTTACAGCTGCAAAAAATAATATAGGTAATAGTTTTAACATTTTATATACTTAAATATATACAATAGTAGTCTTTTAAAACTGTGAAAATTTGCTTGATAACAGATAACGAATGGGTAAAGGATTCTTTACTAAAGTATCTTGATTTTGATTACAATTTTACTCATCTTATTGGTAGTGATGATATCAAATTGTCGTACGATTATATTTTTGTTGATATGCAAGTAAATAACAATGGCGGTCCTTCAATCATCAGAGAAATTGGGCGCAACAATAAATTTGCAAATTCAAAAAAAATTCTATTAATTGACAGAGAAGCAGATGTTTTTCAGGCTAAGAGGGTTGGAGCTGATGGACATCTTTTAAAACCAATTGATAAAACAAATTTAAAAAAAGTATTTACTTAAAACATAAATTATCTAAAATCAATGATACAAATTGAGTATTAACTTTGACATCGTTTTATACATAGTATTTTTTCTTTGCCTAATCTTGTCTGGCATGCTTTCAGGCTCTGAAACAGCTATAACTTCTATTCCAATACAAAAAATACATCAATTGGATGAAAACAAAAAGAATAAAAGAATTAAAAGAGCTAAAGAAAATATTGAAAAAACTATTGGTGGAATATTAGTTGGTAACAACTTTGTTAATATATTGATGGCATCAGTTGCAACACTTATTTTTGTAAGGCGTTTTGGGGAAAGTGCAGGTAGTGCGATAGCAACGGTGTTTACTACAGTTATAGTTCTAATTTTTGGAGATATTACTCCAAAAACTTTGGCAACGAAGTTGCCGATATCATTTTTATCAAGAACTACGTTTTTAGTTGAAATTCTTTCAAAAGTATTTGCTCCATTTACTGAAGGTATAACAAAGATGATAATGAAATTTGTTAAAACACCTGATGAAGATGATGCAGAGGTTACAGAAGCTGACATACAAGCTTTAACCGCACTTGGTGAAATTGAAGGGCAAATTTTACCAGCTGAAAGAGAGATTATTGATTCACTTCTAGATTTTTCTGATAGACCTATTAAAGAAATTATGACTCCAAGGGTAGATGTTTTGTTTCTATCAATTCCTGTAGTTATGGAGGATGTAAGAAAAATTGTTGATGAAAAAAGAATATCGAGAATGCCAATTTCAAGAACAGAATCATTAGATGATACTTTTGGAATTGTATACGTAAAAGATTTATTCAATCTTGAAAATGAAGCTACATCAGTAGAAGTAGAAAATCTTGTTAAAGATGCAATTTACCTACCAGAATACACAACTGTACTGTCTGCTTTAAATATTCTTAGAGAAAATCAGGCAAGCTTTGCATGTGTAATAGATGAGAATGGTGGAATAGAAGGTGTAATTACTATCAAAGACGTTCTTTCTGAATTCGTTGGCGATCTGCCAGATGAACATGATGAAAGATTCAAAGGAATTAAAAGACTAGGTCCTGGTCAATGGGTTGTAGAGGGAAAAACAGACATTGATGATTTTGAAGAATTTTTTGGCCTTGAGTCACAAGAGTCTGATGTGGCTACAGTAGGAGGGCTGTATTTAAGCTATTCAGAAAAACTGCCAAGTATAAATGAAAAAATTACAGTCCATGGTCTTGAGCTTACTGTTTCAGCAATCGACAACAGAAGAATCGATTCGTTGATTGTTAAGAAGATTGCAAAAATTACCTGATCAAATTACTTCAAAAGCTTTAAGTAGCTCATGTTTGTTTGGTGAATTATCAAAATCTTCTTTTGACTTATGAGCCTCGACATGCCAATCTGTTAATTCATTAATTAATAATTCTTCATCAACGCCGTTAACTTTTATGGTTATTTCCCCATTTTGTGGTGCAGCCATGGTCATTATATTGATAATACTTTTTCCATTTGCAACCTTATCATCAAAAAAGATTTCAATGTCGCTTTCAAACTTGTTACATAATTCCACAAATTTAGCACCTGGGCGAGTATGCAAACCAGGATATATCAGTATTTTAAATTTTTTTTCTACTGCCATTATTTATAATATTAGTCATTTTTCGAAAAATTCTTAATCGCTATTTGTCAGAATATGGAGTTATGAACAATTAAGACCTTTTATAATTCACTTATGAAAAATTTAATTTACATCCTTCTGGGAGCAGGTTTTTTAGCAATTATTTCCTCAAGTGCATCAGGGTTTTTAACTACTGAAACAAGTAATACTCTTGATAACCTATATGAAGAAACTTTCTACATTGATCCAGAAAATATTGAAATCACAAATAACAACATCGTGATTACACTATCACAACAAAATAAAAATAACGCCGAGAAGAAAATTAATGATTGTTTAAATTATTACAAAAAAGTTTATGAAAATTTAAATATAAATTGTGATTTAGTAGTAAAAGAAAGTGTTGCGCTTAATTCTTCTTGTGTGCACAAATCAGGCGTTTTTGTTAAAGAAGAAAATCAGGAATATATAAAGATTACTACCTACAGCAACTGCTGATTAGTCGAATATTGAACCTAAAAGACTATCTTCTTCAGTTTCTATTTCAGCTATTGTGTCACCAACATTTACTATGTCGCCCTCTTCACAAGCTAAGTCTGTAATTTCTCCGGAGTAAGGTGATTCTAGATCCATATCAACTTTGTCAGTGGAAATTTCACATATAGTGGCACCCTTCTCAATCTTTGAACCAACTTCAACTTTCCAACTTAAAATTTCAGCTTCGGTCATTTGATCAGACATTGCCGGTAATTGAATTTTTTCTTTTGCCATATATTTATTTATAACATACTTTTGACTGCATTCGTAATGTCTTCAGCTTGAGGAATAACGTTTAATTCGAGGTGTTTTGCAGAAGGCATGGGTGAATGTAATCCTGAGACCAGCTTTGGAGCAACTTCAAGTTCATGAAATAACTCGCTTTCAACAATTTTTGAAATTACTGTCGTTCCCACAGAACTATTGGAAGGAGCTTCTTGACAAACTAAGAGTCTTTTTGTTTTTTTAAGTGAATTTTTAATAGTATCGTAATCTATTGGTGAAACTGTCTGAAGGTCAATTAGTTCAATCGAGCAATTTTGTAATTCATCAGCGGCTATTGCTTCTTTTGCAACATTTACCATATTTGAATAGGCAACTATTGTTATATCGCTTCCTTCTTTAATGAGATTTGCTTTACCCAACATGCTTGATTCCTTGGGAATATCATTAAGTTCTACATTGTCTTTAATTTTATATATTAATTTATGTTCCATGAAAATGATTGGGTTAGGATCTACAAAAGAATGGAGCAATAGATCATAGGCATTCTGAGGATTTGAAGGAGTAACTACTTTTAATCCTGGAACATGACAAAACCATGATTCAAGTGACTGGCTATGTTGTGCTGCCGCCCCTGTTCCAGCTCCACTAGCACCTCTGACAATTATTGGTACGTTTACCGTTCCGCCATACATAAAATGAAGTTTTGCAGCTTGATTAACAATTGGATCCATAGCATTAACAATAAAATCACTAAACTGCATTTCGACAATGGGTTTTCCGCCAGTCATTGATGCTCCAACAGCTAACCCTGCGATGACATCTTCAGCAATTGGTGTATCTTTAATTCTCTCCTCTCCAAATTGAGCTAGGAGTCCATCTGTAACTCCAAAGGCACCTCCGTAAATTCCAATATCTTCTCCAGCAATAAACGCTGTGGGGGTTTTTTCTAATATCAAACTAAGGGCTTTATTTAATGCCTGTCCAGTTGTTAACTCAGGCATACGAATCCTCTTCTAAATTTGTTATTGGGCTGAGTGGGGAATCTAATGCCTGCTTAACCGATTTTCTGATTAAATCCTTAATATCTGTATCAATGTCTTTAAGTTGATCTTCACTAATTCCAGACTCAATTAATTTTCCAATGTATCTTTTTATAGGGTCTTTTTCTTCTTTCCAATATTCAATTTCATCACTTGTTCTGTACAAGTTCCTATCAGATTTTGAGTGTCCCCTGTAGCGATATGTAACTGCTTCAATGAATTTTGGGCCCCCAGACGATAAAATTTTATTCTTAAAATTTAATACGTTTTCATAGACAGCCTCAACATCATTACCGTCAATTTGAATACTCTCTATTCCATAAGAATTTCCTCTCGATGCAATTGAGTCGCCTGCAACTGCTTTATCAGTTGCCATTGACATTCCATACTGATTATTCTCACATAAAAATAACACTGGAAGACTCCATAGCGATGCTAGGTTTAGAGCCTCATGGAATGAGCCTTCATTAACCGCTCCGTCTCCAAAAAAACAAAGTATAATATTGTCTTTTTTCTGCATCTGGAATGATAAAGCTGCCCCAACAGAAATTGTTAAACTGCCAGCGACAATTCCATTGGCACCAAGATTACCATTTGATAAATCAGCAATATGCATTGACCCACCACGGCCTCTACAGTATCCATCTTCTCTACCAAGTAACTCTGCAAACATCTTATAAGGTTCGGCTCCTTTTGCAAGACAATGTCCATGTCCTCTGTGTGTTGAAGTAATCAAGTCATCTTTTTGAAGAGCTAAACATGCCCCAGCTGCTGTAGCTTCTTGACCGATAGATAAATGCATGGTCCCATGGAGCAAGCCTCTTGAAAACATTTCTTCTAGTGCTTCTTCAAACAACCTGATCAGCATCATCATGCGATGAAGTTCTAATTGAGTGGTTGTACTAAGTGTCATTAAAGACTATTTAACTAGCTTCTTGAAGTTTTCTTAAACTATTAATTAAATTTTCAGGAAGTTCAACTGAGTCTTTTGTAATTGGTTCACCTTTTTTTAGTTCTTTAATAACAGTTGCGCCTTCTAATAAGCCAAGTGGAATTAAATTGTCTGTATTTGCAACAGGATAAGTTACACCGTATGTGGCAAATCCCCCAATTCCATCAATCTTTTCACCTTTTTTTAGGTCTTTTTTTGCATGGCCAATAACTTCTGCAATCCATGACTTTGGTTGTAGCCCGGGTTCATTATTTATGATGGCCATCCCAATACTTCTAGGTGCTTCAATTGAAGCGAGGTGATAAGGCCTATAAAGAGTGTAATATGGACCTTCTCCCATAGATAAATACTCCATTTCTTCAATAACAGTTGGGTTGTCCGATTTCACAATAGAAAACACTCCTGGTGCTGGTCCAAATGCATAGTCAACTCTTCCAGATTCACTTAAAACACCCCCATCAGCTTTAGGGATAAGGACTTTGTTTAATTCCTCTACTGAACTTACTGGTCCGTTCATGCCAATTTGATCTGGTGGTAAATTAATTGCATTTGCTAAAGCCGTCATTTCAATCATAGTTTTTGAACCATCTTCAAAACTTGCTAGCATTTTTGGATTCATATTCTTCTTAGTAGCTTTTTCTAAACAGGTATCAGGATTTGCAGTTTGGTCTAGTGGGTTGTTTTTTCCTTTTCCGACACACACTATCTCAAAACCTAAATCCACTGAGAAGTCATATAGCTCTTTACATGCAACTGGTTCATCACCATTCGCAACACTATAAACTACATTATTTTTATTTGCTTTATTGGCTAAATACATCCCTATTGTGACATCTGTCTCTACATTCAACATGAGTATATGTTTTTGTGCCTCAATACAGGCATCGGCAACCTCCGCACCAACCCATGGCACTCCAGTTGCTTCGAATACAATATCTATTGGTAGTTCTGCAAGAGCAGCTGCATTATCTACTACACCACCTTGTCCGCTTTGGATAGACTTTGACGCCTCCTTGTTGTGTTTTACATACTCAACTCCAGCAAGATGTAATGCATTCTCAGCTCTTCCAATATCTATATCAGCACAAGCAACGAGGTTCATTCCTGGTATTTTCCCAATTTGTGCAGCAAGGCCGGAACCCATTTGGCCAGCACCAGCCAACCCAACTCTTACTGGTCTACCTAAATCTTTTTCACGAGCAATTAATAATTCTGTATAGTTCAATTGTTTATCCTTAAATTATCCCCAATGCTTATATTAGGTTTATTATCAAATGTACACCTGACATCTCCAAGCTGTGCTTCCTCAGTTGAAGAGTCAAGTTTTAAAACTAAATGACCTAAATTTTTAAAGTTTTCATTGGCTACAGGCCCTACAGAGACAACTTCTAAATTAGAATCTGAAAGACTTATTTTTGTTCCAACTACTATTTCACCAGAGATTTGCTCTAGTTTATGTATTACCGCAAAATCTTGAAGTTCCTCTGGTGCATTGTCACCAAAAAAAACTACAATTCCTTCATCTAAAAATAAATTAGCTTGTTCGCCTATTCTTACTATTTCTGAAGAATAAATTTGCATTAAGCTTCAGTAACTTGATCCTCAGAAACTCCAGAAACAAAGTTCTCTTCTTTAATAAATTGAGCAAGTGGACCTGCTGGTGTAGTGTCATGAATATCAATCGTTGGTACGCCCTTCATAGGATATACACCGATTCTCGCAGTTCCTCCACAATCAATTACTGCACAAGCCATGGCTTTAAAGCTTCCCTCTGGTGATGATTTAAAGCCATCAAAGGCTTCCGCCCCAGTTAAATCAGCAATTTTTTGAGCAACTGGATGAATTCCTCCACCAGTAACGCAAACAATGTATTTTTTTTCATCAGTTGGTTGTATTTCTAAAGGGCCTCCCCAACCACTTGGCCCTGCTTCTACTTTTACTTTTTTATAATCTGCCATAGTTTCTCCTTTAAAAATATGTAACGCTCTGATTTTAGTCAGAGCGTTACAAATTTAAAAATTGTTAAGTTATGTCTTTACAAACCTAGTGCAAATAAATAACCAACAACGACTGAGATTGGTCCAGTAATCATTCTACTTGTTAGAACTGCTGGAACACCAACCGTAACTGTCTCCGGTTCTGCTTCACCAAGAGCCAGACCAACTGGTACGAAATCACAACCAACCTGTGGGTTAATTGCAAATAAAGCTGGAAGCGCCATTGAAACATCAATGTTTCCACGTCCAATTTCAGTACCAATTAGAACACCAACGATCTGAGCAATTACTGCACCAGGTCCTAGTAGTGGTGATAAAACAGGTATTGCGCATATGATACAAACTATCATTAATCCGCCTAAACTACTTGCAAAACCTTTTATACCATTTGCAATAGCGTCACCAACACCGGTTTCTAAAATTAAACCAATGACAAAAGTAACGAATGCCATAAATGGAATTATTGTTTTTAAACATAGGTCAACAGCATCTCGACCTGCTTGGAACAATGTTCCAACCACGCCACCAACTGATCGACCAATTCTCTCTATTAAAGCTTGCATTATTCAACACCTGCCCTTCTTGACGTCATAATGTTATAGATAATATCAGTTACGATACCTCTAATTAATATGACTACAAGGCCAGCAAGAAGATATCTAACTGCTAAAGCAGTTACCATATCTGGTGCAACTATTTCTACACCTGCTGCAATCCCTAACCATACAAACAACTCTCCACCATTCGCATGTGGAAAAATTCCTGTAATGGGATGAACAAAGCTTACTGCTGAATCATAAAATGCTGGTTTATGTTTTTCAGGCAAAAAGGTACCGAATGTATAGCAAACTGGGTTAGTAAGCATAAATACAGCTACAAACGGTAAAAGAGTATAACGAACAGGCATGTAAATTGCCCCTTCTTGAGAAGCCCATTTTGCAAAGCCCTCAACTCTTTCCTCACCGATGAACTTGACTAAAGCATTAACTGCAGTCAAGAACACAACCACAATTGGAATAATTCCAGTTGTGAAACCAACAAATACATCAGCAGCGGTTCTAAATACTTGGATAAAGGCTTCTGCGCCTGCTACCAAAGCATCCATATCTCCCCCTCCTTATAATTAATTTGTCGAATTACTATCTGCTTTACTTTGAAGTTTTTTTATCAAAGTGTCAGCTGCCATTTTGGCAGCATCCCAGATAGGTTCTTTGTTTTCTGAGTTAGCAATTTCATTTAATGTTTTGCCATTAAATAACGAAACTTTTTTACTTTTTGCAAAAGTAGTTACCCCCTCCAGAGTAAGACCGTTAACAATGGTTGAATTTACATCAGCAGAGATTGCTAGATAGATTTTTTTTCTCCCCCATTTAGGTTGATTTACACCTATAGCGACTTCCAAGCCAGGTCCTTTAATGCTGTTTACTGCATCTAAGAAACCAGTAGCCTGTTTTTTAGCAAGATACATCTGTAAAACCCACATAAGTGCGAGTGTTACAAATATGACACCAAGTGCATATGGTGAACTAGATAACAACTTCCATCCTTCAACTTAAATAGTTAATTTAATTCTACATAAATGATTCTTCGAATTTTGGTAAAAACCCGAAATCTTAAAAATAATGTAACCATTTTTGATTAAGAAAGGCCTGTTTTTAGGATTTTTTTAAATCATTTCCTCAAGTTTAAAGATATCTTCTATAAAAGTTACCTTCATGTTTCTTGGATCGCCAGGAATTACTACTGCCTCAAGCTCAGAATATTTTGATACGCATTCTGTTGTGTCTACTGCTTGCCATTTATCTAATTTTGCTAATTCATAGGATTTCCAAAGTTCTGAAGCTGGAAATATCTGTGGAGTTTGTATCTCTACAATTGTTTCTTGGATTTCTTCTTTGTTAAATTCCTGTTTTTTCATAAGATTATCTGAGTTATACCCAGGAGCTGAAGCTCCATATTTTTTTGCAACATCAATAAGCTCGTCTAACAAATAACTAGGTAACAGAGGTCTTGCGCCATCATGAATTAAAATTAGGTCTTCTTCATTTATATCTGGTCTTTCTTTTAAATAAAGAAGTCCTTGATATTCACTTTCATGTCTTGTGTTCCCACCAATTGTTACACCAGATAATTTTTTGGGATTAACTAGCTGAATTACATTATTAGTTTTTTCCCAGTCTTCATCCCTTACAACCAAAATTATTGAGTCAACTTTATCGGAATTATCTAGTGTCTCTAGTGGCCAGGAAAGTGCTGGCTTACCGCCAATTGGAAAGTAAACTTTGTTTTCTTCATTATTAAACCTGTCGCTAGAACCACCAGCTAGAAGAATAGAATGTACTTTCAATTTATAATTTCTTGAATAATCGTTCTAACCTCATCAGCATTATTCTGTTGTAAAATCTGATCTTTTATCTTTTGTTTGTTAATTTTTGAGTGTGTATCTAAAGCATCAAATACAAAAGGAGCTGCTGAAGGTGCCATACTAAATATCTTTAAACCTAAAATGTATAAAACAAATGCTGAGACGGGATCTGATGACATTTCACCACATACTGACACCTCGGTATTATTTGCATTACAACAATCAATTACATTAGAAATTGCCCTAAGTACCGCTGGATGAAGTGGGTCTTGGTACGGGCTTAAATTATTGTTGCCACGGTCTGCAGCCATAATGTACTGCGTCAAATCGTTGGTGCCAATAGATATGAAATCAACAATTTCTGAAAACTTATCAGCAATCAATGCTGACGAGGGTGTCTCTACCATGATACCGAGTGGGGGAACTTCAACATTTAAGTTATTCGCTATTTTAGCAACAAACTCTTTTGCTTTTATAAAATCTTCTATAGTAGAAATCATTGGAAACATAATTTTTAATCTTCCTAATGATTTAGAATTTAAGATTGATTTTATTTGTGTGTCAAATAATTCAATATCATCCAACAATAATCTAATACCCCTTACGCCAAGAAAGGGGTTTTCTTCTGAAGGTAAATTCAGATAATCTACTTGTTTGTCACCTCCAATATCAAGAGTTCTATAGACAATTATTCCAGTGAATTTTTGAGTTATTTGTTCTAGAACCCTTGTTTGTTCCTCAAGTGTTGGAATGGTTGTGTTGTCTAAATATATAAACTCGGACCTAAATAAGCCAATGGAGTTTAAAAAGGGATGATTAAATGAAATAATCTCCTCTAAAGAACCAATATTAACTCTGAATTCTACTCCTAATTCTTCGTACTTTTTTTTAGTAAAATTATCAATCAACTTTGTTATATTGCCTTGTTTTTCTTTGAATTCAGATATCTGATTCTCACTTGGAGAAATAACAATATTCCCCGTATCACCGTCAATTGTCATTAACTCGCCATCTGCAATATTGTCGAGCAAACTTTTTACGCCGATCACGCAAGGGATACCCAAATTCTTTGCAACGATAACAGCATGCGAAGTAAACCCTCCTTCTTTTAATATAATTCCATTAACTTTACTCAAATCCATTGATGATGTATCTGCAGGTGTTAAGTCTTCAGCGATTAAAATAGTGTTTTCGTTTAAAGTAATTTCTCTTTCAATGTTTTGCATATTGAAAACAAGGTGTTTTCCTACAGAGAGTATGTCTTCAGCTCGTTGCTTAAAATAAACATCTTCCATTGATTCAAATACACTTGCAGTGGACGTAAAAATACTATAAACCTCTTCGACTGAAGAATCTGAATTTTGATTTAGTTGAGCCACTATTTCAGGATCTTGAAGGATCAATATGTATGCATCTAAAATGTCAGCTTCATCATTTCTTTCTTTTGAGCGGAAATCAAGGATTTGAGAACTAAATTTTTCAATCAGTTGTTTGCTAGCCTCAACATGAGTGAGGATTGCTTCTTTATCAAAATCTATCTCATTTTCATAAACAAATGATGAACCTATTGCAACACCTAATGAAGCACCTAGTCCCTTAACACTTGTCATATATACATCAAACCTTATTTAAAAATTTACTTTTATAGTTTCTTATTACTCAAAAATATTATTACTTTAACTTATATGCAAATTTTAGTGCTTGAGATTAATACTTCTATTACTTTGTTTAATTTAAGTGACAAAAATGGGTCACTTAAATTCGAGAATTTAGGAGAAATACAAGACTCAAATCAATTAAATTTTAGTGACGAAACAAAGTGCTTGATTATAGATTCAACAGCACCTGAAGAGCCAAAGCTTTCAATGTTACTTACAAATTTTATTAATTCGGAATACAAGATAACTACCAATAATGTAACTAATGCTATTAAGAAAATAAACACAGATGGTCAGATAATTGAGCACCTTGATCGTGAAGAATACACAAGGTTGTCAACACCTTCAAAAGCAACTATTGGAATGGTCAAGTCATACTTTAATAAATACGCATCATGGAGCTTTAATAAATTTATAGCTTTGCATAGTTCTTACTATGACCAATACCAGACTCTCGAGCCTGAAGTCTATTTAGAATCTAAATAGACCTGGGTTACTCCAGCAATAATAACCAATCCAAAACCAAAATATTGAAAACCCTTTATTGTTTCATTTAAAATCAAAGCTCCTATTACCACACCGGTTACAGGCTCTAAATATGTTATTGTTCCAATTGCTAATGGTGTAACAATTTTTACAACATACCAATAGGTAGCTAAACCTACTCCTGTTAGAAAGAACCCCAAAAATAAACTTACTAATAAATTATCAAGCATCCAATCAAATCCCGAAGCTGTAAATGGAGATAAACAAATAGCAGCAAAAATTACCTGTATAAATGCAACATTCAAGCCACCGTATTCTTTTGACTTTTCAGAACCGTAGATTATTAAAAATGCAAGTGTTATTGCACTTATGATTCCATAAACAACACCGATTGGTGAGGCAATACTTGTTATATCTAGAAGAAAAAACAAACCCAAAAATCCAGATAAAATAATTAGGATTTGATATTTTGCAACCTTCTGACCTCTCAACATTTCGATGAATATTACAAAAATTGGATAAGAAAATACTAGCCCAATACCGACGGCAACACTATTTAGCTCAATAGACTTAAACATAGTTGACCAGTGAATTGCTAGTAAAGGCCCCAATATAAATCCAGAATTAACTAATTTTTTTGTTATACCTTTTTTCTTGAGAACGAATATTAGTAAAAAAATTGATCCTAAAAATGTTCTTATACCTACAAGCGATAGCGGGCTTATGTTTGATGTTCTAATAATTAATGGAATAGTGCCCCAAGAAATGGCTAAAAAACTTATTAAAAAATAGGCTCTAAGTTTGAGGTTCAAACTTACTGCTGTTCTTGTTTTGAGTAATTGCTAAATTGTGTAAATTCTTTACTAAAGAAAAGCTCTACTTTGCCGGTCTGTCCTGACCTATTCTTAACAATATTGACTTCAGCGACGCCTGGTATTTCAGTTCCAGGATTGTAATAATCATCCCTGTAGAGCATCATCACAATATCTGCATCTTGCTCTATTGCGCCTGATTCACGCAAGTCTCCCAATCTAGGTCTTTTATCTTCTCTAGCTTCCGCTGCTCTATTTAACTGTGAAAGAGCAAGTATTGGAACTCTTAATTCACGTGCTAAGTTTTTCAAATTTCTACTGATTTCAGCAATTTCTTGTTGCCTATTATCTCCAGAAGAACTCTGCATGAGCTGAAGATAGTCAACAACAATTAAATCTAAACCTTTTGATGATTTGAGTCTTCTCGACTTAGCTCTAATATCGGTAACTGTAATTACTGGAGCATCATCAAAATACAGTGGGAGACTGTTGACTTTTGATGCAGCTTCTACAACTCTTGACCATTTTTCTGGTCCCAGCTGTCCTTTTCTTGCATCTCCTGAAGTAACTTTTGCTTCAGAAAATAAAACTCTTTGTACCAGTTCCTCTTTTGTCATTTCAAGAGAGAAAAATGCAACAACCTTACCTTCTTTTGAAGCATTTGTACTAATATTTAATCCGAGTGAGGATTTACCCATGCTGGGTCTAGATGCAAGAACTATTAGATTACCTTCTTGAAGCCCAGATAGGTAATAATCAAGATCGGAAAAATAAGTAGGAAGACCCGACAAGCCAGTACCACGATTTTCAATCTCTTCGATTCTCTCGATAGCACCCTCTAAAACATCATTAACTCCTACTAATCCGTCTCCAATAGCATCATCAGAAGCAGTAAAAATAGTTTGTTCAGCTTCATCAAGAACACTGTGAATTTCTTTGTCCATAGCCATTGCTAGGAGTTCGATTCTTCCACTGGCTTTAAGTAACTTCCTTCTATGCGAATGCTCTAAAACTATTTCAATGTATCTTTCAAAGTTTGCTGAACTTGGAACATTGTCTACTAGTCGTGCAATATATGATGCATTGATTGATTTAGAGTTTTTTGAATCTTTAAATATCAATTCAGAAACAGTAACTGTATCAATGGGTTTTCCTGTATCAAACAAACCCTTCATAGCTTCATAAACAGTTTGGTTTGAAGGGCTATAAAAGTCAGCTGGTCTGACTTCTTCCATTAATCTAGAGACTGCGTCTCTGGATAGTAAAGCGCTTCCTAAAAGTGCCTCTTCGGCTTCAAGGCTGTGTGGTGGAACTTTGCCTAATGACTGAGTGTCTCTTGATGAAAGTGCTTCAGGACCAACCATTATTTTGTTTCAGGTATGATTTCTAGTGTTGTTTCAAATTTTGTATCTGGGCCTAAGACAATAAAAATCGAATGAAGACCTATTTCTTTGACTTGGTTTTCAACATCGATTTGTTCAGCCTCTAACCTAAATCCTGAGAATGTTTCTATTGCATCAACAATTTGTTCATTACTCACTGCTGCGTATAGCGTTCCCTCATCTGTTGTATTTTGAGATATTACGATTTTTGCATCAGCAAGGGCTGTTTTGATTGATTCAGCTAATTCATTGTTGGCTACTGCTTGTATTTCTCTTTTTTCTCTTAATGCTTCAGCGAACTTAAGGTTACTTGAATTAGCAACAACTGCCAGCTTTTTAGGCAAAAGATAATTTCTGGCATATCCTTTAGCTACATCGACTACATCGCCCTTTCTTCCTAGAGACTTTACATCAGAGTTAAGAATAAGTTTCATCTTCTGTTGTAGCTTTGCTTGTATGAACTTGTGGTCACATAGGGAAGTAAAGCTAGCTCTCTTGCAACTTTAATTAAACGGGCAACTTTTGCTTGTTCTTGTTTTGTAATTCCTGTTATCAAACTGGATCTAATTTTTCCTCTATCAGAAATAAATTTTTCAAGTAACTTAACGTCTTTGTAAGTTGCGTTTTCTATTTGCTGCTTTGTAATTCTTCTTTGTTTAGGAGCCTCGTATTTTGAGGATCTTCTTGTACCACTCTTTTTTCCGTTTGCCATAATCAATCTCCTTAAAACGGTGCTTCGTCTTCTTCGTAGTTTTCTCTAGCAACTGGTTCCTGTGAAGTTCCCATACCGCCTGATACCCTCTCAATATTTGCTTTTGCCCATCGTAAGCTAGGAGCTATTTCATCAATAGAGAGGTCAACAATTGAACGGTTTTGGCCATCTTGTGTTTCCCAAGACCTGTAATTTAATCTTCCGACTACAACTACTCTCATTCCTTTTTGTAATGAAGCAGCCGCGTTTTCTGCCATATCGTTCCAAACTGTTCCTTGAAAAAACATCGGATCTCCCTCTTCCCAAGATCCATCAGAGTTTCTTTTTCTTTTATTTTGTGCGATTCTAATTTCTGCAAGAGTTGCACCACCGTCAGTAACCCTAATTTCAGGGTCTGCGGTTAAATTTCCTACTATTGTTACTGTGTTATCTACCATTTTTATATACCTCTAGCTTTCCATCTTTAAGACTTTGTGTCTAATGACATCATCAGATATTTTTAGCACTCTATCGAGTTCTGCGGGAACATTTGAAGGGCTTTCAAAGCTTGTTATCGTGTATATTCCCTCTTTGAATGTATCTATTTCGTAAGCTAGCTTTCTTCTTTGCCAAACTCCTTGTTCTGACACATTTCCACCACCATTTGAGATAACTTCTGAAATGGATTTGTGAACTGATTCGACGATTGATTCGTCTGCTGTGGGTCTCACGATTGAGACCAAATCGTATTTATTCATTTTTCTCCTATGGACACTTGTACGTGGCTTCTTTAGAAGCAGGTACTAATAAATTTAATACTAAATATGTACTATGACAGAATTTTTTTAATTTCTTTTTTCCACTCTTTAAGTGAATCTTGAATATCAGAACCCATATCGTAGGAATGTTCTTCAGTTGGAAAGTTAAGGCTTTCTATGTCTTTTTTATATTCAAGTAGGGCTTTAACTGTTGCATCATACTGCTCACCGTATCTTTTAACGAACTTAGCATCTATGTATTCTTTTGATTTCATGCCTATGAGATCATGGATCACAAGGACTTGCCCATCTGTATACTTTCCAGCACCTATGCCAATTGTTGGTATTGTTAAATTTTCTGAGATGGATTGAGCAACAACAGTAGGAACACCTTCTAGGACCATTGCAAAACATCCTGTTTCTTGCAAAAGAAGAGCTTCTTCGAAAAGTTTTTTAGCTAAATCTAGAGTTTTGCCTTGAATTTTGTAACCCCCCATTAAGTTTTTTGATTGTGGTGTTAAACCCAAATGTCCCATCACTGGGATTTCAGCATCTATTAATGCCTTTATAACTTCTTTTCTTTTTTCTCCACCTTCTACTTTTACAGCATCTGCTTTGCCTTCTTGTATGAATCTACCGGCATTTTTTAATGAATCAGAAATATTTATGTGATATGACAAATATGGCATATCGGCAACAACTAATGATGAGGGGTTGGCATTCGTGACCGCTTTTACATGATGCAACATTTCATCGACAGTGACAGAAAGTGTATCATCATGACCAAGAACAACCTGTGCTAGAGAGTCACCAACTAAAACGATATCAATTTCTGCCTCTGAAACTGCTTTTGCTGTTGGATAATCGTAAGCAGTCATCATAGATATAACTCGATTGCCTTTTAAATTATTAATATAAGGTACTGTTTTTTTCATTTTCCTCTCTCCGCTATATAAGTCGAAGGATTCATCACTATTCTATTAATATTTTATTATTAAACAAGATACTTATTGATATGATTTATTATTTCTAGCCATTGCCAATAACATCAATATGTGAGTTATTTAAAATATTTAACCTTATTAATATTTATATCATGCTCAGTAACTAGCTCGGGAGTTGTAATGAATGACAATGGATACGAAAAAGCTTATTTTGCCGGTGGTTGTTTTTGGTGTATGGAGCCTCCATTTGAGGCAATGGAAGGTGTAATAGAAGCTACATCAGGATATATGGGTGGTTCTATAGAAAATCCTACATACGAAGAAGTCACTACAGGTGAAACTGGACATGCCGAAGTTGTAGAAGTCTTGTTTGACCCAACAATTGTTACATATGAAGAATTACTAGAAGTGTTCTGGAGAAATATTGACCCAACAGCTTTAAATTACCAATTTGCAGATGTTGGGTCGCAATATAGGACAGAGATTTTTACAGTTGGAAGTGAACAGAAAGATTTAGCTGAACAGTCAAAAGTCGAATTAGAAAATTCTGGTAAATTTGATAAGCCAATTGTTACTGCAATTTCAGAAGCGCCTGCATTTTATATTGCTGAAGAATATCACCAGGATTTTTATAAAAAACAAAGTATGCGCTATCAAATGTACGCAAAAGCAAGTGGAAGAAAAGGGTTTCTCGAAGACACTTGGGGAGAAGACTAATACATAATTGTTTTAGTTAAGTGATGAGGTCTCTCATCGGCATGAAAGTCGGTCCAAATTTTGAAATCTAATTGTGGAATGATAATTTTTTCTTCCTCTTTTTTATAATTATTTATAAGTTCTGTCAATTTTGCTGTTGCATATATTGAAGTAGATCTGATTTCAATTTCCTCGGTAGAATCTTTATCAATAAGAATTCCGGAATCTATTTTTTCCTTTAGTTCAGATGAATATTTAACAATTCCAAAACTCTCTAATGCAACTGGAATAATATAATCAGCAAATGCTGTCATATTCTCCATATCCTCTATATAAAAATATCTTTTTGAAAGCTCTCTGTGAATTCCCCAGAATGCTAGTTGCGCCAACTTAAGAAAATATACTTTTTCATTTTCAAAAATCGAATGGTCATCAAACCTTTTAAAATCTCTTACTAGTCTTTCAACTAACCCTTTTCCATTGTCATAAAGTTTTTTGGGTCCATCGTCTATGAAATTTATCCAATCACCACCATATTTTGTAACTAAAATATCTCCAACATTATTAAGTATTTTTACTTTTTCATCAGCCATAGGCATTACAATATTCCCAGTAAAAAGTGTCTTGAATTCTTTTAAATTCATATCCCTCATAAAGCGACCTTGGGTAAGAGGAATTCCTTGGTCTAAAGCCTTATCTATTTGATAAACCATTGCATCCGTATCTGAATAATTTTCAATTTTATATTTCACAGAAGTCAAAAAATCAGTAAAGACAAAATTGAGAGTGTTTATTAACATTGTTTTTCTTATATATTCTTTTGGAACAGTATTTGTATTTCCTTCATAATTAATTGAAAAACTATCTTCACTTAATTCAGCTGCTACTTCGTGTAATTTATCTATATCTATTTCTAGACAAGAAAGCTTTGGAATGACTTTTGAAACTGATGATAAAACCTGAGATTCCCAATTAATTTCCATGTAAAAATCCTAATAGATTTTAAGAAAATAATTTTTTATACTTTTAGATTATGAAACCAAAAGTCTGTGTAGTTGGAAGTGCAAATATTGATCAAGTTTCCTATGTAAAAAGAACACCTAATGATGGAGAGACAGTTTTTGGCGACTCTTATCAAATGGGTTTTGGTGGAAAAGGAGCGAACCAAGCGGTGATGGCTGGAATCTTAGGTGCAGAAGTTTATGTTATTACATGTCTTGGTAGTGACGTCTATAGAGATATGACGATTGAGAATTTTAAAAACAATGATGTAATAACTGATTATATTCAGACAGTTGATGGATCTAGTGGTGTTGCTCCTATTTGGGTCGATGAATCTGGACAAAACAGAATTATTGTAATACCTGGAGCAAATGATTTAATAGATGGTTCTTTGGCTATAGAAGCATTAGAAAAAATTGGTAAACCCGATGTCCTGGTTGGACAGTTTGAAATACCAATGAATGTAAATGAACAAGTTTTTTCATATGCATACAAAAATGGTGTCAAGACTGTACTTAACCCAGCTCCAGCAAATAAGCCCTCTGACATTCTGCTCCAAAACACGTCTTGGTTTATACCTAACGAAATTGAATTTGAGGAAATTTATGGTGATATATTTAATGAAAATAATTTACTTTTATTTGCAAAAAATGTTGATACTAATGTTGTGGTAACTTTAGGTGAAAAAGGTTGCGCTTACATAGAAAATAATTCCGTAAAAATAATAAAAGCTGATTCAGTCAAAGCAATAGATACAACCGGTGCAGGTGACGCTTTTGTAGGTGCTTTCTCATTTGCATTAGCAAGTAAATTAGACATTGAAGAATGTCTCAAGTTAGCATTGAAAAAAGCAACTGACTCGGTTACAAAAAAAGGTACTCAAAGTTCTTATAAAAACTAATAAGGGATTTTTAAGCTTGCTTCAAGAATTATATTTGTAGCAATATTTACAGACTCTAAATACTCGTCTTTGCCAAGAGCTTCTTGTCTATTTTGATCACCATAAACTACAAGCAAAGCACCCGTTCTAAGTTTCCTATAACTACCAACAACAAAAAGAGTTGATGCTTCCATTTCTGAACATAAGACACCACCCTTTACCCAAGCATCCCATTTTTGATTAAGCTCATGAGAAACTGGCATGGAGTTAGGGTCGTGTTGTCCATAAAAAGAATCTTTGGACTGAACTACGCCGATGTGATAATTTACATCCTTTTCTTTTGCTACCTCTTCTAGGGCAAAAACCATGTCTGCAGAGGGTACAGCAGGAAACTCCATTGGCATATACTGTGGAGAAGTTCCTTCTTGTCTGACAGCTCCATTTGCAATTACAAAATCGCCAACTCTTGTATGTTCTTGCATTGCACCTGAAGTACCAATCCTGACTAAAGTCTTTGCGCCAATATTAGCTAATTCTTCAATTGCAATTGCTGCAGAAGGGCAACCAATACCTGTGGAAGTAACACTCACTGGCCGTCCTTTATATGTGCCAGTCACAGTTTTGTACTCTCTGTTAAATGCAATTTCTTTGGGGCTATCAAAATGCTGTGCAATAAAATCAACTCTTCCCGGGTCTCCAGGAAGAATAACAAAATCAGCAATATCACCCTCTTTTAATTGGATGTGATACTGCTTTTCACCATCTAACATAGACTTTTTTTCTGACATAAAAAAATGTTATCAACAAGTAACAAATTGTCACTAATTTTTTATAAAATCTATAGAAATTTCTTTGTAAACTGATACTTTAGAACTATGACGATTCCAGAAATAGATTTTCCAAGCAGTGATTCAGATTTTATTAAAGACCCGTACCCCTTAATGAAAGATTTGAGAGAAATGTCACCAGTAGTACTAGATAAAACAACTGACTTACAACTTGTGACAAGATTTGATGGTGTTAAGAATATTCAAACAAGTAAGAATTTTTCATCTAGTCCACCCAATGATTTAGAAGGTTCGGAATCTTCAATTATCGATCCTAAGGAATATGAATACTTTTGGAAAACTGAGGAATTCTCCCTACTTAACCTAGAAGGTCAGTTGCATGGTGATTTAAGAAATCTCGTTGCAAAAGCTTTTTCGAATAGGCAAGTACAGGAACTGAGGCCTTTCATGGAAAATAAGTCTTCAAGTTTATTGGAGGGTTTAAAAGGTGAAGAATTTGACCTACTCAAAGATTATGCACAGCCGTATTCAATTTCTGTAATTGGAAAATTACTAGGTGTTCCAGAAGACATGTATGAAAGATTTTTAGATTGGTCTAACAAAATTGTAAAAATGTATGACTTAAAAGTAAGTGACGAGGACTCTGCTGATGCAGAAAATGCAGCTAAAGAATTCTATGAATATACATTGTCGCTTATAGACCAGAAAGTGAACACTCCTGGAGATGATATGATTACAAGACTTGCTAATGTAACTGAAAATGATCAGAAGTTAACTAAGGATCAGATAATCTGTACAGTTATTTTGTTGCTCAATGCTGGTCATGAGGCAACAGTAAATACTATTGGCAACTCTATTGTGACGCTTGCAAATAATAATATTGATACATTGAATCTTGATAAAAAATATAATATCAAAAACATTATCGAAGAGCTTATAAGATTTGATAGTCCCCTTCAGTTCTTCCAGAGATGGGTTTTAGACGATGATTATGTCGGAGGTGTAGAAGTAAAAAAACACTCTAAAGTGGCCATATTATTAGGGTCTGCAAATAGAGATGCGGATAGTTTTATGGAGCCAGACCAAATAAACTTTGAAAGATCGAATCTTAGTCATACTAGTTTTGGAGGTGGAGTACATTTTTGTTTAGGAGCCCATCTAGCAAGATTGGAACTGGAGGTTTCTTTTCACAACCTATTTTCAAATTCTATTTTGTTAGAAAGCCAACCTGAAAGAACTGGTGCATTTGGAATACGTGGCTACAAGGAAATAAAAGTAAAAATCTAAACTTTTTTAGTGTTTAATAAGTATGTTCGCCCTAATATTCACATATGGGGAAATCTAAAAAATACGGCATGAATACTAAAGCACTTCATGCAAACAAAAGGTTCGAACCTATCTCAGGCGATGTCATGCCTCCTCTTCATTTATCCACTACATATATAAATGATGTGCCGGGTGAGTCAGAATATTTTTACGGGAGAGTAAATAATCCAACTAGAGAGTTGTTTGAACGAACTCTTGCCTCGCTAGAAGGTATTGAAAATTACGAAGAACAGCATGCATTTGCTATGGCTTCAGGTATGTCTGCCATTAGCTTGATAGCGGAACTGGCAAAACCCGGTGACAATGTGGTAATAACAAAAGATGTCTATGGAGGAACAACCAATTATTTTTCAAAAATTATTAGAGAACGCGGTGTAGAGGTTAATTTTTGTGATTTTGCAGATACAGAAAAGCTGGACAGTCTACTTAATGAGAAAACAAAACTGGCATGGATTGAATCTCCTTCAAACCCGTCTATGAATTTATATGATTTACAAAAAATATCTGAAATTGTTCACAGCTACCCAACACTTCTAGTTGCTGACGGCACATTCTCAACACCATTTATAACAAGACCTTTTGAACATGGTGTAGACATCATAATGCACTCCACGACAAAGTATATTGGCGGGCACAGCGACACATTAGGTGGTGCCGTGGTTTGTAAAGATCCCGAACTTCATGAGACTTTAATGCTATATCAAAGACAAGGCGGAGCGATAATGTCTCCTTTTGATTCTTATCTTGTCCAGAGAGGACTCTACTCACTTGGTCCTAGAATTAAATTACATTCTGAAAATGCTCATAAATTAGCAGAATATTTAGAAAACTCAGAACACATCAGGGAAGTAAGATATCCAGGCCTTAAAGGATTTGAAAATCATGAAATTGCTATAAAACAAATGAATTATTTTGGAGGTATGCTTAGTTTTTATCTCGAGGAGAATATTAACCAAGAGAAATTTTGGAAATCTCTTGAGCTTTACAAGTTGGCAGTGAGTCTTGGAGGGGTTGAAACATTGATTGAGCTTCCATATCTGATGACTCACGATAACGC
The DNA here is from genome assembly GCA_003281085.1 of OCS155 cluster bacterium AG-349-E07. Taxonomy (GTDB): domain Bacteria; phylum Actinomycetota; class Acidimicrobiia; order Actinomarinales; family Actinomarinaceae; genus Actinomarina. Next base: position 132,416 of record QCCZ01000001.1, read on the forward strand.
TCAAGAAACAGAGGCTAGTGCTCCAATAGACTTAATTAGAGTTTCCACAGGGCTTGAAAACATTGAAGACTTAATTGAAGATATGGACACAGCCTTAAATGCAGCAAAAAAATAATTTAAACTCCAATTATTTTTCTTACGCAATATATTCAGTATTTTTAACGGCTTTACTCTTTATTGTCTTTGGTGCAAATGGTTGGGGAGCCGCAGCAGAAAATGAACAAGCTATTGGGGAAATTTCTAGATGGTGTGAAAGGGTAAGTGGAGGTTTTTTTAGAGAACCATCTAACACACTTGGTAATCTCGGTTTTGTGGTAGTTGGCCTTTATATGTTTTACAAGTTGTCAGATGATGCGACCAACAACAAGTCACCTATGTTTGGTTCTTACAAAATTGCTTTGTTATATGCTACAGCATCTACATTTTTGGGTCCAGGCTCCATGGCAATGCATGGAACTCACACACGATTTGGTGCTTGGTTAGATAATGTTTCTATGATTGCTTACATTCTGCTTCTCTGGATATACAACTTAAAAAAATTAACTCATTTCTCAAATAGGGTTTATTTTTCATCCTATACAATATTGCTTGTTTACTATGCATACAGCTATTGGTATTTAGATTCTGGACTTGGAATAGGAGTAAATTTATTTGAATTAAGCATAGGACTTTGGATAGCAACTGAGGTATTAGTAAAGTTTCCAAATCTATTTGGAAGGATAGTGTCAGGATTAACCGTCTTGTTAATTCAGCAGCTTTTTGGTAGCCCTGTAGTTGAGTCTTTACTAGATTTTCAAAATAATTGGGAGATGCTCCTATATTTTGCTCCAGCGTTATTGCCAAATATAAAACCAAACATTAAAAGGACATACACTCCGTGGTTATTTATTGGATTTGCCTCGTTTTTTGGCGCTGTATTGATATGGGGAACTGGTGTTCCTGATCATCCATGGTGTAACCCTGATTCATGGCTTCAAGCTCATATGATATGGCATCTTTTGTGCGCACTTGCAACATTAAGCTTTTTCAACTTTTATAGACAAGAGACTAAAAAGTAATGGTCTCTATCCAGTCTGATATTTCTTGAACTGTTTGCGTATAAATTTTTAGGGCATGTTCTTCTGAATCATAATGATCTCTTTTTGGGTCAACAAAAGATTTATGTATTCTATTTTTTGCATTAGGAAAAACTGGACAAAGTTCATTTGCTGAATCACAAACAGTTAAAACATAATCAAATTCAGTATCAAGGAAGTCATCTACTAATTTTGGATAGTGACTGCTAATATCAATTTCTTTTTCTTGCATAACTCTTACAGCGTAAGGATTAACATTTGATTCGGGGTGTGTTCCTGCCGAAAAAACTTCAAAATCTGGAAATCTATTCTTGATTAAGCCTTCTGCTATTTGAGAACGACATGAATTCCCAGTACACACAACAAGTATCTTCATAGAACTATTTTAAATCATACTGTATTGTTTAAGTATGAGTTCAACAGAAAGTACCGAAAGAAAAACCACCCGAACCATAGAAAAAGTTGTTATGTCTTTTATGTATCTTTTATTTGGTGTCATGTTATTAGCTGTGGCTTTTAGTGGTGAACCTACCGGATTATTTGTAGTATTGCCGATTGCTATTTTTAGTATTGGTTTAACTAAATGGGGATTGAAGTGGCAAAACGATAGGTATATCCGCTCTGCAAAAAATGTAGATGCTATTGAAGTACTTTCTGTAGAAATAAGGGAATTAAAGAAAAGAGTAGAAGATTTGGAGAAAAAATGATATCTGTTGAACTTTTAGCAAAACATATGGCCTGGGCAAACCAAGAGATTTTTAAAGAAGTGAAAAAACTTGGTCCAGACGTACTTGATTACTATGTTGTCGATGAAGAATGGACAGTTAAAACAATAATGGTACATATCGTTGCTGCTTCATACTTATATAGTCAAAGATTACAAGAAAAACCCTTTTCTAAGATTGAATTTGATATGGACAGCCCTGATTTAATTGATGACTTGCTTTCGGCTCTTGAGAATATTGATAAAGATTTAATAGAACAAGCTTATAAAGATGATAAAGAGATTGAATATGAAACATCAAAAGGTATGAGATCGAACAAAATCTCATTTATATTGTCTATGATGATTTTTCATGCCACAGAACATAGAGCTCAAATTGTTGCAGCTTTAGACAAAAATAATGAGAGAAGCATAAATTTAGACGAATATAGTATTTATGGTTATGTTCAACAACAACGCTAAGAGGTTTGTTTTTTTACCCAATCATCATATTCAGGAAGTGTATAGGTAGGTTCTAAAACTGTAATTTTTGGAAGTTCGTATGGATGTCTTTGCGTTATGTTTTCTACAACTTCTCGCATAAGAGATTCTTTTGTGTACATAGATATTTCAAATTCTTGCTCTTCTACTAGTTCTTCTTTCCATTTATAAGAAGATTGGATTTTATGAAAAGTTCCACATGCAATTTTGTTTGTTTCAACTAACAATTTAATCAATTCTTTGGCTTTTTTATCATCATCAACTGTGGTTTGAATTATTATCATAAATCTAAATTAAGTTCATTCGCCGTAAAAGTCCAGAGTTTATTTCTGAGCTCCTCGTTATAAACAAGTTTATTATGTTGCATGGTTGCTGGTTGACCATAGAAGCCAAAGATTTTTGGGGCATAAACATGTTCTGCAGAAACATTATCTGCTTCAATCGCCTGAATAATAGGGGCTATCCCTGTTTGAATGTTTGTAGAAAAGTATGTGTAAAAAGATTTCTTAATTTTTTTGACTTCATAAGGTCTTGATTGCCTTGACTTTGTTACCCCTGGATGTGCAGTAGCAACCGAGATAGAAGTTTTTTTAAGTTTATTCTCTAACTCAAGTGAAAACATTGACCTAAATAAATTTGTAAGGTTGTACCTACTGCTTGGAGAAAATCCCATTTTTGAATGAAGAAAGTCCAAATTAAACTCTCTAGCAAGATACATCGAAAGACTCGTTACCTGAACAATTCTTCCTGAGCTTCTATGTAAGTTTTCTAAAAGCATTAAAGCTAATCTATAAGCACCGAAATAATTAACTGCAATCATTGACTCATAGCTTTCTTCGGTAAGTTCAAAATCCCTATAAATTAAACCTGCATTATTGTATAAAACGTCAATCTCTGAGAAATGAGTATTAATTTGTTTTACAAACTGTAAGACACTTGCTGGTTTTGATAAATCTAATTCTAAAAAGTGCGCATTGTTGCCAAGATACTCCTCAGCCATCTTTCCTTTTACATTATCTCTACAGCCAATTATGACTTTGTAGTTTTTAGAAATTAAATCTTTTGCAACTGCTAGACCTATGCCTTTGTTGCCACCTGTGATTATTGCTGTTTTTGACATTTTTTATTTAGTTTATTAATACCTACAATTAAAGAAATGTATTATTTATTAACTGGAATTGTTATAGTTTCGATACTCAGATACTTTAATTTAATTCCAAAAATGACAAGCAAGTTTTGGACATATGTTGATTATGCTTTAGTTCTTATAGCTTTTGTATTACTTTTATCGAGAATACCTCCTTTTTTCTCAGGAATTTTACTGACCGTTGTAGCTGGATATGCATGGCGAAAAGGTTTTTTTGATAAATTTCGTTAACTGATTGCTTCGTTGTTATGCTTGGATAATGATAAGAATATTCGACTTTTTATTTTCTTTTTTTGGATTGTTGGTACTATCTCCAGTTCTTTTAATTTTATTTGTAATTACTTATTTTGATACTGGCTCACCATTGTTTCGCCAAGAAAGAATTGGTAGGTTTGAGGAGCCTTTTACTCTAATAAAATTTCGTACGATGCAGTTTGATACAGCATCAGTTGCAAGCCACTTGGTCGATAAATCAGCAATAACACCTATTGGTTCATTCTTGCGTAAATCACACCTAGATGAACTTCCACAACTTTGGAATGTATTAAAAGGTAATATGAGTTTAGTCGGTCCTCGTCCAGCTTTGTTTAGCCAGGAAAAATTAAGAGACGCAAGAAAAAAATACGATGTTTATAGAGTACGCCCAGGTATTACTGGGCTTTCACAAGTTAGTGGTCTTGACACTTCTACCCCCGAGCTTCTTGCTGAGACTGATGCAAAGATGATACAAAATTTATCTTTAATCGATTACTTTAAATTTATTATCGCAACTGCTAGTGGAAAAGGTGGGGGTGATGCAGCTCAGCGATAATTTTTTATTCATTAGGAAGTATTGACATAAGCTCATCTTCAGAACTGTTCATAATAAAATTTCTAAATTCTTTTTCATATGAAATATAGTCCTTTCCAAATGTATTTTGGAAATTTTCAGGAAATAAAATACCTGACTGTGAATTGATCCAAAAGTCATACATTGTTTGTTCTCCATGAGTATTTGTTAAGTAAGCTATAAACCATGCACCAACTTGATAACCTACAGCCCAATCACTTTCCCATGTAACGTTATATAATTCAGGTCCATCTAAATATCGTTCTTTTATTGTTGGTTGATTATCTCCACAATAACAACTGAACAATCCACCATACATTTCATTTTCTAAATGAGAGAAATCATTTATGTCTCGGGAGTAATAAAGATGTGAAAAATATGTGGCATATCCCTCCATCCAGAACGGTTTGTCCCTTTTGTCATCTCCTATTCTCTTGCCAGTAATTTTTTGTTGTAATTCATAGTCAAAATCTATAACATTCGAAATCTGGAAGATATGATACATTTCATGAATAGTTACATATGCTTGTGATCTACTATCCCAGGATAAATCAAATGAACCACTTATAAAAAGATAACAACATTCTCTATTGCTAGGTGCTCCGCTAATAGAAGAGCCTGAGACTCTTCCACCATCTGTAAACAATCCGATACTTCCGTCGGCTTTCCTGTCATGATTCTGCGGATTACATCGAGAATTATTAAATGTTGTGGGATATTCGTCATTTATGTATTGGCAATATTCTTCCTCTAAGGTGATTGCGGATTGATAATTTTCAGAGTCTAGTTGTACAACCAGTATTGGATATAAGTTTTCTCTTTTTACACGTATATCTGTAAACAAAATCTGTTCTGTATATTCAATATATTTTGTGAGAATATCAATGTGTTGATCTGAGATAGTTGATGCTTTAAAAACTTTTACATCTCTATAATCAAGATAGTTCTCAGATGATGGGATTGTTGTTCTTGGTGTAGAACTAGATTGGTCAGTATTGCCAAATCTCTCTTGGTATTTCATTCCAACGGTTCCATACATCTGTGGTACATTTGCGTACTCATTGTTTATAAATGCAAATAGATTTCTGTACTCTTCTGTGAAAGCTTCTGGATAATTCTGAAAGTAACTATTTAAATCGTTCATATATTGTTCAAGTTCATTGGCATAGCTAAAAACGAATTCTAAATTATCTCTATATTGACGAAGACATTCTTCTGATGTTGAGTCTATATCTTGAGCATCACTACATAATTCATTAACAAGTTTTGAATTATAGATATCAATAATATCAAAATTAACCGATGGTATAGGTGGTATAGATTCCTCTTGACTAACTTCAGGTGTCGTATTTTGATTTTCATTTATGGTTGGTTGTAAAGATTCTTCTGGTGTCGATGATGTTCCGCCACACATAAAAAATATCAATAACAAAGACAGGTGTCTTTTCATTCGTAATACCTATTGTTGTATAACAGCCACCTCACACAAAATATTACAATGACAATCGAAAATAGCATTGTAATGTTTGGAAATAAGTACAGAAGTGTTATAGATCCAATAATCGTTAAAAAAATTACCAACATTTTATGTTGTTCCTGGTTTATAAAATACTTTATTCTTACCTTTAACTAAATGATACTTTTCCATCAAAGCTTCTTTATCTTGCTCTACAGAATTAGTTAAGGACATTGCTTCCATCAATTCAAATCTTCTATTCTCATAATCAATCTTTGTAGGTACCACGGTAGCATCCAAGGCTTTTCCAATATAGTGAAAACCACTTTTAATTGTCTGATTGGTTTTCATCTCTCCCTCAACTGTGAGATACAGGATAAACTTCTCTTTTGACTCAAGCTGTTCAATTACTTGTTTAGTAACTCCGGTTGATTTAGCCCGCCAAACCGGAATTCCACCAAATTCATGAAGGACTCTATTTTGAAATTTTCCAAAAGGATGTGGGATACCTAACTTATCTGGATTTTTTTTAAATGGTAGCGGTACGACAATTCGTGTGAACATTGAGACGGAACCAAGAAAATGAAATTTTAAATCTGTTGCCAAACATACAAAATAGGCATATATAGCATCGAAGGTAGATGAGTGAGGAGCCGAAGCAATTATGATTCTTTTTTTATCAGGAAGATATCCGACTACATCCCAATTAATAACTTTTAAAACGAATCTTCCAAATGGCCCAAGAAATTTTCTTACTCTAATTGGATGATTTTCTGTCTTAATAATCTGATCCATGTACTTATGCTAATTATTTGTTATCTCTTTTACCTGCCTTGAGAGATTTCTTAAATTTTTGTTATTGAAATTTAAAATCCATATTCCTACATACAATATTCCTACAATAAAAAATAGAAAAGCATAGCCTCTTCCGTGACCTAAACCAACAAACGGAGAGAGTAATTCAATATTGTTTGGATAAAAATCAAACTCTAGATAATCTCCCAGAGGACCTGCAATAATAACACCTAGTGGTCTTAGCATCTGGGCAATGGTACCTCTTAATGCTAAAGCTCTTCCTCTGATATCTTCTGTAGTTATAGCTAGCCATGCGCCTGAAGAAACCGTATATTGGACTGTCCCACTAACACCGTTAATAATCCCATGTATGCATAGAAGAATTATGCTTGGTCTAAGAGAACCTAAGATTAAGCTTATTCCACCTAAAAGACCCATATAAATCGCTACCTTTAAATTTCCTTGAAGCTTGTCTGCGAATCGTAGGGAAATTATCGAACCTAGTAGAAAAGCTAGACCAATGCTTGATTCAACAATGCCTAGGCCTCTTGCGTCTGTGAAACTAAGTATCATCGGAGGGAGTAAAACCTGAGTAAAGCCCCAGAGAAAGTTACAAACACCCAGAATAAGTACTAAAGAAAGTAGGCCTTTCTGTTTCTTCAGCCAATTGTATGCTTCAGTTAAATCAAAATAAACATTTTTAATACTTAAATCACTTTTTACCTCAGTTTTGCTGCTTTTGAAAAAGGTAATGGTTGCAATTCCAAAAAAACAGGTAACTATATCTACAATTATTACACCTGTTAATCCAAAAAATGAATAAATAAAAGCTCCGCCAATAGGGCCAATAAGAACTGATATCGCTTCGGCACTTTCAAATAATGCTGAGACTTTTGTTACTTCATTTTTTTTGACGACGTCACCCAAAAAAGCACTCCAAGTTGTCCAGTGAGCTATTTCAAAAACACCAAATGCTAATGCAAATGGAATCAAAAGAGTTAATGTCAACATATCATTTAATGCTAAATAACCAATAAGGCACATCAGTGCAGCAATAATCAAATCAAAACTAATTATCAATTTTTTCCGTGGAAACCTATCTGCTAATACTCCTCCAAACGGCCCAGTAATTACGCCAACTATTGCAACAATAAATAATATTGATGAAAGTGCGCTTGCTTTGCCTGTTGTTTCATATATCCAAACACCAATTGCAAAAAAAGACATCGCAGAACCTGTCCAAGAAACAGTTTGTCCAAACCACAGAAAATATACTTTTTTGCTCATAATGACTTTCAAGTAGAGATAATAGTTGTATTTGAATGCTACGTAAGTTGTCTTATTTTTTAAGGTTGAATTAGTAAATTAACACTCTATCTGCCTCAAAAGTAAGTTCAACAAGTTTATTTGGAGTAGCAGGAGTAAAGCCTAAAGATTCTAATTGGTCTTTAGTTATTCCCCTTGCTTGCGCAGATTTACCGGAGGCATAAAGAACGGCACCTTTTAGTTTTAATTCTTCTAAATGATCTGAAAGAGTCCCGAGTCCAACACCTTGCATTTCTTTTGTTGTGATGTCATGAAGAGAAGTTACTCCGTCCCCTGCACAGAATATGGTGACTTCATTACCATCTTCTATTGCTGATTTGGCAACCAGAAATCCCAATACTGAACGACTAGGATTTTCAACTCCCGTAATAATATGCACTAATAATTTACCCATGTAATGAATAATAAAAGATTATATTTTTGAATATGTTGTTTTTTAAAATTAAGCTGAAAGATACAAAGATTAATTACAAAAAAATGATTAGCAAAGAAGCACAAAAAAGTATTAAAAGGTTTAAAAGAGCATCATCATTTATCGGGCTACTTTACAAATCTCCAAAAGAAATGACCTCAGGAAGAATGAAGATTGGTAGATGGTTTAATAACTTACAAGGAACTGTATTTCCTAAAGTAAAAGGGACAAAAAAAGAAGTAATTTACCTAGACAATATAAGATCGTTTAAAATTTCTACCCCTAATTCAGATCCAGAGAGGATTCTTCTTTACTTTCATGGTGGTGGTTATTCACTAGGAAGTCCTGAGTCTCACTATGCTTTAGCTAGTTATTTAGCTGATATTACCAAAACTGTTGTTTATGTTCCAGACTATAGACTTGGTCCAGAACATAAATTTCCAGCACAACTAGAAGACGGTATAAAAAGTTATAAATTTTTGATAGATGAATTAGGTTACTCTCCTGAACAAGTAGCAATTTCAGGAGATTCCGCTGGAGGTCATCTCGCTTTAATTACACTGTTAAAACTAAAAGAAGACGACATCCAACTTCCATCTGCATTAGCACTATTATCACCTTGGACTGACCCAAGTGCTTCTGGTGATACCTACACATATGAAATGGCAGATAGAGACATAATGCTTGGGCCTTTATTTAAAAAAATTTGGGAAAACGGTGATCAACTTTATGAATATTACCTAAATCAAGAAGATTATGATGAAAAAGATAAGTATGTTATCCCACTTAAGGGAAATTATGAGAACTGCCCTCCAATAATGATTCAGGTGGGGACTGAAGAGCTTTTGTTATCTGACTCACAGAGATTAAGAGATGTACTAAAAGAAGACAATTGTGAGCATGAATACTATGAATGGGAAGATATGTATCATGTGTTTCACGTAGATGTAAGAATGCCTGAAACAATTGAGGCATTTAACCAAATTGGTAATTTTTTAAGAAAACATATTGGTATTAAATTATAAAGTTTTATGAAGACTGCTCTTATAACGGGAGGCTCTGGGCATGTTGGGGCAAATTTAGTAAGAGAGCTAACAAAGCAAGATTTTAAGGTTAGATGTATAGATTTTGACGGAGATCATCGAGCATTTGAAGGACACGCTGTAGAACTTATCAGGGGAAACATTACAGACATCGAATCTGTGGACTTAGCATTTAAAGATGTAGATGTAGTATTTCATACAGCTGCTCTAATTAGCTTGGTACGCAAAGATAGGGACATAATTCGTTCTGTAAATGTTTTGGGAACAAAGAATGTATGTGAATTATCTTTAAGACATGGTGTTAAAAAATTAATACATTTTTCGTCTGTAGATGCATTTATAAGAGAACCTTTAGATGAAGCGCTTTTGGAAGATAGACCTCTTGTAACAAATCCTAATTCTGTTCCGTATGATCTATCAAAAGCAGATGCACAGAGAATTGTTTATGATTATTGTGAAAAAGGTCTTGATGCTTCAATTATTCATCCTTCAGGGATTTTTGGACCAAATGATTTTAAACCTAGTTTGTTCGGTCAAGAGATTATAAATATTGCTAATGGAAAAAGACCTTTTACAGTAAATGTTGGTTATGACTATGTTGATGTTCGTGATCTTTGCCTCACTGCAATAAACTGTGTAGAAAAAGGCGAGTCAAGACAAAATTATATTGTTGGAGGAAACTATATAGATTTTGTTGGAATCGGTGAAGTAATGTCTAAGAAGTTAAATACACAATTAATAAGAGGCACACTTCCGTTTTTCTTTGCTTATCTATCAATTCCTTCGTCCTATTTAAAGGCACTTTTTTTTAACAAACCAAGAAGTGCTACTGTTGATTCAATTCATACTGTAAAAGTCCAAAACAAAATTATTCCAAGTACTCTCGCAAAAGAAATACTTGATCATAAACCAAGGCCTGTAGCTGAAACAATAAACGACACTGTGGATTTTTTTCAAAAAAGAGGTCTTATAAAATAAGGATTGGGATTTACAATATGTCTGTGAATAATTTAGATGTACTTAATATTGCGGGATATAAATTTGAACCATTAGATGACTTTGAAGATTTGGTTCCTCAGTTTCAATCAATTTGTGTCGAACTTGAATTAAAGGGCTCAGTATATTTAAGTCCAAAAGGAGTTAACTTTTCTCTTGCTGGAAGCAAAGAAGCTATAGAAATCTATCTTCATTTTTTGGAACAAGATGAAAGATTTTTAGATATCCCTTTAAAAAAAACATACAGCGAGACTCAGCCTTTTAGAAGAATGAAAGTGCGTCCAAAAAAAGAAATCATCTCATTAGGCAGAGATGATATTAATCCAAGAGAACTAACAGGAGATTATATCACTCCACAAGAACTCTATGCAATGTACGAAAACAATGAAGATATCATTGTCTTGGATACTCGCAATGAATATGAGACTCGTGTTGGACTGTTTGAAAATGCTGTTGACCTCCAACTTGATACATTTAGAGATTTTCCAGATGCAATAGAACAACTACCAGAAGAGTACAAAGATAAACAAATTGTTATGTATTGCACTGGTGGAATTAGATGTGAGAAAGCATCTGCAGTAATGATGAAAGCAGGGTTTTCTGATGTAAAACAACTAGAGGGTGGAGTACTTGACTACTTCAAAAAGACAGATGGAAAATACTGGAATGGTGACTGTTTTGTTTTTGATGAACGTGTTGCGTTAGACACAGACCTCAACGAAACAGAATATATTTACTGTTATATATGTAGAGAGCCAATTTCAGTAGAAGAGAAAGCTTCTCCAGATTTTAAGATTAACGAGTACTGTCCGTATTGCGTCGATAAAAATGTCTAAATTGTCCTTTTTACAAATTTGATTGAATTATTAAAAAAATTTCATTAGGTTGTAATTATGAAGGGGAAAACGCTAATTTTTGCCTTAACCTTCATTATTTGTGGAGGTACTAGTAGTTCGCCAAGTACGACTCAACAAGAAACTACAACTACGACTCAACAAGAAACTACAACTACGACTCAACAAGAAACTACAACTACGACTCAACAAGAAACTACAACTACGACTCAACAAGAAACTACAACTACGACTCATACGGTAAATGTTGACCCAGTAAAATTTTGTGAAGAAAATCCTGATCATCCACAATGTCAAGGTTTTGACGCTGCAAAATTTTGTGAAGAAAATCCTGATCATCCACAATGTCAAGGTTTTGACCAAGCAAATCAAGGTAGTGGCGGAATGGGAAGTAGTGGATCACCGGCTAGTGATGACCCTCCTTTTTTATATAATCTCTTAATTACAAATTGGGGACCATACGAACCTTCTACAGGTGTCTCTGGTGATTTTGAGTTTAAGTCAGAACTACAACTAGTATTCTTTGATGAATTTGGAAGAGTCCACTCAGCAGGAACACCTGGCGCATATGATAATCCAACTTTTGAATACAAAGTTCCTAGAGATACACTTGTTCATATTCCTATTAATGGAGTAATTGACTTTTTCCAATTCCAACCTACATCAAGCTATATTCAGGACGACTGGGAGTTGATGATAAAACCAGCAAGAAACAGTGACTGGGCAGTCGTCATAGACCATGTAGTGAGCCTAAGTTGTGATAGGACGAGTAGAGCGGTTTGCCAGAATCCTCTTACAGTAAATGGAGAGGAGATTTACAGCGGAATGCAGGTTCAAGCTGGTGATGTTTTAGGGTATGTAGGCAACTATGAAGATGGGGAGGGTGGAAGTGTATTTGGTCGAACTGAAATTTCAATTGGAAAATATGTAAGAGTAGGAAACCAACAGCAGGATTTTAATAATTTTTGCCCTACTAATTATCTCCATCCAAGTGTCAAAGATTCAATTCAAAATTCCGTGAATCAAATTATGGCTTCTTATGAGTCTTGGAGTGGAAATAGTAATTTTTATGATGAATCCAATATGGTAGCTCCAGGTTGTTGGTATTCAGAAATTTATGAGTCAAAGGGAAAAACTACACCTAAAAAATAGTTATAAAATTATTTAGTCGTCACCAAAGAACATTTGATTTCCACCATATGGAATTTCTTCGTCTTTGGCATAAATTTCTACAAATCTAGTCTTTATCTCTTTAACCTTATCAATGATTCCTTTTTCTTTGAGAAAGTTGTACGGAGCTCGAAATACTCTGTCCTCGACTTCTAAAAATTTATTTATCTTGTCTTTCATATTGTTATAAAAGTAATGGAATTTTAAATTTATCGGTAATTTTATATAGTAAATTTTTGTTAACAAAGGTTTAACAACTAAATATGCAAGGTTTTAAGGGTTTTGATATTCTAAAAAAAAGGAGGTAAATTATGGAATCAATAAGCGTTGTTGTTAGGAAATTTCCAGAACACAATGAAGAATTTATGCAGGCATGGAAAGATTCTTGGACAGAAGCAGATACGTCAGCTTTTACTGAATCTGGAGCTGTGAATTACTGGGCATATGATGAGACAGATGATGGAGTTACTTACATTATTGTCAATAAATGGCCATCACAGGAAGCAAGAGAAGGATTTGTTAATTCAGATGCTGCAAAAACAATGGAGTCAGAAATAAACTCTCTTTTTGAAGAAAAAACTGGAGTTAGCACAGATGAAGCAGACAAAGATGTCATCTCAGAATCTATGTTTCTTGGTCTAGATGTGCAATTTAGTTTGTAAAAATGAAAAAAATAATTTCGATTTTTACAGTATTTGTTTTATTTTCATTCTGCTCAAGTGGTCCGGAGGCAAGTGTTAATATTTTTGAGGCGGCTAAAACGGGTAATGTTGACGAAATAAACTTACACATTGAAGGCGGTAGTAATCTCAATGAGAGAGCTGAGCTTAACAGTGACACACCTTTAATTTTTGCAACAATTTATGGGCAAAACGAGATAGTTGAACTTTTATCTCAACAGGAAAGTGTTAATCTTGATTCTCAAAACATTCAGGGTTTTACAGCTCTTTGTGTTGCTACTGTATGGGGGCAGATCGAGATTATTGAAACGCTGCTTGCTGCGGGTGCAGATAAAAACATTAAATGTTTTGGAGATGAAAATAATAATGGTCCAAAAGTTGGTACCGCATTGATGGCAGCTCAAGCGTCTGTCAATCCTAGTATCGAAAAACAATACATCGATACTGCGGAGCAGTATGGACTTGAGTTTGATTTAGATAAAATTATTGAAGGTAGAGCTAAAGCAGCAGAAGCCCTTCAAAAATAACTTATACTGGAACTAATAGAAAGGATAAAGTATGCCATTATTTCATATAGAGCGAATTGCTCCTGGTTTGGGAAGTACTCCACCAGAGGAGCTTGAAAAAGGAGTTCAAAACTCAGAGTCTGTTTTGGTAGAGATGCGAAGTGAAGGAAAAAATATCAGACAGGTGCGTAGTTTTGCCAACATGGATGGTATTTTCTGTATTTATGAAGCTGACTCAGAAGATCTCATTAGAGAACATGCGGAGAGATCTGGTGGTACAGCAGATAAAATTACCGTAATAACTGGCGAAATTCAGCACGATACATCTGAGCAGTAAAATATGAAGCTATTTATACGCTTTGGTGTAATTAATATTTCAGTATTAGGATTTACTGTTGCAGTTGCATTGCTCGTATTTAATAATCAATTTTTTGACTTTCTTGGAGTCACAATCTCTGAAAATTATGTATTGAATCAAATTAAAGCGGACATTGGTGGCCTTTGGATTCTATTAGGTGTTGCCCCACTTCTTTGGTTTAGAACAAAAGATAATTTCTGGATAAGACTTGTTTTTGTGACTCTAGGGTTTGTAATGGTTGCAAGGGTTATTAGTTTTGTGCAAGAAGGAGTTCATCCAGTTTCAATTGTTCTGTTTGTTGGTGAGATAAATCTGTTTTTATTTACACGATATATCTTAAAAAAATTCCCTGATGGATCATTTTTTTATTAAATAAAATAATTTTGACTAAAATTAAATAGTTATGAACGCTACAAGAATACTAATAGGTGCATTTATACTTCTAATACCTTTATTTTGTGGTTTTCTCTTACTCTCCCAATAGATTTGTAAGAATTAATTAGTTAGGGAACGTTGGGGCTCTGGTCAAAAGGCTCGTCGTATCTGCTCTCATAAAAATCTTCAGCTGTTCTGTATATTTTTTTTGAAGTAACAAGAATCGTGACAATACCTTTTTTAACAAGCCACCTATATGGTGCAGAAAATAGTCTTTTTTCTAGTTCTAAAAGCTTCTTAAACATTAGCTCAAGCTTAGCAGGTACAATGTTCTGCTGTTTACTTCAGAAATTTCTTCTAAGATATTTTCAATATCATCAAATGAGTTTGATTCGTTTAATTCTGCTACAAACCCTGATAACTGAGTTACTTGATTTTTGAATTCATTAATTTTATTTTTAGTTTCTTCTTTAGAAAAATAATTTTCTAAAGAATAAGGGCCTTCGCTAAATTTGAGTCTGGTATTTTGATTTCCCTGCCATGACTCAACTAGCTTATCATTTAAGTCTGTGAGGCTTTCATAATATTCGCCTAATGCCTCATGTTCTGCATAAGATTGTGTCTGCCAATGAAATACTTGAATGTTGTTCAAGAAACTCATTGTGTAGGACACAAATTCGTCTATTTTTACATTTAATGTTTTTACGTTCATATTTTTATTAAAACAATTTTGTAATTTTATGAGAAATTTAAATTCTATAAATTAACCAGTTGCTTATAGATCGTTTATATACGTATCTTGAAAACTTTGTCTATTGACTAACTCAACTACACCACTACTTGTAACTGCAACTACTCCGGATTTAGGTACTCGGTTATAGTTACTGGCCATAGCAAAGGTATACGCACCAGTAGAAGTAGACATTAAAATGTCTCCTGACACGGTATCCCTTGGCAACATTGCATCTTTTACTAATAAATCTCCACTTTCACAGTGTCTACCAGAGACTGCATAGACTACGTCCTCTCTAGCTTTTCTACCAGAAATGTTAAAAAGCTTGTGTTCGCTTCCATATAATGCAGGCCTTGGATTGTCTGACATACCACCATCCACTAAGATATATGGTTTCTCACCTCGGTCATCTTTAATAGCCCCGGCAGTATATAAAATGACTCCTGGATTGTTTACTAAGGCTCTTCCTGGCTCAATCATGACTTTGTAGGATCCACTCCAGTGTTCTAAAATACCTTGATGAATTGCATCAGCATACACTTTTAATTCATGGTCAACTTCATCGCCTGCATAAGGTGAAAAGAATCCACCACCAGCATCAAAAACAATTTCCCTCTCCACACTTGCAGGATGAGCGTTGAGAAAATCTGCACATTCACTCATTGCTTTTTTATAACGGTCTGGTTCTTTAATCTGGCTTCCAATATGAACATGGACTCCAGAAAACAGTAAATGCTTAGATTTATATATCTGTTGAAGTGCCTCTTCAGCAAAACCAATAGAGATCCCGAACTGTTGGTCATTTCCTGAGGTCAACACCATTGGATGGGTCTCTGCTCCAACATCTAAATTTATACGCATAATGACTGGTTGTTTTCTATCTAATTTATTTGCAACCTCTTCTAACATCGGGATCTCAAAACGATTATCAACTGAGATGTGGCCACCATTATGTTGCATAAAGAACTCAATCTCATCTTTATTCTTAAAAGTTCCGTTAAACAATGAGTTTTCTAAGGTTCCAGTAACAGCTTGGACAGTTGCCATCTCTCCACCTGAGACAACATCTACTCCCCAACCTTTGTCATCTAGTTCTTTGACTAAGGCTTTGCAGATAAATGCTTTTGCTGCATATCTAAAATAGGTATCTTCTCCAAAAGCATTCGTAAAATAATCTATATTATCTAGTAGATGTTCCCAGTCATAGACATAGAGAGGAGTCCCATACTCTTTAGCGACATCAAGCAGTGAAGTCTCTCCGATAAAAGCGACTCCGTCTTTAAATTCAAGGTTAGATGGTAAATAGTTCATTTCTTTAAGCGACGTTTAATCCACGCAATGTCTTTCTTTTGCGCTTCTAGTCCTCCAGGAGTTTCTACAACAATATCTGTTTTACAGTTTTTAATGACATATTCAAGTTCAGCTTTTGGAATCTGTCCTTTGCCCAAGTTCTCGTGGCGATCTCTCGAGCTTTCAAAACCATCTTTTGAGTCATTGAAATGAACAAGGTCTATCTTTTTAACAAGTTTTTTAAATCCTTTTACTGCTTTTTCTGTAGGAATTCCTCCTGCCCATGTATGGCATGTATCGAGACAGAGCCCAACGTTTAAATGGCCAATTACTTCCCATAGTCTTTCAATGGAGTCCATGTATCTGGCAACTGAGTTTTTTCCACCAGCTGTATTTTCTACCAGTACTCGCATTCCGGTGTCTTCAACATGTTCTATAGCTTTTTTCCAGTTGTCATAACCAACACCAATGTCTCCACCTTCTCCAACAGACCCTCCGTGAACAATGACTCCTTTGGCGCCAAAACTTGCGGCGACTTTACATGTGTCTTTTAATAATTTTCTACTGGGATGACGTACTTTATTGTTTGGAGTGGCAACATTTATTAAGTATGGTGCGTGGACATATATTGGTCCGTCATAATCTTGTAAAATATCGACGTCTTCTCGAGGTTTTGGGCTTTTCCACATTTGAGGACTGGATATAAATATTTGAAAAGTGTCACCTTTTCGCATTTTTATCTCTTCAATTGCGTTTTTTGAGGGTATATGAGCACCAATATTCATGAATTTAAGTATAAATCATCCTAATTTTTGCCCAAATGATAAAAATAAACGATACAACACTAAAATAAGAGTAAGACTTCCTTTCGTACTTTGAGCCACTTCAAAAGGGCGATAAAACAAAAATTACAGCCACAGGGAGTCTTTTTGCCTTTTTTCAGAAAAAACATTGTATAAAGTGAAAATCCCGATTGATCTTGCGACCCTCCGGGATTTTCGAACTATCTTCTATTAGGTCTTGCGACTTCATTTCTGATAGTTATATAAAAATAGTGTAGATTTGCTATTTTGGCAAGAAATTTGAGTTTGTTTTTTTCGCGAACTTTTATACATAAATTCTATAAATATTTCAATGTGGAAAGCAAAAATCCCGATTGATCTTCCGACCCTTCGGGATTTTCTGTTCTATCTTCTTTTCTATCTTTCGATTTCTTTTCCGATAGTGTTCTATAAATATACGTTATTTTTTATTCTTATGCAAGATATTTACTAATCTATTTTTCGCGAGGTTCATTCCTCTTCTAGAGTGTTATCAGGTCTAAAGGCTTCTTTCACAGAAACAATAATTTGAGAAAGTCCAAGAAAAAGAAGTAGATAATACAAATACTCTTCTCTAGTGTTTGTACCAAACTCTTTTAGATCAAAGTAGGTTTTGAGAAATTCTCTAAACGGACCATCAAGAATATTATCTAAGGCTAGATAGATTAATGTCACTCCAAAAAGAAAAGGTCTTATCAATTTTTTCTCTCTTTATATTTTTTATCTTTAGGTATCAGAATAACCTAATTTAGCTATTGTTTTGGTATGGAAATTGTACTTATACGCCATGGACAGCCTGCATGGATGCTAAACGATGAATATACAAGAAATCCTGGCCTCACTGAACTTGGAGTTATTCAGGCTAAAAAATCTGCTGACCAGTTTCCAGAGAATAGCATCGATCAGCTCTGGGTTTCACCTTTAAACAGAACCGCACAAACACTTGTACCCTTTGAAGAAAATGAAGTTGCTAAAGAGATAAAGACTTTCGAGTGGCTGAAAGAAATGGAAGATAAAGACGAGGTTGCATTGTATGGAAAAAGCACCGATGAGATAATGAGTTTTTTTGAAAAAAGGAATAGTCAAACGTTTGAAGAGTGGTCTGCTAGTAACCATGGAGTATATATGCAGGATTTTGCTAAGAACATAATCACCAATCTTGAAAAGGAATTAAAAAGCCTAGGGATTGTATGCACAGATGATACCTTTGATAAGAAATTTGAAATAAAAAATGATTCTATAAAAAATTTAATGATAATTTCGCATGCAGGAACAATGTCTGTTTTGCTTTCATATTTTTTAAATATGCCACTTTATGCATGGACATGGAAAAAATTCCTACCAAGACACACCGGTCATACAAGGTTGAAATCTACCGCAATATCAGACGGTCACTTTTTTAGGCTTAAAGAGTTTAATAATGTGTCTTTTATAGAAAATCCAGAGGAGCAAACCTACTAAAATATTAACTTAGAGGAAAATGACATATACTAAAATTCTTCCAGATATAACTGTTAGCTCTCTTACCCCTCGAAAAAAAAGATTTTTCTTGAAATATCTTGCTAGATTTCTCCTACTCTTTGAAAATATACGACCTGTTGGTAGTTTTTTAGACAATAAAAGAGTTGTTCTTGTCGCAGCACCCCATCAATCAGGTAAAGATGAGTACTTAATGATTTTAATAATTCTCGCCTTAGATGTTGATGTTTGTTATCTGTCTGCCAAATGGACTATGAGAAGAATACCTAATCCATTTGAGAAATCGAAAGATATTGATAATCAAGGGATTAGATGGCCACTTGGATGGCTACAGGAAATAATCTTTAGAAAGTTTGGAGCAATTCCAGTTGATAGAAAAGGAAATAGTGGACAGTACAATTCTGTAATTGAGGAATTGAAAAAGAGAGATTCTTTTTTACTAATCGTTACACCAGAAGGAAGATTTGACGCGACAAGATTTAGAACAAGCTTTTTATTTATCGCAAAACAACTCAATGCAGAAGTAATGCCAGTCCAGATAGATTATGAGAATGAAATATTTAATATCTTAGAATCTTTCAATATTGAAGGAGATACAGAAAGTGTTGTTAAAAATCTAAGACTTAAATTTGATGGAGTTAAAGGAAAGAAAAGTAGATTTAAAGCGTAATGGAAGAAAAGATTAATCATCTTATCAAAGAGCGAGCTCCTTGGTTGGCTAAGAAAAATTTTATATCTTTATTGATTCTTAACTTCCTTAAAAAACTTTTGAGGTTTGATGAAACAATTTACGCAGGAGATTATATACAAGACTTATCTGGTGCTGAAGCATTTAATTGGTTAGGAGATCAATACACTAATAACTGCTCTGTTGAGGGTTTGGAAAATATACCTAGTGATGGAAGTTGTCTTCTGGTGGCTAACCATCCTATGGGTGCGGCAGACGCAATAGCTTTATATAGGCAGCTATATAAAGTGAGGAAAGATGCATTTTTCTTTGCAAATGAACTCTTTGTTTACTTGCTTGGTTCATTCCATAACGTAATGGCACCAGTTGTGTGGAATAAAGAAAAAGAGACACACTCTGCAACCAAGGTTACTCTCGAAAGACTTCATACTTTTTTTAATGATAAGAGACCTGGAATAATTTTCCCTTCTGGAAGACTCTCTAAACTTACATTATTTGGATTATGGGATAGAGAATGGGAGAAAACTCCAATACTGCTTGCTAAAAAGAATAATTTTCCACTAATTCCTGTACATGTAGAAGGTAAAAATTCCTGGTTCTTTTATTTTGCTTCTTATACAAACAAACAATTAAGAGATGTTTCACAACTCAATGAATTATTTAATAAGAGAGACAAACACATCTCAATCAAAATAGGAAAGCCAGTAAAAGTTTCTGAGCTTAGTAGTAATAATGATATTGCTATTCAACAGTTGAGATATAAGGTTGAGAGCTTAGGAAAAAAAGGCTTGTTTAAAATAAATAGGTTTATTCATTTAAGAAAGTTTAAAAAAATTACCTAACTACTTCACCAGACGTAGGGCTCACACCTAAGTTTCCTAACATGTACCCAAATAGAAGTGGTGTTGTAACCAGGCCGCCAAGGCCATAAAAACGCCATGAGAGATCGACTCCATTAAGTACAGAAAAAGCCAATAAATGTATAACAAATATTAGACCGTAAGAGCCAGCAACTAAGGCCGTACTTATTTGAATTTTTCTATCATGATTTGTTGTTTGATACCATTTAGTGATTTGATATATAAGTGCAGACATTAATAAACCAGAGACACAAATTAGAATTGTTCGATTAAATTCACCAAGGCTTGGATTTATTGAGATATACAAAAAAGAAATTAAATAAACAAGTGACATCTGTTTTGGTGAAACTTTAAAACGCACTACATAAACAAATATAAAACTGGCAAGCATTGCCTGCAGTATTACACCGCCAGCAGCAAGTTCATCTTCTCTTTCGACAAAAGACCAAATATTTAAAAATGGATTTATAAATAGTGTTATAAACATAACTAACCCATAACTTGTCGCTGCAGAAAATATTGATGCATTATCCAAACTCTCTTTTGATGGCCTTGTAGTAAAAACATAATCTAACATGAGAAATGAACCAAGAAATAACATGAGATGAGATGGAGTAATAAGAGGCTCTACTCCAGTTTCTATTCCAAGTAGTGTGTGCCATATAGCATCTGATGCTCCACCTATTCCAAAAATAACTGCTCCTAAAACACCTATATCAAATTTATAATCCTTCATTTTATTTTTTATATACATAACTACCAAAACTGAAAAAGCATACCCTGAATAAAGTACACCATGCCAAGGTGTAAAGAATGTCTCAATATCATCTATGAGATAGGTATGTGCGCTTGAATCAATCCATGCTCCTGAAAAGAACCAGATCATAGAAAATATTAATAGTCTCCTATGTGTTTGATTTGTAATAGATGTTGGTGACAATTTATTAAACATTTTTTATCTATAACTTATTTTAAACAATTGTTTTATTTCTTATTCTTGAAATTACTAAAACTAAATTAAAATTCACCCATGAAAGAAAATAATTTTTCAAGAACATTAACTAAGAGAAATTCTTTATATCTAGGTTTGAGTTCAATGATTGGTGCGGGATTATTTTATAATTTAGCTCCTACTTCAAAAATTAGTTCTTACTCATCCATTTTAGGATTATTGCTTGCAAGCACTCTTGCATTTGCAAATGCCTCATCATCTGCTCAGCTCGCATCGTTATATCCACAAACTGGTGGAACCTACTTATATGCAAACAAAGTGTTGGGGAAGCTGCCTGGAAATATTGCTGGAATTGTATTTATATTAGGAAAGACAGTTAGTTGTGTTGCTATTGCTATAACTCTTGGAAATTACATATCTCCAATTTATGGCAAAGAACTTGGTGTGGGTTTATCTTTAGTTGTCTTTTTAGTTGGATACAAAGGAATTACAAAAACTGCAGCTTTAGCAAGGTGGTTTGTTCTTATAGTGATATCAATTTTAGCTTTTTTCTGTATTGCAATACTTATGACACCTTCAACAAATACTGCTATTCCTTTGCTTGAAGGATTTAGTACTAGTAATTTGTTTTTATCAGCAGCTTTATGGTTTTTTGCTTTTACAGGTTATTCAAGACTTGCAACATACGGAGAAGAAGTAAAAAATCCTGAAAAAATAATCCCTAGTTCAATACTTACTGGCTTGGGTGTTACGGTTATAATTTATCTTTTGGTAAATTGGCTAGCGCTATCAATCATAGGGCCCGAAGTTGTTGCAAACTCATACACTCCCTTGCTTATTGCAATGGATGTATCAGTAATGTCTGATTTTTCATTTCTAATAGTTTTTGCATCTACAATTGCTACTGCTTCGGTGTTTCTTGCTTTACTTCCAGCGATAAGCAGAATATATGTTGCAATGTCAAGAGATGGTATTCTTCCAAATGTGTTTTCAAAAATACATAATAAAAATAACTCGGCATATGTTTCAGAATTGTTTGTTTTACTAACAGTGGTTGTAGGAATTTATACCATAAATATTACAAACGCAATAAAGCTCAGTGCATTCTTTATTCTCATTTATTATTCACTCACTAATTTAAGTGTGATCAACTTACACAAAAACCAAAGACTCTACTCAGTCTCCATAGCGTATTACGGTCTTTTGATGTGCATGGTTCTCGGGTTTTCCCTAGTTCTCATATAAAAAACAAACCGGATTTAAATCCGGTTTGTCAAAATAACCTGTGAAGTCTTCCCCCAAAGTTCTCACTAATTATTTGAAGATATGATCTCCCCGTAATCATTGTACAAATCAGTATTTTGGAATGCATTAAAAAAACTATATTTTCACAAACTGAGATCTTTTGTGAAAATAAAATCACAATCTTGCAAGGTTGTGAAGAAGAAATTATAATGTATTAAAGGGTCAATCACGTGTATGCGTTGAAAATCACTCAAACACACTTCCATAGGTGGTTGACCTATGCCCAAAGTAGTAGCTTCTAAATTTTATTTGTGACATATTTTTTTATTTTTATAAAGATGATTTATATTTATAAAATGAAAGGTTTTAACTCATCTAGTAGTCAGGTATTTTCTCAAAAACCTGACGAGTTATGGAATGCTATTTCAAAAGAAAATAATCTAAACGATACACATCCATTTTGTAAAGAAAATGAAATATTAGTTTGGAACGAAGAAAACCATATAGATAAACTCGTATACTTAAATGGCCTCACATTTATCAGAGAGTTTTCAGAATGGTTTGAGGGTATTGGTTATAATTTGTGGATTGGAACAAAACGTGGTCCAAAGTCTTATGTTGAATGGAGAATTGCAGAGCATTCTCTAGGATCCGAGTTAAGAATAACTGTATACCCTTTCTTCTTTAGAAAATGGCCTAAGTTTATTGCTTTTTTACCATATTATTTATACATAAACCCTAAATTAACATCTTATTTAAATTCTGTTGTAGGAGGTTTTAAATGGTACCTAGATGAAGGAACAGCAGTACCTAGAAACCATTTTGGAAAACATCGCTGGTTTTCATAAATTAATTTTCATCTTCACATCCGCATTCTGGACAAAACATTACCCTCTCCTTTCTTCTAGTTTTATAATCGCCCGATTCTTATCAGGTCCTTTCATAATCATTTTTGCCATCATGCCATATTTTTTCCTGATTATATCTGCAGCATGCTTTTTCATATCCGCATCCTCTATAAGAGATGCTTTTAGATCGAGGCTTTCTGATAACTTTTTTGAGCCGTTTTGGTTAGTAATATAAATTGTTGCTTTACCGTTGTTTCTAACCCTCTTTACTTTTCCAGCGTTAAGGCTTGTTGTTACAACTAATGAGTTTGAAAAATCTGCAACCCATACCGGTGTTGTGATAGGCGTTTTGTCTTTTTTGTATGTGATTAGATTTATGTATTCGACATCTGAAAAATCTTTTAAATTCATAAATTCAGTTTAAAGATAGTTTAATAAAAGTTCAGGAAGTTGTTTTAATCTTCTTGCTGTGTCGTCTTCAGAAAAAAGTATATAGAGAAGCAACAAAATAAGTATTACTCTTGTAAGTGTTATTTTTCTGAACATAGAAATATGCTAAATATTTTCAATATAAAAAAAAGGGATTTTATAAAAAATCCCTTTTTTTCTATGCGTTATCTGTCCACTTAGATTTATGTTGGAGTATCTCCCTCATTAAAATCAATAAACAACTTACCTGCATACACAGGTCCCATATAAGCTACAGTGCTTCCATCAAACATTTCAGACTCTGATTCACTATCTAGTGCTGCCTGTAATTTTTCAACAGCTACATTCATTTCTTCCTCAGAATCCCAGAAGTTCCAACTAATAGCGCTACTTCCGTCAAAAACTGCACCTGTTACTTGAAGGCCTTCAGACTCTTCATAAATTGGTTCTACTTTTTCTTTGAGGAAGCTCAATACTGCGTCTGTGTCTTTTGCAACACCAACAACCAACCTTAAATAGCTTGGTCTTGTACTGTCCTTAGCCATAGTCTTATATACCTTGCCATAAACTGCATCTCCTTGATAAATTACAGGAGGTGCCGACATCATTCCAGCTGCTTCTGATAATACGCCTTGTATTTTTTCTTCTACAGCATCTACAGCTTCCTTACTTTCATAAGCAGCCAAATTAACGCCAGAAGTCTCCCCTGTAATAGCAGCCATCATCGTTAGAAGTCCAGGTGTGCCATCAAACTCTGGCATAACTTTTTCTTTAACAAAAGATATGGCTTCGTCTTTTTTTCCATCCTGAAGAGATGGAATCGTTATTCTAAAGTACATAATTTCCTTTCTTTTTTAATTAATTGAGTTCCCTGCTTTAAAGTCGGTAAATTGCCTCATAGCAAACGGTTCACCATAATAATCTGTAAATCCATCCATTAGTGGCATGAATTTTTCGTATACATTTTCATCAGCATTAAGTTTTTCATCAAAACTGTGCTTTGCATCATGAGAAGTCCAAAACTCAAACAAAACAAGTGAGTTATCATCGATTTTAATTGATCCGTAAGAAATAATTCCCTCATCGTTTTCAAGTTTTGGTAGATAAATTTCTTTTTGAAGATTCATATATTCGTCAGCATTTTTTACATCCAACTTTGCGAATGCCAAAAAGAAAGAATCTCTTGGTTCTTCAACTAGAGAGTCCTTTAGGGTCTTGCCAGTAAATAGTTCACCTTCATAAACCCTTGGAAAACTAGCAAGCAGATCTTGAATTTGCATCAAGTTTTCGTTTCTAATTTGTGCAAATTTATCTGCAGTCTCTTTGTCCTTCATGAATGCAATACCTAGGTTTACATTATCTTTTGGATTAAAAAAGGCTATTGAATACAAGTCTCCTTTAAGGATCTCTAAAGCTGGGAAGCCTGTGTTTTCAAAAAACTCTTTTAGTTCATCAAGCTTCCCATCTTGAAATAAAATACTGACTGCTACTGCATACATTTGTTTTATTTTTTACTCTACGGAATAATTTCCTATTTAAATGTTTCCATTACTTACCTCAGAATTATTCTGCTGTGTTTAAAGATGCTCTAAACGAAACACCTAGAGCCCAAACTGTAGCAGGGTAAAGTATCACTCCGCCTAATATCAAGATAATCAAATTTGCAGCATCAGGAATTAAACCAAAGGCTGAACCTAAACCATTAGTCATTACTAAAATGGCTGCTCCATATCCTGCAATAACACCCCAGCTTGGTAAGAGATCTACCTTACTGCTTCGCAAAACAGTAATTGTAAATATTCCAAGAAAAAGAGCCCAAACAGGACCATTGGTTCCTGTTGTTTGCAAAACTTGATTAGTTGTCAAAAAAGCATTGTCGCTATTTGAAGCTAAGGGTCCTGCAAATGCATCTTGAACAAAAATGCACTGAGTAACAAAAGCTATTGTTCCAGTAATTCTTACATATGGATTATTGTCGTCTCCAAACAACTTAGTTGTTAGAGCAAAAACAAATAACAATGCAAACCCAGTAATCACATTTAGTGTCGAGATAACTGGTCCCCATGTTTCGTTGTAACCAACGACTGTTGGATCAAGAGCAAATGCCTGAATTAAGAAATTAGGAATTATTCCAATAACAAAAATTCTAGCCATGCTTGAGCCAATTGCTACTTCCTTAGTACTTAACATATATTTCCTTTCTTATTTGTTCCACTGTGATAATTTTCCAGCTGGAAAACTCACGTTATTTCTCCAAAGGTTGCAAACACCAGTCACAACGGTTGGAGGATTTTTTACATATTGCATGGCATCTGCCATGATTTCTTGAAACTTTTCTTGTGATGCATCCAAAGATTCCTGGTCCTCCCAGGTACTCATTGTTACCACAGAACCACCAACATCAGCAGCTGATGCACCCATTAGTCCTGGGGTTCCTTCATAACCAGCAAACACAGTATTCTGTATCCAATCAGTTGCTTCCTCTATTTTGCCATCTTGGTATTCGGCTCCAAATCCAAGTCGAGCGACAAAAGGCTCCCCGTCTCTATCGCCCTTCATTAAGTTTTGGTAAATTTGCCCAGCATTCATTGGACCGTGTGAAATAGTTGGTGGGCCAGCAATATAATCTGCCAATCCTCCCAAAGCTTCTTGAATTTGAGGGCCTGCAGCATTCATTGCATCTTCGCTTGCCCATGTTGTCCAAGAAGTCATTTGGCCATTACTCATTTCAGCTATACAAATCTGATATAGTCCTGGTGTATCAACAAATGAATCCATGACACCTGATGCGTAAGCAATGGTTTCATCCATTTTTCCTTCTTGTACATCTACTTGAGTTAATCTAAAATACATTTTCCTCCTTTAACAAATCAATAGTATTAAATTTTTCCTACTGGAAAATCAACATAATTTTTCCAAACGTTGCATTCACCGGTAAGTTCTTTGGGGGCTTCTTTTATCAAGCTTGCGACTGCATCTGAAACAACAGATGAAATTACTTCTGAAGCCGCGTGCGCGGCATCATGGCTTGTCCAAAAGTTAAAACTAAACCCACTATTTTCATCTACTTTGCAAGCTCCAGTAGCATAAATACCCTCTACATTTTCATATGCTGTATAAACAGTATTTGTCATAAAATCAGCAATGTCATCGTAAGTTTTTCCTTCTTGTGTGCCTCCACCCATTACAAATCTTGCAAAAAATGGCTCTTCACCATCTTTAGGTACCATAATGTATTGTTGTCCAGCTACCATTGGGCCCTCAAGAATAGTTGGAGGTTCATTCAACAGTTCAGCAAGCCCAGCAAGGTTCTGTTGGAATTCAGCCATAGCTGCTTCTTTAGCTTCATTATTAGCCCATGTTGTCCAAGCCATAAGCTGTCCTTCATTATTAATGCATGCAGCAGCTCCTAATAGTCCGCTTACCTGATCGTATACTGGTATTGCTACGTCCCTAAAGTAATTTAAAGCGTCTTCTGCCATACCTTCTTTGGGGTTCGCTAATCCTAGTCTTACATACATAAACTATTCTTTCTTATTCCAAGCAAGTAGTGGGCCTATTCCGACACCTGCAATAAATGCTAAGAAAAAAACAAACTGGAAAGGAGTATCTGCAATGATATTAGTTCCAGTAATAAATTCACTACCAGCTCCTACAATTCCAGACAATCCAGCGATAATCGCTGCATATCTCCAGATATTATCGATTACACCTTCTGAGGTTACACCTAGGCCTAATATTACAAATCCAAATAATGTCCAAACACCAGAAGTGTTTAGATCTTCATTAATACCAAGAAGTGATGCAACAAACACTGCCGCAGCAATCATTGTGTATCCCTGTCTCCAATCTTCAGGAACTGTATCTCCTTGAAGATCTTTCAATCCCAAAAGTATTCCTACAAGTGAAAAGGACCAGAATAATTGAAGTACATTTTCAAAAACTCCATAATCTAGTTCAGCTATGCCTCCAACAAACCAAACAACATTTATAGCTATAAACATGTAGGCTGCTTGTTGTGATCCTTCTTTAACGTCCTGTATAAAGAACTTTTTCATTTTATTTTCTTTCTCCTTTTTCTAATATTCTCTTTCTTTTTAATCTTCTCTCTTGTTCCAAGCTGTATATGTTCCAACCCCTATTCCAAGAAGCCATGAAACATAAAAAACTAAACCAATAGGAAATACCCATTCAGGCAAACTATCAAAGAATGAGCCATCAAAGAAATAATCATATCCTATAAAAAAAAGCAGACCTAATGAGCCAGTTATTGCCATGTACCTCCATATGTTTGAGACAACGCCTTCAGCAACAACATTGAATCCAATTATCGTTATCAATATAAACAAATAAATTCCATCAGTATTTATAGGAGCTTCTGTTCCAATGTAAGCTGTATCAAAGATTCCAAAACCTAAAGCCACAGCTGCGATCATTGCTGTTCCGGTTTCCCAACTTTTTGGAACATTATTGTTTTCGACTAATTGGTAACTTAACAAAATCACATTAGCAAAAGCGACTGCCCCAAAAAATGCAATTAGTTTATCTAAACCATTTATTCCTAGCTCAAGAAAGCCATAGACTTCTGAAAAGATAAACATAATCGCAGATCCTTTAGCTTGTTGTTTATCTGGTTGTACAAAAAATGATCTCATCGATTAAACTCCTGTTCTTTTTTATTCAACTTCATTGCTTGTGGTTGATTTATCACCCCAGGCAAAATAATTTCCTAAACTAAAACCAATTATCAAAACAAGCCATCCAATAAATCCAAATTGTTGAAAGGAATCTGTAGGCTCAAAGCCAAAAAATAGAGTTGCTGAGCTTCCAATAAGTAGAAACAGTGCTCCAAGAATTGTCATGTTCTCATAAATTGGACGAAATACTCCATTACCTCTGAGAGTAACGCTATAAATTAATGAATTAAATGCCCAAAAAAAGTACATTGGTAGAAATCCATCTTCTAATTCAGTAATTTCAAGAAATGTTCCGAATATTATGACTGTAGCTAAAATGCTGTGTGCTGATCTCCAATAATCTGGAACATGATCTTCAGCAAGATAATATGCAGTAATAACTATTGTGGCGAGAGAGAAACCCCAGATGAAGTTTATCAAATCTTCAAGCGCATCAAGTGCTGTTATGCCTGATAGCTCTAATGCTACAAATAAAAGATTCAAGACCAAAAATGTAATAGCATTTTGTCTTGCTAAATTGCCGATTGGTTGCGTAAAAAATGTTTTCATAAGATAACCTACCTTCCATAAGCTCCGTTTATTAATTTTTTGGCGTAATTTAACTTCCATAAATTACATGGCCATTCTACAAAATTTTTATTGGGCTTGTGTTGGATTTTGTTAAATTTGTGTAAAGTTTGTGTAAATCTAGGACTTTTCGAGAACTAATGGTTTTACTTCTTGCCCGATGAGGTTAAATGTCTGAAGAAGGTCATCATGAGACAGACCAGCATTATCTATTTGAAAAGTAAAGCGTGAAATGCCTCCCAAAGCCTTGCTATGTCTGACTAATTTATCAGCAACTTCTTCTGGACCTCCAATAACATAAGCTCCTAAGTCACCAATTTGTTGTTCAAATCTCTCCATAGTAACTGGTGGCCAGCCACGCTCTTTGCCAATTTGGTTAAACCAAACTCTATAGCCCGGATAGTATTTTTCCACTGCTTCTTCTTTTGTGTTTGCCACGAAACCAAGTGAGTGAAGTCCTATTTTCAAGGAAGATTTTTCATGGCCTGCCTCTTCAGCAGCTTTATAGTAAAGATCAACTAACGGCTTAAACCTATGTGTCTCACCTCCAATTACAGCAATCATAAGAGGTAGGCCTAAGGAACCTGCTCGAACAAATGATGCGGGAGTTCCTCCAACACCTACCCATATTGGTAATTTTTTTTGAACAGGCCTTGGATAAACAATCTGAT
The DNA here is from genome assembly GCA_003281085.1 of OCS155 cluster bacterium AG-349-E07. Classification (GTDB taxonomy): domain Bacteria; phylum Actinomycetota; class Acidimicrobiia; order Actinomarinales; family Actinomarinaceae; genus Actinomarina. The sequence goes on from QCCZ01000001.1 coordinate 161,923, forward strand.
TTTCTAGAGGTGGTCTAAATCTTCCGGACCAAGTAACTTGTTGTTCATCTCTGATTTTCAAAAGAAGATCAAGTTTCTCAGCATAGAGGTCATCGTAATCACTAAAGTCAAGTCCAAATAAAGGAAAAGCCTCCGTAAAAGATCCTCTGCCTGCAACTATTTCTGCTCTGCCATTGGAAATCAAATCTAACGTTGAGTAATTTTGAAATAATCTTACTGGATCCATTGCACTAATTACTGCGACTGCACTGGTTAAACGAATGTTATCTGTTTTTGATGCTGCAGCAGAAAGTATATTATGAGCTGCAGAATCTAGAAACTCTTCTCTATGGTGCTCCCCAAGACCAAAAACATCAATACCAACTTTATCGGCATGTACAATTCGTTCAATGAGCTCAAACATAGCCTTTGCGTCATCATCAACAGTGCCTCCTTCATTTGTTAAAGTCTTCTTAGCAAAGGAGTCTATTCCTATTTCCATTTGTGTAGTTTTAGGATCTAAATATTCTTCAAAGTCTTAACAAGACTTTCGATTAGCATCTCAATATGGTCGATTTGTACGCTCTCATTTGGAGCATGAGCATTTCCTAGTTCTTCATCAGCAGCCCCAATTAAAACAAGTTCTGCATTTGGAAACTCTCTGACAAAATCATTAGCAAAAGGAATTGATCCACCTACTCCTATATATGCAGTTTCGTTTTCCCAGGTAGAGTTAAAACTATTTACTAATTCTGTAGTGAAAGGTTTGTTTGGATCTGCCACAACTCCCGAACCTTTAGAGTTTGGAATAAACTTAACGGATGCATCCCAAGGAATATTTTTCATTATGTGGTCCTCGAGCATTTTCATTGCATGGTCTGGGTCTTCTGTTGGCGGAAGTCTTAAACTGACTTTTGCCCTAGCTTTTGGAATAACTAAGTTAACAGCTTCTTTTACTGGCGGGGCGTCGATTGCAAGTACATCTAGCGCTGGTTCTAACCAGAGCCTCTTTGAAATACTTTCAGTATCAAAAAGGGCAATGTCATCTGAGCCAAGCATTTTTTTAAGAAAGGACTCCTCAAGTTCGGTAACTTTCATATCTGTAGAAGTTAAACCTTCTATCATGAGATTTCCTTTGTCATCGTGAAACGAGGAAATGATTCTACTGAGTACCATAAAAGCATCTGGTACAACACCTCCTCCAACACCTGAATGAATTGGCCTCATTGGTTGATCAACTTCAATAATTCCATCAACTAAACCTCTAAGTGTTGTTGTAATAGTTGGTACTCCTATTTTTACATTTCCAGAATCGGCAATAATTATTACATCTGCCTCAAGCGCTTCTCTGTTTTGCTCTATGAATAAAGCCATTGTTGGAGACCCAATTTCTTCTTCACCTTCAATAAACACTTTTATGTTTACAGGCAGTTCATCAATTAATTGTTTTATGACGTTGTAATGTACCACTACTCCAGATTTATTATCTCCAGATCCTCTGCCAAATAGTCTTCCATCAATCATTTCTGGTTGAAAAGGGTCAGTGTTCCATAAACTTATATCTCCGACAGGCTGAACATCATGGTGAGCATATAAAAGGACAGTCTTTTTATCCGGATCAATCTCAGTGTGAGCGACTACAGCAGGCATTCCTCCTGGTACTTTTATAACTTGCGTATTGAGACCAATGTCTGCAAATAAGTTTTCTACGAATTGGGCCGAAGCATCCACATCATCTCTATGATCTTTATCAGAACTTATGGATGGAATTTTTACCATTTCAGATAGTAAATTGATTATTTCTTGTTGAGCCATATTATAATTTTAAGTCCTGTATGTTTTACTCATAAGAGATGGCTTCAAGAATATTTTGTCTGGATGCTCGAATTGCAGGAAGTATTGCAGCGATTACTCCTGCAATAATCGAAATTCCAATCCATAATGCTGTCTGAGGGATAGACACTGCGAACACAGTGAACCCTTCGTCAGCAAGGGTTTGTATGAGGCTCCAAGCAAAAAATATACCTAGACTTGTTCCTAAAGCTGCTCCGAATATCGAAATTATCGATGATTCAATAAATATCATTCTTCTAATTTGTTTTCTGTAAGTACCTATAGCTCTCATAAGACCTATTTCTCTTGTTCTTTCAAAAACAGAAAGTGATAATGTGTTGGTTATTCCAAAAAGTGCTACAAAAATAGATATCGACAGGAACCCGTATATTACATTTAAAAGTAACTGAATTTGGTTGTTTGCCTCTTCAACCAGACCATCTTCATCTCTTACTTCTACTCCTGGATATTCATCAACAATTGCATTAATTTTCTCTTCTAACTCTGGGGTTTTTTTATCAACATTGAAATATAGTTCTGTGTCTAAAGACTCATCCGCAAAAAAAGAATTATTTTCAAGTAAGACAAAAAATTCTGCTGGAGGTTGTGTAGTCCAGTCAAATATGTAAGACACTGTAAATGTTCTTTCCCCTTCTTCAGGAATTGTTAAAACAACTTCGTCTCCAACAAAAAGCTCTTCTCTTTCCGCAGTTTGTTTTAATATTCCGATAGCGTTCTCATTAAGAAAGTCTTTTCTATCTCCTGATACATCATCAGTTTTTACGAGATCAAAAACAGTCTCGTCAACAGCACCCAATATCAAAGGCCTATCGTTAAATCCAACAACTGTTGCTCTTGTTCTTGAGAGCTTGGTTACTTCATCGAGCTGTAAAAGTTCCTCTGACAAACCTGTTGGAATACCTGGAGAAGCAAAAACATTTGCTGCACTCACCTGATAGTCTGCAAGAATAACTTCGCTAATTAGAGACTCTGCCTGTGCCTTAAACGAAGTTGTAATAACATTTGCTAAAGAAATCAATGTAAGGCCAATCATCAAAGCAGAAGCTGTAGATGCAGTTCTTCTTGGAGTTCTTTTAGAGTTTTCAGTTGCTAATTTGCCTAAAATTCCAAATAATAAGTTGTAAATTTTATCAAATATAAAAACAAAAGGCTTCGTAATAGACGGGGTTACAACTGAGATTCCAATAAATATAACACCTGCACCAAATCCAACTTGTTGCAAGGATGATAAGGTTGGGAGATCTAAGAAGTCATACAAAACTCCAAACAGTACTCCAAATCCAACAATAGAAATTATCGAGCCAAACAAAAGTCTTGTAAGTAAAGATTTTCTTTGTGGGGTTGAAACACTATCTCTAATTGCTTCCATTGGACTTACTTGTGAAGCTTTTCTAGCAGGAAGCAGAGAAGAAAAGATCGTAACTGTAATACCAATAATTAATCCTGTGATTGCAGCTTCTGTAGTTAGAACCAAAGGGCCGTCAGGAAGACCAAATTCAAAATACTGTAACCCCTCTTTGACTGCTACTGCTAGTCCAATACCTAGAGCTATACCGAGCCCTGATCCTATTATTGACATGAACAAAGACTCGGATATGACCAACCTGTAGATCTGTCTTTTAGATGTGCCTAGTGCTCTAAGCAAAGATAGTTCTTTTGTTCTTTGGAGTAAAAGTATTCTGAAGGTATTTTGAATAATAAAAGCACCAACAAAAATTGCAATCCCTGCAAAAACATTGAGTATTGTATTAAAAAAATCTAGACCCTGTTTAATTGAATCAGCTTGTTCGGCTGCAGCTTCTTGAGCGTTAATTACATTTAAATTTTCTGAATCTAGGTTTGTTATATCATTTTTTACATCGTTGATATCAAAATTGTTTTCTATAACTACATTGATAAGGTCTACTTCTCCTTTTGAATCAAGAAGGGCTTGGGCAGTTCTAAATTCAAATAAAGCAAAAGTTGCACCACCTGGTGCACCAACATTAGCAAACTCTGCGATTCCAACAATTGTAAATGATGCAGGTGTCGCACCAGCAAGAACTGTCACCCTATCTCCGACTGAAAAATTATGATTTTCAGCAGTTACGACGTCCATGACAACTTCTTTTTTGTTTGTTGGGGGTTCTCCCTCTACAAGTGACCACTGCTGTGCATATGGATTACTGTCCCATGCTGCACCAAATGTAGGAGCAAATCCATTTGAAATTAATACTGTTTCGCCATCTACAATTTTTATGAATTGTGCAAAACCTAAAACTTCACCCCATGCAGCTTTTACACTAGGCAAGTTTGTAATCTCCTGAATTCTATTATCGGGTATTTTTTTTACCTCGAAAGAAATGGGACCCTGTCCTCCATCTCCACTAAAGCCCTGTGCAAAATCTTCCTGAATCGGCTGTACAACTAAGTCAACTCCTTCATAAATTCCTGAAAATAAGTTATCGAACGCAGATTTATTACTTTCTGAAAATATGTTTGAAGCAATTATTACTGCGACACCAAGAATAATGGAAGACGTGGTGAGAAAAATTCTAACGGGATAGGTTTTTAAGTTTTTCCATGCAATCAAAAAAAGAGGGCGTTTTGTAAAACCAAACATCAGATATTAGTGAGTGCTGTAACCTCTGCAACAATTTCTTCTTGAGTTGGTTCGTTTAAATCGCTTGCAATACTTCCATCTTTAAGCATAATTACTCTGCTTGCATAAGAAGCAGCATATGGATCGTGTGTCACCATTATTATTGTTTGGTTTAATTTCTCCACAACAGACTTCATGAAAGTTAAGAGCTCTTTGCTTGATTTGGAGTCTAAGTTTCCTGAAGGCTCATCAGCAAAAATAACCTCTGGTTTTGTTGCCATTGCTCTGGCAGCAGCAACCCTCTGCTGTTGACCACCAGATAACTCATTGGGCCTATGGGTTAATCTGTCACCGATATCAACTGTTTCTACAACTTGTTTAATCCAGTCCATATCTGGTTTTTTACCTGAAATAGATGCTGGCAAGGTTATATTCTCTTCGGCAGTTAGGGTTGGTATTAAATTAAAAGCTTGAAAAACAAATCCAAAACTATCTCTCCTGATTTTTGTTAATTGTTTGTCATTTAAAGTTGATATATCTTGATCTTTCAGGAATATTTGTCCTGATGTTGGTCTATCTAAACCTGCTAAACAATGAAGCAATGTTGACTTACCAGAACCAGAAGGTCCCATTATTGCTGTAAATTCATTTTCATTAAATTGGACATCTACATTATCGAGTGCTGTAACGCTGGTTTCTTTTTCTCCATAAATTTTGGTCAGCTTTGTAGCTTGTATTATGTTTTCCATTTAATAAAGAATAGGAGAATTAAAAATTTTACTTAAATAAATTTTGCATCTTAAGTATTATTTGGTACCTTATAGGTAATGAAAAATGTAACTAGCTGGAATTGGTGGTCAACTACATAGGTAGGTGCCCCACTAGTTAGTTCTTAAACCGGGCACAGCCCGGTTTTTTTGTTACTGTCACTGAAATTAAAACTCCGGGCTCAACCCAAACAAAGGAGTAAAAATGAAAGAACAGTACAAATTTTTATTAGATGAAAATGATATTCCAAAACAGTGGTACAACATTGTGCCTGATTTACCGAATCCTTTACCTCCGCAGTTGAATCCACAGACTATGGATCCAATCGGTCCAGAGGATTTAGCACCGTTATTCCCAATGGGGTTGATTCTGCAGGAAGTGTCTGACCAAAGCTATATAGATATTCCTGAACCTGTTTTAGATTTGTATAAGCTATATAGGCCTTCACCGATGTATAGGGCTTTAAGGCTTGAAAAGGCTTTGGGAACAGAGTCAAGAATATATTATAAATACGAAGGTGGGTCACCATCAGGTTCTCACAAACCAAATACAGCAATTCCTCAAGCATATTACAACGCAGAAGAAGGAATAAAAAAAATGGTTACAGAAACGGGTGCTGGTCAGTGGGGTTCAGCTTTGTCATTTGCATGTCAAGCCTTTGGAATTGAGCTTGAAGTTTTTCAAGTAGCTGCGTCTTTTGAGTCAAAGCCTTACAGAAAAACAATGATGGAGATATATGGTGCTACTGTCCATCCAAGCCCGTCTGGGAGAACTGATATCGGTAAACAATTTTTGTCAGAAGATCCAAATACTCCAGGAAGCCTTGGAATAGCAATCTCTGAAGCAATTGAGGTTGCAAGGAAGGAAGAAGGAACAAGATACGCATTAGGAAGCGTCCTAAATCATGTTCTCATGCACCAATCAATAATTGGTCTTGAAGCACTGAAACAAATGGAGATGGCTGATGACTACCCAGATATAATTGTTGGTTGTACTGGTGGTGGTTCAAACTTTACTGGGCTATTTTCACCGTTTGCTAGAAACAATATGAAAACAGAGCAAAAAACTATTATTCGTGCGGTTGAACCAGAGGCATGCCCCTCATTAACTAAAGGTGTTTACACATATGACTTTGGGGATTCAGTAGGAATGGCACCTGTTGTCAAAATGCACACTCTTGGTTCAAGTTTTGTCCCAGATCCGATTCATGCCGGTGGGTTGAGATACCATGGAATGGCTCCTCTTGTGAGTGCACTTTATGAAGACAAAGCAATAGAAGCAGAAGCGATTGGTCAAAAAGAATGCTTTGAAGCTGGTCAACTATTTGCTAAAACAGAGGGCATAGTACCTGCTCCAGAAGCAACTCATGCAATTGCATCAGCAATTAGAGCAGTGAAAGATGCTGACCAAAATTCTGAAAGTATTGCCGTTTTGACAGCAATGTGTGGACATGGTCACTTTGATATGAAAGCTTATGAAAACTTTTTGAGTGGGGAGATGGTTGATTACGAATTTCCATCTGAAAAAGTTCAAGTAGCTTTGGAGTCAGTCAAAAAATAGGTAAAAAATGGATGATCGAATAAATTATGGTAACAAAGCTAAAAACCTAGAGTTCGTAGCAAACCATACGGATATAAAAATTCCATACTTTAGAGAGCTTTCTTTGAAAGATTTAGGAAATATTAACGAGATTCTTAATAATTTTTCAGAAGAAATAATGATAAGAAGCAATAGTTCTAATGAAGACTTGGAGAGCTCCTCTAATGCAGGTAAATATCTTTCCATCGGACCAATTAAAAAGGAAAAAATAGAAGATATAAAAGAATCATGGAATCAGGTCTTGAGTAGCTATGAAAAAGATGCCAATCAAACCGTAATTTTGCAAGATTATGTAAAAAACGCAAAGAGCGTATCTGTGCTTACATCTTTTAAGGTTGGGACAGACTCTCTTTATCGTTCATTTTCAATTTATAATGGGCCAGAAACTGATGCAGTTACATCTGGAAAGTACAATCAGATTAAAAATTTCTATGTTCATAGATCAATAAACAAGTTGCCAAATAAATATAAGGAATATTCCGTTTATCTAAAAATTCTGACAAAACTAGAAGATTTATTTGGGAACAAACATTTAGACATTGAAATGGTTCTGGATAATAATTCTTCACCTCTACTTTTACAAGTTCGGCCTCTGATGGAGAAAAAAGTTAATAAGGATTTGATATTTACAGAGAAAAAAATAATTGAGCAGAATGTCAAAAAGTATGACTCTTCAAAAGAAACTACAAACGATCGTTTTGGTATCAATCAGCTTTTTAGCAATATGTCAGACATGAATCCAGCCGAAATGATTGGAAAAAAACCCGACAATGTTGCATTTGGTTTATACAAATTTATGTTTACAGACTCAACATGGAATATACAGCGTGGTGAATTTGGTTATAGAAAATATAAACCGGCTAAATTAATGGAACTTTTCAATAATGTAGCCTATATAAATGTAAACCATAGTTTAAATAGTTTTTTAACTCGAAGCTTGCAAGCCGATAGTTGTGAAAAAATAATACAGCATCAATTAGAAAAATTAAAAGAGAACCCACAATTACATGATTCAATTGAATTTAATATCTCTCGATCCTCATATGTGTTTGATACTGAAGATGAATTTGCTGTTGAATATAAAAACATTATTAGCCCAGAAGAGATTCAGAAATGGCATCAGGATTTAATTGAAATTGATAGCTTAAACAAATCAACCCTAGAAAAAAATAATGAAACTATGTTAAGGGCATTCTCTTTGCTTGATGGGAATTTTAAATACTCTAAAAAAGAAAATATAGAATTTATTAGAGACAATATGGCGTTGCCGTTTACTCATCATTCAAGGCTGGGATTTGTGTATTTTGCTCAATTAAACAATCTTTTGAGAAAAGATGTAATTACCGAAGCACAAAAGAACTCATTACTGTTGTCAGTAAAGTCGATAAGTACGAAAATGAAGTCGGATGCCTATCAGGTCAAACTTGGAAATAAAAGTCTCAGCAGCTTTTTAGACATTTATGGACACATAAGGGCTGGTAACTATAATCTATCTTCATCTAATCTAAAAAACAATTTAGAGTTTACAGAGATGTTGGTTCATAATAGTGAACCCCAAGATGAAAATATTTCATTGCAAAAAGTTATATTTCAAAATATTGATAAATATTTTGAATTAAACAATATTCCATACACGGCATCAGCTTGGGTTGAAATGTTTCAGACCGCTATTGCAACAAGAGAGAATTCAAAATTTTACTACACAAAAGGAATTGACGGTATTTTAAATGAAATAGAGGAGCAAAACATAAGCGACGAAGAACTTTTTCAAAGACTAAATATTAAATTTAGCCAAGAAAATAAAATTAATTTAGATCTTAAAAACACATTAATGCCTGACTTAATCTCGTCATCCGATGATTTTTATTTATATGAGGAAATGAGCAAAGACGGAAATTACATCGGACAAGGAACAGTTTCTGGGAAAGTTTTACTTCTAGATAATTATTCAAATCAGCCTTATGACCTCGATAATAAAATTGTAGTTATTCCAGCAGCAGACCCCGGATGGGATTGGATTTTTAATTATAAAATCAAATCCTTGATTACCCAATATGGGGGACCAAACTCTCACATGGCGATAAGGTGTGCTGAGCACAATATTCCAGCAATTCTTGGTGTTGGTGAAAATAATTTTTCAATGATATCTACATCGCAAAGCCTATCAATAGATTTTTCAAATGAAAGTTTTGCAATTGTTTAGGCGTCACAGATATATTTGTTGTTTTGGAATCAATCCAAATAAAGAGTGGTTATCTCCTTCCACTCTGACACTTGAGGGCCTGTTTTGTAAACAGCAATAGTGTCAAAAGTGAGTGCTACAGGGATGAGTTTATTGAGCTCCCCCAGATCAAAAGATTTGGGTAACTCATCCCCGTAGTACAACGATAAATGAGGAACCCATAAACTAGGCCAGCCTTCTATTTTTGAAACAGAGTGAAAAAAATAAGTATTATCTGATGATTCGAGATACAGCTTTTGAAAGTATGCATCTCCTGTAGAAATTTTATCAAAAATAACTGAAGACTTGTTGTCTGATAGTTTTTGCAAAATATTCAGTGCTTTTTCTTCTGAATTTATATTGGAAACAAGTGTTACGTGGGGAGAGAAAGAGTCTTTGTTTTCTTCACTTGCATATCTTTTGATAAGATCAAAAATCTTTTTATTGTGTACTGAATTTTGAAGCCAAATAGAGTAAGTTTCTTTAGTCATTCCTTTATGTTATTAAGAAATAGTTACTGTTGCCAGAGATCCTTTTTTTCTAATTTTATTTGATAAAAAAGCTAGAACAAATATTGTTGCTGCAACTAATGACATTGAAGGACCTGAAGGAAGATTCAGAAAATAGGAAAGGTAAAGTCCTGTAATAGAAGAAACGACACCAAAAAGTACGCTTACCTTTATAGAGGTAACAAACGTATCAGTTACAAGCTTTGCAGCAGCTGCAGGAATAATAAGCATGCTAAGTACCAAAATAATTCCAACTGTCTGCAGCGAACCAACGATAGCTATTGATAAAAGAATTAAAAACAAATAGTTTAAAAATGTTGTGTTAAGTCCTTTTACTTCAGCACCAATTGGATCAAAAGAGTAAAACAACAGTTGTTTGAAATAAACAATTACTATTAAAAACACTAGTGTTAGCAAGCTAATAACAATGTATACATCAGATGTGCTTACAGCAAGTATTTGGCCAAACAACAAGTCCTCTAAGTTTATTGTTACATTTAATAATGAAATCAAAACAAAGCCTAATGCAAAAAAAGAGGAGAAAATTATTCCAATCGCTGTATCTTCTCCAACATTTGTATTTTTAATAATAACGCCAAGAAAGATTGCAATTAAGATTGCTGCTGGTACTCCTAACTCAGATATACTAAATCCTAAAAATACTCCAACAGCAATTATTGGTAGCGTAGCGTGCGCCATAGCATCAGCCATAAAACCCATATTTCTATTGATTGCAAAGGGTCCTAGAAGCGAAAGCATAGCTCCTGAAGCAAATGCAGTAATCAATGATCTAATCATAAAATCATATTTGAAAGGATCTAGAATCAGTTCAATCATTACTGTTGTTTTCTTCTGTTCTAAAATGAGATTTATTCATAAATTGTTCGGTATGCGAACCATACATCTCTTCAATAACTTCAGGGGTCAATACTTCTGATGGATCTCCATAAGCACAACAGTGCTTATTCAAACATAGGACCTCATCAAATTTTTCTTCAAGATTGTTTACATCATGAGTTGCAATCAAAATAGTTTTACCGTCTAAATTAATGCTGTTTATTAATTGCATTATGTCTTCTTGAGCGCCTATATCAACAGCACTAAAAGCTTCGTCCAGTAATAAAATTTCCGAATCCTGCGCTAATGCTCTAGCTATTAAAACTCTCTGAAGCTGTCCTCCAGATAAGCTTTTAATATTGTCGTTAATTTTTTCCTCTAGTCCAACATCTTGTAATGCTTTTTTGATTTTGTCGTTAGTTTTCTTACTGTTAAATAAACTAGAAACTTTTCTAGTAGTTATCCCCATTTCAACAACCTGTTTTACTGAGAGTGGAAAGTTCCAATTAATTAAATCTTTTTGTGGAACATAACTAACTTTACCTTTTACTTCATTGGGACTCTTTCCGTCTATTTTTAGAGAGCCTTCAGTGAGAGGAACTAGTCCAACAAGTGCATTGAATAATGTGGATTTACCACCACCATTTGGTCCTACAACTGCTACTTTCTTACCTCTACTTATAGAAAAATTAACACCTTCTAGAGCTGGGATGTTTCCAAAATGCACGCAACACCCATCTGATACAATCAGAGGGGTGTTTACGCTATTTACTTCTTTAGTATCCATATAGATACCTCTCTTAAAGCCATCGAAAGTTACCTACAATCAACCTAGTCAGTATTTCTTAGGTTCTCCACAATTAATTCAACAGCATCTATTAAAAACTCAGGGTAGGATTGACCTTCTTTTAAGGTTTCAACCCACAATCCTTCTACTGCTTTAATTCCAGTTTCTGCAACAATTGTTTCCGCATACACAGAAGGTGCCTCTGCTTCAATAAAGATAACTTTTACACTGTTGTCTTCAATTACATCAATGACACCAACAAGTTGTGAGGGTGATATTTCATTACTTGAATCAAGATTTGGAATTATTGTTGACAACACTTCAAGTCCAAATTTAGCTTCTAAATATCCTAACGATTCATGAGTTGTTATAAGCTTCCTGTTTTGAGACGGAACTGTAGATATTAAGTCAGATACCTGACCTACTAGACCTTTTAACTCATCTGTATAAGCACTTCCAGCTGATTGATAGCTTGCAGCATTACTTGGATCAAGTTCTACTAATTTACCCTCAATATATTCAGCTGCATATATAACTCTATTTGGGTCAAACCAAAAGTGTGGATCATAAGCTCCGTGGCCATGGCCTTCATGGCCTTCTTCGTCATCATGGCCTTCTTCGTCATCATGGTCATCGTGACCTTCTTCACCGTGAGCATCATGTCCGCCTTCTTCTTTGAATTCAATAGGAAATACATTTTCACCAACTTCAGCTAAAATATTTCTGCTACATGCTGAACTTTCGAGCAATTTAACAACTGCTGCCGGTTCATATTTCAACCCTGTGTAAAAAACTAAATCTGCATCCGCAACAGTGCCAGCATCTTGAGGTGCTGGTTCGTATGAATGTGGATCTGCCTCAGATGGCATAATGACAGTAAGGCTTATATTGTCACCACCTACTTGACTAACAAATTCACCAATCATGGGGGTCGTTGCTACAACATTAATTTTTCTATCTTCTATTACCGGACAGCCAGATTCATCTGAACTACCTCCGGCACAAGCAATAAGCACTATTGAAAGTGCAATCACCCCAAATTTAAATAACTTATTGTTTTTCAATTAAGTCTCCTTCTAATTACAATAAATGAGAATAAGTCTCATTTATTAGATTGTCAAGTATAAATGAGAATTTATCTCATTTTTTTTGATACGGTAATCTATAATTAAAACATGTCAGAAAGCTCAAGAAAAATTTTATCAGATAATAATGTATCAATCACAAATCCGAGAATTCTTGTTCTAGAAGCACTTATGGAGAGTCGAAATCCGCAAACGATTGACGACCTTCAAAAAAAGTTAGAAAATAAAGTAGCGAAGTCAACTCTATATCGAGTCTTGGGAGACCTTAAAAAAATAAATGTTTTACACGAATTTACCTCTCCAGACAATACAACAGTTGTTGAACTACTGCTGCATGATGACGAACATCATCATCACTTGTTTTGTGGTGACTGCGGTGAGATTATTGATGTTGGTTTAAGTAATGAATTTGAAAAGCTTTTATCAGAAGAAATCAAAAAAATTGAAAGAAAGTTTAATTTTCAGATAAATGACCATAGGGTCGAAATGTTTGGTACATGTACCGATCAGTGTTCTAACTGCAAATAAGTTTAAAAGATTAAAGCTATCAAATTTGCGTTCAACAGCATAGATTGAATAACCTCAAATGAATGAATTTGCTCAGGTGTGGTAGTGATTGGTATTGTCATATATTCACCATCGAAAACATTTTCTACAGCTAAAGCTGTTTCAATAAATTCGTTCTGAGTAATGTTGCAAACTATACACATAATGATTTCCCTGTTTAATCAGTTTTAATTCTAGTGGAGATTTTGTAATTGGAAAACATATAATGAGGTTACCATATGTTAATTGAACAAAACTTAAATCACGGAATCATAAATGTAGGTGACTTGCCCATTCCTTTTAATATGGTTTTAAATGCTGCTGTTTTGACTGTAGTTGTTACTTTTGTATTTTTGAAGGTTTCCTGGAAGGAATCAATCTTAACCTCTGAAGAGAGACTTTTTTCAACAAAGCAATCCCCAAGTGGGAAGCTTCTAGGTCTCTTGGTATTAGTTTTATTAACTGTACCTGGTTTAGTAAACAATGAAGCAGCTAAGGTTTCAGTAACTCCCTTAGTTTTGTGGGTTTTCTTGTGGATTGGAGTTCCAGTTCTTGGACTTCTTTTTGGTGATTTGTATGCAAAGTTCAATCCTTTGTCAATAATTGTGAATCAAGAAGGAGATTCTAAAAATGTATATGTTGCGTCGTTCCTATTTATTTGTTTAACTTGGTTTGAACTAGTTTGGACTAAGCCTGGCAATCCAAGACATATCGGTATCGTGTTTTTAATGTTGATTGTTGTTGTGTCGCTTGTACAAAAGTTTTACAAAAAAACTATTATCGAAGTTGATCCTTTGCTTGTCCTACATCATCTTTATAGCAAGATGAGGATTACCAATAAAGCTCCTGTTTTCAGAGGTCTTTTAAACAACCTTTCCAATCTGGCTCAGCTAAAAGGAATGGAATACTTTATTCTTCTGATGATTGGAACAGTTACTTATGACGGACTGAGAGAGACAACATTTTGGTTCAACCTATTTGGAACTAGAAGCTATGAAACATCTTTTTCAACAATTGCTTTTCTCTTAATGAATTTGATTGTCATAATTTTTTATAGGTTTGCTTGCTATTTTGCGATACGTGTAAGTGGAGAAAATTATGATCTTAATGAAATCTCGCTTAAATTTGGCCACACTATGCTTCCAATTGCTTTTGCATATCATGTAACACATTACCTAGGGCTACTCTTGTTTGAGTCTCAAACATTGTTATATAGACTTAACGATCCTCTAGGTTTTGGGTGGAACCTATTTAACGCACAAGAAACTACTATTGATTATTTTTTGGAGCCAATTGTTTTATGGACAGTTATGGTCATCGTTACTCTTGCAGGACATATGCTAAGTGTGGTTTTAGCTCATGATTTGTCGGTTAAAATATTTGGGCATCAAAAAAGTGATAAAACACAATATATTTTCTTATTTATAACAGTGGCATTAACATTGCAAGCTTTATTTGTACTGAGTGTTCCATAAAATATTCAAGCGACGTATAGTTTTTACTACTAATATTTCGGTAAATGTTAAAAATAAGTAATAAATTAATCGTCTTATTCTTGTTTTTTTTAGTTGTTTCTGCCTGTTCAAGCAGTGATTCCTCTGGTCCTACATTGGTTGAGATATCTTCTGATGAAGAAAGTCAAGATTTTGAAGAAGAAAATGATGATGATGAAGAAGATAGCGATGAAGAAGAAACAGATAATGAAGTTGAAGAATTTATACCTCCTGAATTACCAGATTTACCAGATCCAGCACTAAGTTCTTCTCAATGGAATCAAGTAAATGGACCATTTGGTGGAACCGTAACAAGCTTATTTAAAACTGTAGATGGATACTGGGCAACTACAACAGATAACTCTGGGTTTGCCGATAGTAACTTATATTTTATTGACAAAGAAACTTTTACTTGGGAATTGAAAAAAACTATAGGCGGAAATATGGCTGGAGTTGTTGTTGGTAAACATAATCCAGATGGAGTCGCTTTCATTACAGAAGCATCAAACACATCAGACTCAAAATTATTTATATCACTCGACAAAGGCCTCACATGGACAGAAACAAATCCCGCAGGAAATTTTGAGTCTCGTGTGGTTGAATATACAGGAATTGCTATTGACAAAACTATGGATTTTTTATATGTAGCAGGTAGATATTTACCATTTGGAGAAGACTGTGAAGATGATGAAAATGGAGATTGTTCTCCAATAGAAAACTCGGCTGTTTATATTTCTCCTGATTGGGGAGAACAGTGGACAAGAACTAATCCCGTGCCAAAAGGGGTGTTTGAAGAAATTGAGCTAGAAGAAGGTCAAGAGCTTGATGAAGAAGAAATTGATAGAATCGAAACCGTATATGTCGATCCACAAAATCCAAGCATTATTTTTGTTGGAACTGACAACCTAGTAGCAAAAACCGAGGACTCGGGAGAAACTTGGAAAATAGTAAGTGAATCTTTTCATAGGTCCGATGTAAATGGTATTGCTATTCATCCAGAGAACTCAGACGTAGTTTATGTAAGAGTCGGGAAATATACTTTTGCCGATTGTTTTAATTTAGAAGATGAAGACCCAGATTATGAAGAAGATGTTGCTAGGTATTGTGCTGGAATTTACAGAAGTGTTGATGGAGGTAGTAGTTGGGTTTTACTAGATGGTGTAAGTGGAGACCCTTCTGAAGGTGGTGTTTATGTAGATGATTTCAATGAGAATGTAGTTTATTCTGTGTTTTCAAGAGTTACGTTTATTAGCAAAGATGGGGGTAGTTCTTCTGAAGAATTTCTAAGCACTAGCGAACACCCAATAATTCCTGATGTGGGTGTTGAAATAATAATGACAGGTGAGAATAGTACAGAAGTAATTATGGCTGGACTTCAAGGAGTGTACAGAACATACGACGAAGGAAGTAGTTGGATTGAGACAAATACTGGATTTGTTGGTTCTGAGGTTGTTGATATAGCAACTGCTACTGATGGAACAATGTATGCAACAACTTACAATATTGGAATATTTAAAAGCATTGATAATGGTAAAAATTGGGGTTTTGCCTCTTTTGGAATTAAAAATTGGTACGGAATGCAACTAGCTCCTCACCCCATTGATCCAGATATTGTATTTGCGACATTTGGTGGTGGTGTCTACAAGTCCGAAAATGCTGGGGGGTCCTGGGAAATTATTGGTGGTGCGGATCTCTGTGACGATCCAGAACCAGGAGGTGGAAACTGTCATTATCACGGGATAATAGTTGAGACAGAAAGCCCCTATAAAGTATTAGTAGGTAGTGGAGGTGATCAATCAGCTAAAAGAGGAGTGGGTATCACAGGTTCTGAAAACTTAGGTGAATCTTGGAGAAACTCAGACGATGGTTTTACTCGAGATGTTCACGTAAGCAAATTAGTTATAGATCCAAATAATAGTGATGTGTTCTATGCCACTACTCAGGGTCAAACAGACTACACGGATAAAATAGGTGATGGTGCAGGTGTTTTCAAAAGTGAAGACAGAGGTTCAAGCTGGGAACAAATAAATACTGGTTTGAACACTTTAGAGACAAATGTTTTAGTTGTTGATCCAAATGATTCAAATACTCTTTACCTAGGTACTGACGATGACGGACTTTATAAAAGCACTAATGGAGGAGCAAACTGGACACAGCTTAATGTACCACAAATATCTGAACCATTTGGTGTGGGTGATATTGCAGTTGATCCAAAAGATAGCAATATGCTTTATTTAGCAACAGTCGATTACTTTAGGCTTGCAGGAGAAAGGGGTGCATTAGGAGATTTTGGAATCTATAAAAGCACTGATGGTGGAACAACGTGGGAAGATTTTAATAAAGGATTACTACATCCTGGAGTGTTTTCTTTAGAGCTGAATCCTGAAACAAGAATTTTATATGCTGGTACAAGAGCTGGTGGGGTTTACTGGATAAGCCTAGATGGCTAAATTCTAGCTATCTTTTCACCATCTTTGTTAGTAAATTGTCCTGTAATAATAAGGATCAAATCTATTAATAGCCATATTCCCAGGCCTCCAAAGGTGAAAAGCATTAATATTCCAGTCCCTGTTTTTCCGACATAGAATCTGTGCGCTCCTATAACTCCTAGGAGAAATGCTAAAAGCAAAGTTACAACCCACTGAGAATCGCTTTCTGATGGGCTACTTTGTTTAAGAAGTTTTTCTTTTTGTACGTCAAACTCTTCTTGAGATATAACCCTATCTCTGAGTAGTTCATTTAGCTTTTTAATTTCGTCTGCAGTGCTCATGTTTCTAATGCTATTTTAGCTTATTTTCTATACTTGCGACCCTTTCAGCAATTGGAGGGTGTGAATAATAGTAAGAACTGTAAAACGGATCGGGAGTTAAATTAGATGCATTATCTTTAGTGAGTTTTAATAAACCAGATATCATGTGTTCTCCGTCAGTAAATTGAAAGGAAAAATCGTCTGCCTCAAATTCTCTCTTCCTAGATAAAGCTGATGTTATAGGTTTAGTAAAAAATGTATAGGAACCAATAACTAAATAGAACATTAAAAACTTTGAATACACTGTTAAATTATCTAATCCATGGGCTATAAAAAAATTATCGCTCTTAAATATTTCATTTAAAATATAAAACCCTATGAAACCAAAAACTAAAGAGCTAATTAATGTTTTACGAATATGTCCTAGTTTATAGTGACCCAGTTCGTGCCCAAGTATTGCTTCCATTTCGTCAGGGTTAATTGTTTTTAGAAGTGTATCAAAAAATACAATTCTCTTATTTTTTCCAAAGCCTGTGAAGAATGCATTACCGTGTGTGCTACGCAAGCTTGCATTCATCACAAATAAACCTTTCGATTTAAAATCGACTTTTTCTAATAATTTTTCAATTGGTTTTTTAAACTGTTCGTCATCTAATGGTTCAAATTTGTTGAATAAAGGCATAATTAATACTGGGTATAAAAAGAAAATTATGGCCTGTAAGGTAAAGACTGCAGCAAATGCATAAATCCACCATAGATCACCCGCGCTAATAATAATAAAAATTACAGTTGCATAAAGAATAGAAGATATTGCGCCAGAAATAAGGAGTCCTTTAAATATGTCAGTAATAAATGTTTTTCTGGTTGTTTTGTTAAAACCATGTCTTTCTTCAATCACAAAAGTTGAATATATTGATATCGGAATTGAAATTATCTCTTCAACAATTATTAAAAGCAATCCAAGAAGTACTGCTCCCAAGACATTTGATGAGGTCATGTCCATAACAACTTGAGTTAAATAATTAAGTAGGCCTCCGATTGTAAAAATGATAAGAACAACTGAGCCAAATAAAGCAGTAAATATCTGAAATTTAATTCGATCAGTATTGTAGAGGATTGATTTTTTGTACTCTTCTTCTGTTACAACATTCTTAAATCTAGGCGGTACAGAGTCTTTGTTATTGTCAATAGATTTAAGGTTCCTTATTTTTAAATAAGTTTCTAATAAAAACTTGATCAATATGAGAGTAATAAAAATTTGGGTAAAATTTGTGGAATTTAGAAAATCTTGCATGTATCGATTTTAGACTAAGTGTTTTATAACCTTAAAGTTTTTTCAATTGTTTCGTAAACTTTATCTTCAGTTTTTTCCAAATAGGATATTAATTTTGACTCCTTCTTTTCCTTTTCTTTCCAAAATGGGGTCATAGCATTCCATATCCCTTCCCCTTTTAATTTCGAATAAAAAGAAGCACCGACATGTACAGCAATAAGGACGTAACTTAAAAAGGCAGAAAATTCATGTAAACCTATTGCTAGTTCAATCCCTCCAGCGCCTATAGAAAAGAGCCCTGCAATCAAAAGTCCAGTCAGTGGAAGCATTACAAGAGTAAAATATACAAGCTTATGTACAGATTTTGCGATGAACAAATGGCCTTTACGAATTTCAATATTTGCACCCAGCAAGGTTTCAGTGTCTTTCATGTAAAAATACCTGATGAAAACAATAACTAAAAACGCAACCGCAAATAAGATTTCGAAATTTAACAAAGCTGGATCTTCAAGTTCTGACAAATCTCCTACTTGTTTGAATATTCCATATGCATAGAGAATTGAAAAACTCCAGTGAATAAATTTAGCTAAAGGTGTGTGCGATTTCATACCAATATTTTACTGTCCAAATCTTCTTTCTCTTTGTGCGTACTCTCTTAAGCACCTCAAAAAATCAATCTTTCTAAATTCTGGCCAATATACGTCTTGAAAAATAACTTCTGAATAAGCGCTTTGCCAAAGCAAGAAGCCAGAAAGTCTAGATTCTCCACTAGTTCTTATTATCAAATCTATATCAGGGGCTTCAGGAGAATAAAGGTGTTGTCTTAACTGTTCATCAGTAACGTTTTCGATCAATCTGTCAAAATCGTTTTCTTGATTCCTGTTTTCGTCGATTAGTCCTTTAATAGCATCTAAAATTTCTTGTCTACCCCCGTATCCAAGTGCAATTGTTAAAGTCTTCTGGCCACCTCCTCTGACTTCCTCAAGTTGTTCAATGGTTGTCTGTAAGAATTCTGGAAGAAGATCTGTGCTTCCAATAAATTCAATTTTAAAATTATCAACAACGTCATCAATTAATAAATCTTCAAATAGCTCATTTAGTATCTCAAAATATGGTTCTAGTTCTTCTTTAGGCCTTGCTAAATTTTCTCTAGATAACAGCCAGCTGGTTATGTAGTCAATCCCTACATCATCACACCACGCTAAACACTCTTTAAGTCTGGTCATTCCAATTTTATAAGATACTTCGAAACTTAAGAGACCTTCTTTCCTTGCGTATCTTCTGTGACCATCATGAATTAGTCCTATATGTTTGGGAAGGTTTTCTTTTTTGAGTCTATTTTGTAGACGATTTTCATAGATTGAATAAATTAATTTTGGTGATGACATTTGCTTATGAAGTAATAGCTTCTATTTCCTCAATAGTTTTTGGAGCTTTTTCGGTCATGTTTACTGGTCCGTCATTAGTGCAGATAATATCGTCTTCTATCCTAACTCCTATACCCAGAAGTTCTTTCGGAATTTCATGCTTAATAGTTTTTGCATTGCTAATTTCCTCTTTTTCCAGAATTGTTGCTTTTTCCATACCGAGCAGTTTTCTTCTTTCTCTAATTTTTTTTGGATCTCGTTCAATTAGTGGAAATTCAATTACAGGTTTTGTTGGACGAACATAAATTCCCGGTTCAACTGTAGTCACCATTCCATCTTTGAATTGTCTAGGTTGACCGTCAACCTCTGTACTTCCAGCATCATGTACATCAAGTCCAAGCCAGTGGCCTGTGCCGTGCATAAAAAATTCAAAAAAGTGCATCATTGAAATTGTTTCATCTAACCTTAGAGGGACTAGACCTAAATTCACCATTGATTCGGATAAGGATTTTATAGTATCTTCGTGTAAATTTTTCATAGAGTTGCCGACAACAACTCCCTCTATTCCTAGATTCTGAGCTTTTAATACTTCGTTATATATATCTTTTTGTGGTGAAGAGAATTTCTTGTGTATTGGAAATGTCCTAGTTACATCTGAGGAGTACATTCCGTACTCTGCTGCTGCATCAATTAAAAGGAGTTCTCCTTCATTAAGAATTTCTCTATTTGTTGAATAATGAAGAATACAAGAGTTATCACCGCCTGCAACAATTGATGGGTATCCCAATCTTTCTGCTCCATTGTCATAAAATACTTTTTCCATTTCGGCGGCAATCTGATATTCATATTTTCCTGGCTCAGTGTGTTTCATAGCTTCAATATGACCTAATACTGTTATGTCACAGGCTGTTTTTAATAGCTCCAATTCGCCATTATTTTTAATTAATCGTAATTCTGAAATCAAAGGAGACAATGAATGTAGAGTTGCTTTACTAAACTCAGATCCTCTCTGATCATAAGGAATAGCGTGGGCTAAGCCGTCTCTGTCATATTTTTCAAAAAATGGAGAAGAATAATCGCAATATACATCTGTTACACCCTCAAGGAGGTTTCCAAGTTCTTTTTGGTAATCATTAAATGAATAAGCTTTTGTTGCATTATATTTTTCTAATGCACCCTCCTGCCCAATTCTTTTTCCATCCCATGTTTCCATTTCTTCATTGCGATCCTGAACAAATAGATGCAGTTCGGGCGTTGAGTCTTTAATTACAATAACAGCGTGAGCTTCAGGCTCAGGCCATTCAGTTAAGTAGTAGAAATTTGAATCTTGTCTGAACGGATACCAAGTGTCGTTATTTCTGTATGTAATTTTTCCACTATGTATTAGGACTGCGCCATTTCCAATTTGTTGTGCTAAATGTCTTCTTGCGTTGGTAGAATTATTCATCTATTGAATAAGAATAATGTACAACAGTCCCAAATTGCTAGTGTTTTATGTAGAAATCAAGAATTTATCTAATACTTGGTTCCATGAATTTTCATTATGCTTCCCGTTTGGTAGCTGAATAAAGTTTGTCTTAATATTATTTTCTTTGATAGTTTCATTAATTTTTTTTACACCAGAAACGTAGAAGTCATTGTTGTTTTTGTAATCTAAACCCCATTCAGCAGGTTTGATACTGTTTGCTTTATCTTCAAAAATTTCACCTTCTTTAGAACCAACTGAGATGTTACATATAACTTTTTTATTGAGGTTCTTTAGGTCATTTATAAAATTTGTATATCCATACCAAAATGCAGGAGAAAATGAAATAACATTATCAAAGGTGGGGTATAAAATTGATGTTTTTATTGACATTAGACCTCCCATTGATGATCCCATAACAATCCTTTTAGTCGAGCTAAATTCAACATCATAATCAGCTAAGACTATAGGTAAGTACTGTTCAACAATTGATTGTATATGACTGATTGCATGGTTGTTATTTCTATTTGGTTGATAAGGATTGTATTGTTTTTTTCTGTTTTTATTTGATGTAACACCCATGACGAAGTATCCATTTTCGCTATTGTTTTCATGCTTTAAAAGCAATTCCTCAAGGTTGAACGAGTAACCAAATGCACTTTCTGAGTCTAAAAAAAGATTCTCTGCATCAAAAGAAAGAATAAAATGCGTTATTCTTCTAAATTTTGGAAATCTTACAATAAAACAATTGGAGTCTTCTATGTCAATATCAACAACAGGTTGGCTTATAAAAATATTATCAAAAGTATTCTTATATTTTGAAAATAAGAGCATTCAGTTAGTTTATATTGTTCTCAATAGTGTTTGCTACGTCTTTAGCTATCTTTTCATTTGGAGTGATTATTAAAACTACATTGTCTCCAGCAATTGATGCAACTATACCTTCAATATGCAAGTTATCAATTGACTCAGCGATTACTTGGGCAGCAGCAGTAGTTGTCTTAACAACAACTTGGTTAGAAACTGGCTCTATTTCTAAAACAAAGTCTTGAAGTGCTCTTTTGGCTATTTTGTATTGAGCGTTATTATCTTGATTTTTTGGTAACAAGTAAACCAACCTACCATTTTTTAATCTTTTCTTTATAGCTCCAAGCTCATTTAAGTCTCTTGACAGAGTGGCTTGCGTAATAACTGTCCCATTCTTTTTAAGCATGCCTTTAAGTTGATTCTGTGATGAAACATTTCCAGAATCAATAAAGTCAGCAATCAGCTTTTGTCTTTGAATAGTTGCTTTTGTCATATTTATAAATATACATTTGTTTGTATATTTATACAATTATAAATTTTTATATGTTTCCTCAGCAAGTTTTAAAGCATCTTCTTTGGATACCTCACCGTCGTTGATCCTTTGTTCATATAGGGCTTTCATAATAACTCCAACTTTAGGTCCAGGTTGAATGTTGAAATGTTCCATAATCTCATCTCCTGATAAGGCTGGTCTAATTTTGGATAGCTCTTCTTTAGCTTTAACTTCTTCTATCCTTTTTTCCATTTCATCAAGGTTTTCGTATATCTCTTTTGCTTTTATTTTGTTTTTTGTAGTTACATCCGCTCTTACTAGTTCATTTAAATCCTCAAGCATATGTCCAGCATCAACAATGTATCTTCTCACTGCTGAATCTGTCCATCCCATCTTGAAAGTGTGGGGGCGTAAGTGCTGTTCAACAAGTAGCGCTATATCTTCAATTGTTTTGTTATCATACTTCAATCCCTTTAATATTTTTTTTGTCATCCTTGCGCCCACTACTTCGTGGTGCCTAAAGTGTACTTTTCCATTTTCTATTCCTTTAGTGTTTGGTTTAGCAATATCATGTAAAAGAGCTCCCATTCTAAGTGTGAGTTTTGGTGGTACCCCATCTAAAACTGCTAGTGTATGTTCATAAACATCTTTGTGGTGGTGTTTTGGATCCACTTCTATTTTAAGTTCATTTATTTCTGGAATAATATATAAACTCAGACCGCTCTCAACTAAAGTTCGAATGCCCATTGATGGGCTTTTGCCAACTAAAAGTTTATTTATCTCATCTCTGATTCTCTCTTTTGTTATTATTTTTATTCGTTCTATATTTTCTTTCATTGCTATATAGGTTTCATTGTCTGGTGAAAATCCGTGTGTGCTTGCAAATCTGCATACTCTTAACATTCTTAAAGGATCATCAGAAAAGGAGATGATTGGATCATCTGGTGTTGATATAGTTCCAGATGCAAGGTCTTTTAAACCTGAAAATGGGTCTATTAATTCATTAGTTTCTAATGAATAGGCAATGGAATTTATTGTAAAGTCTCTTCTCGATAAATCTGTAACAAGATCAGAAGCTTTTTCTATTTCAGGGTTTCTTGAATCTGTTTCATAAGTGTCTTTCCTAAAAGTAGTTATATGCACTTCCCTTTCTTGGTCATAAAGTTCAATTGTCCCAAAAGCTTTACCTACCTCAGTTGTTTTGTAATTATTTTTTTTAAGCAATTCGATTGACTCTTCTGGGGTGGCGTTAGTTGTAAAGTCGAAATCGTTTGTCGGGATGTCTAGTATTCCATCCCTTACTGCACCTCCAACAAGATATAACTCAAAACCATTACCGTGATACAAGGAAGAAAGAGTGCTTAAAAAGCTATTATTCTCAACTAATTTTAATAGTGTAATTGGTACCATATTGATAGCTTAGAAGAACTGTGGATACAATAGAAGAATGAATTCAAAAGTAGATTTTGCAGCTGGAGGAATTGTTGTAGATAACAACAAGGTACTACTGGTTAAAAACAAAAAAAGTGATTATGTAGACGATCCAAAGTCGTTTTGGGGTTTTCCAAAAGGGCACATGAAAGAAGGTGAAACACCAAAAGATGCTGCAAAAAGAGAAGTGTCTGAGGAAACCGGTTTTATCGTGGAACTGTCTGATGAAAAGCCCTTGGCTGAATCACGATATGAAATATCGATTAATAATGAAAAAGTTAAGAAAACGGTTTGGTTTTTCAAAATGCATGTTGTGAAGGCGTTTGATAGCGAGCCTGATGATGAAATTGAGGAAGTGGCTTTAGTTGATTATGAAACAGCTGTAAATCTCGTAACACACGATGAAGATAAGAAAATACTTAAGTATGTATTTAACAGATGAGAAAACCAAGCACAGTTCTTGGGTTGGGAGTTACCAAACAAGAAAATGGAACGATGTTACTTCAATAATTTATTTTGAAAAAGTATATGGTGGGAGGAGTCTTCTAAAAAGAATAAAACTAGAAGCTGAAAATACAGGGCTTAAATTTAATTCATCAATGGTTCAAGAAAATGAAACCCACAGTTGGTTGTCATCTGGATGGAATGCTGCCGAAAAATTAAATGTTCTGTCAATAAACTTAAGAAGTTTAGAACTAAAAAATATTGAGCCTTCGCATTGTGAAAATTTTACAAAAAACAATATCGATGAATTAATTGATCTTGATAGATCTATATTTAGCCCTTATTGGCAAAATTCAAGGGCGGCATTTGTAGAAACTCTTGATAGCTGTAATCAAAACTATTTGTTCAAAGAATATAGCGGAGATAGTCTTATTGGGTATGCGATTTTGGGAGCAACTAGAAACTTTTCATTCTTACAAAGATTTGGAATTAGTACAGAATATCAACACAATGGTCATGGTTCCAAATTGCTTAATAGTGTTCTTAACTTTGCCAAAGAAAAAAAATACATAAATATACGTTTAAATACTCAAGAGAATAACGAGGCTGCTAAAGGCCTCTATACAAAACATGGTTTTGAATTTACAAAAACTAATTTCATAATCTTAAGTACTAGTTAGATTTTTAGAACTACATTAATAATTTTTGAACGCTTAATATTAGATATATGGAACAAGAAGATAGTTTTGTAGAATCCGTAGAAAGCTTAATTGAAACTATTAAAAGATTAGTTGTTAAACCTGTAAAAAGAATTGCAGGGTTTGCGTCAATGGGATTTCTGTTGGTTGTTTTGCTTTTAATGGCTTTGGGATTTCTTATTATTGGAATAATAAAAATTATGCAGGGGCTTGGGTTACTTCTTGGAATTAATCCAACAGGCTTTGCTTTTGCCTCAATAGGACTACTCTTCTTAATTATGTCTTTAAGAAATTATTGGAGAAAAAAGTAATGGAAAGTGTAGCAATTATTGGTTCTGGTCCGGCAGGGTATACTGCAGGAATTTATGCTGGAAGAGCAAGTCTCTCTCCAGTACTTTTTGAAGGTTTAGAATCTGGGGGTCAGTTGATGTTAACCACAGATGTTGAAAATTATCCAGGTTTTGTCGATGGCATTATGGGTCCTGAATTAATGCAAGTTTTTAAAGGACAAGCTGAAAGGTTTGGAACAGAAATTAAAACAGAAACAATAGATTCAATAGAAAAACTTGATAATGGTTTTAAACTAACAAGTTCTAAGGGAGAATACCTGTTTAAATCAGTAATAATTGCATCTGGGGCATCAGCGAGATGGCTTGGAGTAGAAGGTGAAAAAGAATTACAGGGATATGGTGTTTCAGCATGTGCTACTTGTGATGGTTTTTTCTTTAAAGAGAAGATTGTTGCAGTTGTGGGTGGCGGTGATTCTGCAATGGAAGAGGCACTGTTTTTAACAAAGTTTGCGTCAAAAGTCTATGTAATACACAGAAGAGACCAGTTTAGAGCAAGCCAAATAATGCAAGACAGGGTACTAAATCATGAACAAATAGAAGTTGTTTGGAACAAAACTGTTGAAAAAATTAATGGTGATGGGAGCGTTTCATCAATTGAGTTGAAAGATGTGGAAAACGAAACAACGAGTGAATTAGAGCTTGATGGAGTGTTTATTGCCATAGGTCATGATCCAAATGTAAAATTTTTAGACGAGCTTGTAGAACTTGATGAAAAAGGATACATAAAAACTGGGTTCACAACGGAGACAAGCACTTCAGTACCTGGTGTGTTTGCAGCTGGCGATGTAGCGGATTCTTTATACAGACAAGCAATTACTGCTGCTGGTACCGGGTGTCAAGCAGCAATGGATGTTGAGAGATGGCTTGACCACTAATTTAAACTTTTCAAAATACTTACAAGAACTTTCAAACGAAGAGTTAGATGATATAAATATAAAACTCAATTCATGTGGTTATCCTGGTTCTAAAAACGTTGAAGAGTTAATCAATCTTGTAGAGTTGTTTATAGAAGATCACAACCTTTCAAAAACTATTACGAAAGAGCATTTATGGCTTGAACTCTTAAACAATGGTTATGTTTTGGGTGATAGGATTCTTTTATTATCAAAACCAGTTTTATATGGTTCTGATGTAGAAGAGCTTCAAGAATATCTTTCTAGGTTGGGTTTTTACTCTGAACCGATAAATTCTACTTTTGATAATAATGTAAGTAGATCTGTTAAGTTGTTTCAGGAAAATAGAGGATTGTCGGTTGATGGTACGGTAGGCCTAGAAACTGCAACTGAAATTAAAAAATTACTAAGGCCAACAATGAATACTTCTTTGAATGAGGCTGTAAAAACCTTTAAGGGGAGTTCTAGCAATCTTTCAATCTGTTTCGACATAGAAAACCGTGGAGATTATAAAGAACAGATAGGTTTATATCAAAAAATAAAAGACTTCTGTAATGAAAACAACTTAAATATTTCTTTTTCTTCAGAAATCACACAAGACAATGATGAAGAAAACAGCATCGAGTACGTAAACAAAGTTAATCCCACTTTGTTTTTGAGTTTAAGAAACTCTGTAGATTTAAAAGTAAATTTTTTCCAAGGTAAACATTCATCAAGTTCAATTGGTGAAAGAATCTCAAGAAAGATTGAATCCTCAATGGGGTTTGTTGCAGAGGGCAGGTCTTTGTCTGTTTTAAAAAATACTAAATCTGCCACTTTAGTAATAAATGGTAATTTTTACCAATATGCAATAATCGATTTACTTTCTTGCATTCTTGAGGAATTAAAAGAAATTTATAAAGATTAAGAGATTTTTTTTATAAACGAATCAAGGTCTTCTTTTGAATTTAATGTAAAACTTATTTTTGTTTTATTTTTGCTTTTTTTAAATGTGACCTTTGTTCCAAGTAGGTTTTCCAACATATTTTTATAATGAAAAGACTCTTCATCTGCGTTAGTACTGTGGAGTTGACGAACTTTTTCTTCCACATCTCTACTAGAAAGATTTAATGCAATTATATCTTTCAGCATCTTATCTTGAACGCTGTGCTCTAATACTATAATTGGTTTGATCTGGCCAAACGAGACCTCTTCATTGCTTAGAGCGTTTTGAGCATTTGGGCTTAGGTTAGAAATTCTAAGCATGTTAGAAATATGAGGTCTACTTTTACCAACTAAAAAGCCTATTTCATCGTTAGAAAGTTCATAGTTTTCTTTTAGATTTTTATAAGCCAAAGCCTCTTCAATTGAATTTAACTGGCTTCTTTGAATATTTTCAACTATTCCGAGAACTGCTGCATCTCTTTGACTTACGTCCTTTATAAGACAGGGAACAGATTCTAATTTAAGCATTTTAGATGCTCTCAGTCTTCTCTCGCCGGCAATCAGTTCATATTGATTGTTTTCAAGCTTCTGAACAATAAGTGGTTGAAGTATTCCGTTTTTAGATATCGAATCTCTTAATTCCTCTAATTTTTTTTGGTCAAACTTTTTACGGGCTTGGGTTGGGCTCTCCTTAATAGAGTCAATATTCACATTTTTTATCACAAGATCTTTAGTATCGCTATTGGTTATTAGGTCACTTAAGGTACGTTTCATAATCCCACTTTTTCAAAAATTTCTTCGGAAAGCTCAATAAATTCAAGCTTTGCTTTGCTGTTTTCATTGAAATCAAGCACGGTCTTAGCATAGAATGGGCTGTCAGCTATTTCAGTTAATTGGGAAATTTTTGAATTAAAAAGTTTATCAGCCAATAAAAACCTGAGTTCGTTTTCAAAGGACTGAAAGCTTGATCTTCTAGTGTCAACTTGGTTTAAAACAACACCTAAAAATATAGGGTCCGCTTTGATAACGTTTTTTATTGTTTCTTTTGCAAAATCCATTGCTTGAGAAACTCCTTCTACAGCTAAAAATTCAGGCTTTGATGGTATCAAGTAATAATCACTTATTGTTAAAGACTCTTGTGTTAAAGAACTTATTGTTGGTGGGGTATCAATCAAAATTAAGTCAAAGCCCTTTTCCCTAAAAAAGTTTTTATGTTTCATGAGTTTTGATCCACCTATAATTTTTTCATTACTGTGCTTAGTTATTGATTTATTTGAAGGAATCAAGTAAAGACTTTCAGAAACTTTCATAATTTCTTTATCTAGCCTGTTTTCAAATAAATCCGTTGTGTTTAGCGCTTCTTTAGAGTTTTTATCAAAATTTAGGTATGTTGATACATTTCCTTGAGGGTCGGTATCTATCAATAGAGTTTTGTGGCCTTTGTGTGAAAGTAGTTTTCCTAAATTTACAACAAAAGTTGTTTTACCAACCCCACCTTTTTGGCACAATATTGTAAGAACCTTCACTTAACATTTATAACATCAATGTGTCTTATATTTGTTGAATTAATGGTGAATTTTTCTTGTTTCACGTGAAACTTTTCTTTATTTTCGTTTAAATTTTCTCCGTTTGAAGAAACTATGTATGTTACGTTTTTTAATTGTTTTATGTTTTTCAAAACATCTTTTGATGAGATAAAGCAACGAGAAATGTACGTGTTGTTATCTGTTAAAACTGCATCGGCACTCTCATTAAGTACTTCAATATTTTCTAAATTTAATATATTTTTTAGCCTTTGAAGTTCAAAAGCTCTACTTTCGCTTATGTCGACAAGTGTGAATAGTTTGTTTGGGTTGGTTAAAGCAATAGGAATTCCAGGAATTCCGCCACCTGTGCCTAGGTCATATATGTTTTTATCATTATTGTTAATATTGTGCAGTATTTTTCCAAAATACAACGAGTGAACTATAAATTCATCCCATATGTATTGCAAAGGCTTTTCACTTATTAATCCATTGTTTATGCCTGTTTTGCACAACCAATCATGATAACTTTTGAGCCTTTCAAGATAGTTTTTGTACTCATTACCCCAAGATGGAATTTGGGGCTCGAAGGTCATTCTTCTTCTTCGGGAGCAAAAACAACTGACCTATACGGTTCTCTACCTTCAGAATAAGACCTAATTCCGTCAAAAGTTGCCGCGGCATCGTGGAGTGTTTTTCTGTCAACAGAGTTCATTGGTTCTAACATAACTTCTTGTTTGTCTTCAAGAATTTGTTTACTCAATCTTTCCGCATATATTGTTAACGCTTCTTTGCGTTTTGTTGCATAATCAGCGACATCAAGCCTAAGTCTTGTTCCGGCCCCTGTTTTTCTTTGTACTACAGTTCTTGTGAGCTCATGTATAGATCTTATAATAAAACCTTTTTCTCCAACTAATGCCTCTGTTTGTTCTCCTGTTACATTCACAATTAGGTTTTCGTCTTCTAGTGTGCCTTCAACTTTACCGTCAAGTCCAAAAGACTTTATTAAACCTTCTAAGAAGTTAATAGAAACCTTCAGCTGTTCATCTTTATCGGCCTCTATACGTGGCTTTTTGGGAGAATATTGTTTTTTGTACCCGTTTTTATTTCCACTATTTCTTTTATTTTTGTTGTTATAGTTTCTAGAACCACCGTTTCTTACAGAAATTCGCACAAGTGCTTTAGTTCCGCCCACACCAAAGACACCACCTTCTGGTTCTCTTAAAATATTTATATTTGCTTGCGTTGCATCTTCAAGGTTTAGTTCGTTTAATCCTGCTTTAATTGCGTCATCTATAGATTTTGCTTCAACCTCTACCCATTTGTTGTTAGCCATTATTTTCTCCTTCTTTTTTTGCGGTTTTTACGAGAATCTTCTTGTACAGGGTTTTGCTTTTGTTCCTCGTTTTCTTTTTTGGTTTCTTCTTTTTTATTAGTTTCTTTATCATCAAGCTTTACAATCAATGCTTGTTGCCCAATACGAAATATATTTCCTGTTAGAAAGTAGACAACTAAACCTGTCGGTAAAGTCCAAGAAATAAATCCGAAAAATATAGGCATAACTTTTCCGACCATTTGCATTTGTTGTGCTTGAGGATTGTCGCTTTTTCCAGTCTTCTTAGTTATCTGATTCTGCTGATATAAAGCAGTAAGAATAACCAATAAAATCAGCACTAAATAAGGAACTCTTTCAATCCACTCAGCAACTTCTGAGGGTGGAATTTGGAGATCCATATTGAAAAATTTAAGGCTCGTACTAACAGCTAGGCTGTTTGAGAGATTAGATGAGCTTGGTATAAAAGCCAAAGGCTCTCTTAGAACTCTAAAAAGAGCAAACCATATAGGCATTTGAACTAAAAGTGGAAGTATGCAGCCAAGAGGGTTGATGCCTTTTTCTTTATACATCGCAGCCATTGCTTTGTTGAGTTCTTCTTTGTTGTCTTTGTGTTGTTTTTGAAGTCGTTTTATGTCAGACTGAGCATCTTGCATTCTCTTTGTTGATCTAGTTTGTCTTAGTGTAAGTGGGAAAATTATTACGTTGATTATTATTGTCAAAATTACAATTGAATATCCATATGATGCTGTGTAGTCATAAACATAAGAGAGTAAAAACCCTATAGCAAGCGCAAATGGTTCTAATATTGCCAATTTTTACCAATTTTCTTATATAATGGGTTGCAAATGAATATTCTTCTAAAAATAACTGAAACAGTCCTTATCAAACCATTTTTTTCAAAACTATCAACGATAACATTTGTACATGATGGGTAGTACATGCAGTTGCCCCCACCTAAACCAAATAATGCAAGTAGAGACCTTGATCCTTGAAGAAAAAACCCTAATATTTTCATTCTTTTTTAGAGTAAGGGGTGAGACTTAAAAATCTTCAAAATTTCAGATGATGTTAGGTTTGACGAATCTTTATTTCCAACAACTAAAATGTCCAGATTTTTATTGTCTGATAGGCTCCTTACTGCTTCCCTTGTCCTTCTTTTAAACTTATTTCTATTAACTGCATTTGCATGCTTGCTTGAAATACTTATTCCAAGTCTTGAAGAGGTTGTACCGTTTTCTTTAACAAAAACTTTTAGGCCTTTCGAGGCTATACAAAATTCTTCTTTTTTCAGGTTATCAAAATGATTTTTTTTATTCAGCGAAGTAAACTTCACACTCACTACCTAGGCAGACAGAATTTTACGACCCTTTTTTCTTCTTCTTTTAAGAATTTCGCGTCCTGCTCTTGTACGCATTCTTGATCTAAAACCGTGTTTTCTGCTTCTTTTTCTATTACTAGGTTGATATGTTCTTTTCATTTAATACCTGTTTGTAAGAATAAATGAAGAAATTAATTAAACAAAACAAAATAAATTTTATTTTTGACTAGTTCGCGAAAAGGATTTTTAGCTCGCGAAAAACAAATTAACTAGCTTTAACAAACAACTTTATTAATAATTAATGTGTATTATTTTTTTAGGGTTTTACTCAACGTTTATTGAGGTTTTTCAAAGTTTTAAACACTTTGTGAAATTTTAATCTGTTTTTCACACTCTATGAAAATCTTGTTTTGGTAGTTAAGTTTATATCTGGTTATGGGGAGTAGGGGAAATACTGTAATGCTTGAAGAGTTTAAAGCTTTATTAGAAAAGTCTTTGACCAACAAGACAGATAGATATTGGTTAGATCAGGTTGGCCTTGAAATAAATGATGAGAACGATCTTTGTATTGTTGTTTCATCTGATTTTATAAAATCAGCTATTGAAAAAAAGGTCTATTCAAAAATTAAGTCAGTATATCAACTTAAATATAACAACAAGGCTGATTGTGTTTTTGTTGTTGATAAAAACTTTCAAAAAACAAGTGTATATGAAAGGTCAAGTGTTGAAACAACCATAGTTGAGAAAAAACAAGATGATATTGTTGCTGAGACTCGTTATGATTTGTCCTTTTTTGATGAGCTTTTTGTTGGTGGTTGTAATAATCTGGCAATAACAGCAGCTAAAAACGTTGTTATATCACCCGGTAAACGGTTTAATCCACTTTTTGTTTACGGTAAACCAGGTGTTGGAAAAACCCATCTTTTGAAAACTATTGAGGCGTCAAGTAATTCCTCTTTCTATATTGACTCGGAATCTTTTCTTGAGTCATATATTTCCGGTATAAAAAATAATGATATTGACAACTTTAAAAAGAGAATTAGGTCTGTAGACATTTTATTAGTAGATGATATTCAGTTTTTTGTTGGCAAAAAAGGTGTTTCTGAAGAGCTTTTTCATACAATTAACTATTTTTTAAACAATTCAAAGTCTGTGGTTTTAGCATCCGATCAGAAACCCCAAGAACTTAATGGTTTTCCGGATCGTTTGGTTTCTAGAATTTTAAACGGACTAGTAACAGACATAGAAAAGCCTGATAGGGAAATTTTTTCTAAAGTCTTAAAAAAGAACAATGTTGAATTTGAAGGTTTGTTGTTTTCTAAAAATGATTTAGAAACGTTGCTTTCGTTGGACTTTCAAAGCTTTAGAGAAATAAATGGTGTTGTTAACAATCTAATTATTAACAAACAAACTGGTGTAAGTAACAACAAATACATATCTGAGCTCGTTTCAATGTATAGTAACAACAAGATAATGGAGTTAACTCCGGAGTTTATTCTAAAGTACTGTTCGGAGGTTTACCAGGTTGACGAAAGGCTTGTTCTTTCAAAAAACAGAAGTGAACCTGTAAGCAACGCTAGACACCTGTTTATTTATTTGATGAGGAAACACACTGAGTATTCCTTAAACCAAATTGGTTTATATGTGGGGAACAGATCTCACTCAACGGTTCTCTCTTCCATAAAGAAGGTCGAAGGTTCAAGTTTATTTAAAAAAGAAGTTAACATTTTCAACAACAAAATAGATAATAGCTCAACAAAGTTTGTTGGTGTTTAGAATGTTGAAAACTACTAATGTGTTTTTAAAGCCTTTTAAGGTGTTTTCTGTTTTTTTAAACACTTTAAACAGCTTTATTATTGTTATATATATAAAAGAATAAGAGGTATTTGTTGAAATTTAAAACAACAGCCAAGAGTATAAAGGAGTATGTTTTAACGGTGTCGAAAGCTGTTGATGTTAAACCCTCCACCCCAGCACTCCAGGGTCTTTATATAAGAATTAAAGAAAACCTTTGTGAGTTAACAGGGTCCGATCTGGACCTGGTTATAAAAGCCAGTTTTGAAGTAGAGTCTATTGTCGACGGAGAATGTCTCGTTAATGCAAGAATTTTTTCAGAAGTGGTAAGGAAACTACCTTCAGGAGAAGTTGTCTTTTCAGACATAGGGAACGAGATCAAAGTAGAAACAAAAAAAACAGAATATAGGCTTAGAAAACTAGATCACTTAACTTATCCCAGAACACTACTAGAAGAACAACACAACACCTCTGAAAGTAAACAACTTAAAACAACAAACCTTTTTGATGCACTAAAAAAAGTAGGCGTAGCAGCCTCTCCAGAGGGAGGAAAACCAATACTCACAGGAGTTTTCTTTGATAACGAAAACAACGAAACAAACCTCGTTTCAACCGACAGCTACAGGCTTGCAACCAACACCGTTTTTGACCTTCCCATTTCCGACGCAGGAATTGTTTCATTTAGGTCTTTAAACGAAACAATAAAAATATTTGAAGACAGCGAAGAAGAAATAAACATAAACTCAACAGAAAGAGAACTACACTTTTACAACAAAAGATATTACACATCAGTAAGAAAACTAGAAGGAACGTTTCCAGAGTATAAAATGTTGTTTCCTAAAGAAAATCTTTTTTCAATAGAAGTTGATAAAAAATCTATATTGGAATCACTAGACAGATCAACTGTTGTTGCAGAGGGTTTTATACCTGTAACCCTTAAGGTGGTGGATGACAAAACTCTTAACATCTCGTCTACTAATAAAGACATTGGTGGAGGCAACGAAGTGGTAGACATAAAAATATTAGGACTTGAAGTAGGAGACATTTCTGGTTTTGAAATATCGTTTAACCCAAACTATCTAATTCAAGGCATTGAAGTTTTGGAAGGAAACAAAGCTTATCTAAGGTTTTCTGGAAACGACAAACCAGCTGTCATTCAAGGAGAAGAAGAACACTACAAGTATTTATTAATGCCTGTTAGAACGAACCAATAAATGTTCAACAAAGAACCCCAAAAAATTAATCCAAACGACTCAGGTATTGATTTTTCAAAATCCGAAAAGATTAGAAAACACTTTAAAAACGAGAAAACCAACCTTTACAGCGAAATAATACCGGGACCAGTTGTTGGGGATGAGTTAATCCTCTATGTTGACTCAAAAAGATTGAAAAATCTAATCGAACTACAACAAGAAAAGTTATTAATCGATATAGAAAAAAACACAAAAATAAAGTTAAAAAAACTGAATATTCAAGTAGATAATAACCAGCAATAATCAGCAAATCTAGTAAAATAAGAGTTCAGCAAGGGGCTGTAATATAAGCAAAAAGAAGCGTATCTTGGAGATAGTTCGTGTCTAAAAAAGATTCAAATAATAGTTATGATTCAAAAGATATAAAAATTCTTGAGGGTCTAGAAGCAGTTAGAAAACGCCCTGCAATGTATATTGGATCTACAGGTCCAAATGGATTACACCACCTAATTTGGGAAGTTTTAGACAACTCTGTTGATGAAGCTATGGCTGGGAGATGTTCTAAGATAAAAGTTAGTCTAGAAAAAAACGGTTCAGTTACTGTTGAAGATGACGGAAGCGGAATACCAGTAAAACCGCACCCCAAGACAAAAATATCTGCACTCACAACAGTACTAACAACACTTCATGCTGGTGGAAAGTTTGAATCAGGAGCCTATACCGTTAGTGGTGGTTTGCATGGAGTTGGAATATCTGTTGTTAACGCTTTATCAAAATACGTTAAAGTAGAGGTTCAAAGAGACGGTCACTTTTGGAATCAAGACTTTGACTTGGGAAAACCAAAATCCAAAATCAAAAAAGGAAAAGTTTCAAAAAAAACAGGTACAAAAGTTAACTTTTTAGCAGATCCAGAAATATTTGATGAGACTCAAACATACGATTACAACATAGTTGATGAAAGACTTAGACAAACTGCGTTTCTTAATAAAGGTTTGAAAATAACACTTGTTGATAACAGGGTTAAGCCACCTACAAAAGAAGAGTATCACTATAAAGGCGGCCTCACAGATTTTGTTGAGTATTTAAATGACGGTTTTGATCCACTGCATCAAAAAATAATTTCTTTTTCAGACCAAACAAAAGATTCAGAAATTGAGGTTGCACTCCAGTGGAAAAACGAAGACGACGTAACAATAAAAAGCTTTGCTAACAACATACACACCCTAGAAGGTGGCACTCATGAAGAAGGGCTAAGAACAGCTGTTACCAAAGCAATTAATGACTTTGCAAAAAAAAGAAATCTTCATTCGGACATATCTTTAACGGGAGACGATATAAGAGAAGGGCTTACAGGCGTGGTATCTGTAAGAGTAAAAGAACCACAATTTGAGGGACAGACAAAAACAAAATTAGGAAATACTGAAATGAAATCAAGGGTTCAAGTCCTAATTAATGAAGAATTTCCAAAATGGTTAACCAAAAACACCAAAGAAGGTAGAGCAATAGTAGAAAGATGCGCAGTTGCTGCAAAAGCAAGAATGAGTGCAAAAAAAGCTAGAGAGCTCACCAAGCGTAAAAGCATTTTAGAGACCTCAGGTCTTCCAGGAAAACTTGCAGACTGTTCTTCAACAGACCCAACAGAAAGTGAGTTGTTCATTGTAGAAGGAGACTCAGCAGCTGGTCCTGCTAAACAAGCACGAGACTCAAGAGTTCAAGCAATTCTGCCAATCAGGGGAAAGATTATAAACGTTCAAAAAGTTACAGAAAACAGAGCCCTTCAAAATGAAGAGATAAGTGCACTTATTAAAGCTATCGGTACCGGTATAAAGCTTCAGTTCAACGAAGAAGAGTCAAGATATGACAAAATAATATTTTTAACAGATGCTGATGTTGACGGTGCACATATTAGAACACTGCTTCTTACGTTCTTTTTTAAATTTATGCCTGGTTTGATAACAAGTGGAAAAGTCTGGATATCAGAACCACCGCTATATCGAGTAAAAGCATCATCAGGAATAACATACCTAAAAGACGACGAAGCACTCAATAAATTTAAAAAAGAAAACAAAAACAGAAAGTTTGATATAAGCAGATTCAAAGGGTTGGGAGAAATGAACGCTGGGGAGCTGTGGGACACCGCAATGAATCCTGATACCAGAACCCTAATTAAAGTTACGCTTGCAGACGCTAAAGGTGCGATGGCAAAAGCTTCTGACATGTTTGAAATCTTAATGGGAAATGATGTTTCAAAAAGAAAACTTTTTATTGAAAAGAACGCCAAAGACGTGAGGTTTCTTGACGTATAATGCCAGCTAAAAAACCACCATCAAAAAAACCAGCAGCTAAAAAACCAGCAGCTAAAAAACCAGCAGCTAAAAAACCAGCAGCTAAGCAATCTGTAAAAGAAGAAAAAAATACCGACAACACACTAAACGGAA
Source organism: OCS155 cluster bacterium AG-349-E07 (assembly GCA_003281085.1). Lineage (GTDB taxonomy): Bacteria > Actinomycetota > Acidimicrobiia > Actinomarinales > Actinomarinaceae > Actinomarina. The sequence goes on from QCCZ01000001.1 coordinate 198,678, forward strand.
CTATTGCTGTAGAGGACGAAATATCTAAGTCTTTTTTAGATTATGCAATGTCTGTAATCGTCTCAAGAGCCCTGCCCGATGTTAAGGACGGTTTAAAGCCAGTTCAGAGAAGAATTTTGTATTCTATGTATGAAACAGGTATAAGACCAACAGGTCCTTTTAGAAAATGTTCAAAAGTCGTTGGTGATGTAATGGGTAATTATCACCCTCATGGCAACGATGCAATTTATGGAACACTAGTAAGGCTTGGACAAAACTTTAGTACGAGATACCCACTTATCGAGCCCCAGGGTAACTTTGGAACACCCGACGATCCACCTGCAGCTATGAGATACACAGAGTCACGAATGTCATCTCTCTCATCACAATTGTTGGATGGAATTGATGAAGATACTGTAAACTTTGAACCAAACTATTCAGGCGAAACATCAGAGCCTAAAGTTTTACCTGCAAGATTTCCAAACCTCCTTGTTAACGGCGCAGAAGGAATTGCTGTAGCAATGGCAACAAATATGCCGCCATACAACCTTAGAGAGATAACAGAAGCTGTTAAATACACTGTTGAAAACAAGGATGTAAAACCAAAAGACTATCTAAAAATAATTAAAGGACCAGATTTCCCAACAGGTGGTCTTGTTGTTGATACACCAACAATTAAAGAAGCAATATTAAAAGGAAGAGGATCAATCAAAATAAGAGCTGTTGCCGACGTAGAAGAACTAGGCAGAGGCAGGTCTGCAATAGTTGTTAAAGAATTACCCTACCAAGCATCTACAGACCGAATTATGGAAAAAATTGCAACACTTGTTCAAGACAAGAAACTCCTAGGAATTTCTGATCTTAGGAACGAAAGCAGTGACAGGAACGGAACTAGGTTAGTTGTCGAGCTAAAAAGAGATGCAGTTCCACAAGTTGTACTTAATCAACTTTTTAAACAAACTCAACTACAAGACACTTTTTCCGTAAACTCAGTAGCCCTTGTTGAAGGAGTTCCAAAAGTACTTTCAGTTCCTGAGTTAATTAAATATTACATTGATCATCAAATTGATGTAATACAAAGAAGAACAAAATACAGACTTCAAAAAGCCGAAAATAGACTCCATATAGTAGAAGGCTTGCTTCTGGCTTTAAAAAAGATTGACCAAATTATTAAAGTCATAAAAGCTTCAAAAGATGTAGACACAGCAAGAAAATCTTTAATGACAAAATTTAAACTTAGTGAGATACAGGCTTCTCACATACTGGATATGCCGCTTAGAAGACTAACCGCGCTTGAAATGGAAAAACTAGAAGAAGAAAAAAAAGACCTAAAAGAAACAATAAAAGAACTAACTTCAATTTTAAAAAGTAGAGCAAAACAAGATAAGATTTTAATTGAAGAATTAGAAGCAATTACCGACAAGTTTGGCGATGAAAGAAGATCAAGAATTGTTCCAGACGTTGGCGAGGTATCAATAGAAGACCTTATTGAAGATGAAGAAATCATTGTATCTGTATCGGCAAATGGATATGTAAAATCTGTACCATCAACTTCATACAAAAAACAAGGCAGAGGCGGCAAAGGAGTTAAAGCCGCTTCATCAAATGAAGATGTCATAGAGCATCTTCTTTCTACTTCTGTACACTCATATCTTTTATTTTTTACAGACCGCGGAAAAGTATATCGGGCCAAAGCACATGAAATTCCAAAAACCAACAGAACAGCAAAGGGCTCTTTAATTCAAAACGTTCTTTCGATGGGACAAGACGAAAAGGTACAAGCAATTATTGACACAAGAGACTATGAAACTGAGAAGTTTTTACTAATAATGACAGAAAAAGGAACAGTTAAAAAATCTAGTTTTAAAGATTTTGATTCGAACTACAAATCCCTACAAGCAATAAAACTAAAAGACGAAGATAGGGTTGTTTCTGTAAAGACGACCTCTGGCAAAGAAGATGTCATACTTGTTTCTCAAAACGGGCAAGCAATTAGATTTGATGAGACAAATCTTAAGCCCCAAGGAAGAACAGCAATGGGTGTGAGAGGAATAAAACTTAGAGAGGGAGACAAGGTTGTTGGTGCAGCTACCTCTAGAGATGAAACTCTTCTATTTATTACAGCCAAGGGATATGGGAAACGTACGAAACTTGATGAATTTAGAAGAGCAGGAAGAGGCGGCATGGGAGTAAAAGCTCTTAAAATTACGGAAAGTAAAGGAAATTTAGTTGGAGCAAGATCTGTAGATGAAGATACTGAGGTTATGCTTATGAGTACAGGCGGTACTGCAATAAGATGTGCAGTAAAGCAAATAAAACAAATGAGTAGATCAGCACAAGGAGTAAGGGTCATGAAGCTATCTTCTGAAGAAGAAGTTTCAGCTTTCATACCTATAAAGAGTTAAAAATGGTCAGAGTAAACAGAGTAAGAAGAATAATTAGAAAAATAGACCCCTGGACCGTATTAAAAGTCACATTAGTACTTAATTTTGTTGTTGCATTAACCGTAGTGCTTGGATTATCAATAATGTGGGTTTTATTGGTTAATGCAGGAGTTCCTCAAGGCCTTGAAGATATTGCAAGAAGATTGGCACTTCTTGATCAAGATGCCTCGCTTGTAGGAAATATTGAAACACTCTTTACAAGTGTAGTTTCTCTAGCAGCGGTTTATATGCTGACCCAAACAGCTCTAGCTACTATTGGCGCCTTTTTCTACAACCTAGTTTCAGATCTTGTTGGGGGTATTGAGGTGGTTGTGTTAGAGGAGTCTCATTTAGAAACACCTCAGAAGACAACATCAGAGGAAGTTAAAACTCAGAAAAAAAACGAACAAAAAGAAACAGTTCTGATGTCGATCGTAAATTCAATTAAAAAAGTGAGACAAGAATCCTCAGAAGAAGCAAGTTTGCCTAATGAAGATTTACCAAGACCAGACGTCCCAAGAGATATTGAAGAACCTACTCTTATGGACGCATTAAAAAACACAGAAAACGAAGAAGACGAAGAAAACTAATCTGCTACTATTCATCAAGAATAATGGAGCGAAGTTAGTGAAAATCTAACACTGTCCCGCAACTGTAATTCGAAAGATAAGTCAGGTCGCCTTCATTATTGTTAAGACAACAGTCCTCGAGAGAAGGAATGAAGTTTCTAGAAATTCTTGAAGTTTCTTTATTTTCTCAAGGTAAGAAAGGAAAATATGAAAACGAAACTTATTATTCTTGCCTTGTTTGTATCAATGTGTTCAAATCAAGCGCAAGAAAAGAATCAAGTAAAAATTATTTCATTGTCTACAACTCACACTGAAATTATTCAATCATTAGGTGCAGAAAATACATTAATTGCTGTTGATGCTTTTTCTGAAGTTGACTTCCCAGTCCAAAGAATTGACGCATACACAGTCACAGCTGAAGAACTCGCACCCCTTGATGCAGATATGGTAATAGTTGCTTTTGATTTCAATGGCATTATTGAAGGATTGGAAGCACAAGAGATTAACCATATCCTTTTACCTCCTGCTAGAAATCTTGAAGATGTTTATTCTCAGATTCAAACTATTGGAGAATTAGTAGATAAAAAAACTGTTGCAGAAACACAAATAAGAGATATGAAGCTTGCAATTAATAGAATCATAAGCAATTCAAATTATGAAAACATTACCGTTTATCACGAAATTGGTTATTCCTATGGAATTTATAGTGTAAATGCAAACTCATTAATTGGAGAAATTTACAACTTACTTGGAATTATAAATATTGCTAACTCCGAGGAAGATCCCTTCGGAAGTGGATACCCTGCATTAACTGAAGAAATGGTAATAGAGTCAAACCCCGACTTTATTGTTGTAGGACACTCTGACTATTTAAATAAAGACCTTTCAATTAGAGATGGTTGGGAAAACATAAATGCAGTTCAGAGTTCCAATGTATATTTTTTGGATGATACATTAGCCAGCAACTGGGGAACAACAACACTAGAGCTTGTCGAAACTTTATCAGCTACTTTTGAAGAAAGTGCTGAAACCAACCCATATTCAGACTATTTACTATTAGTATCATTATTGTTTTTAGTAATTATGCTATTTGTACTCACACGAGACAGTACAAGGGTAAAAGTATAAAGGAGAGTTCATGAAAGGGTATCCAAACGACCTATATATTCTTGCATTTGATCATAGAGGCACACTAACAAAAGGCCTCCTTGGTGTTGAAGGCAGAGCTCCAACCGAGGATGAAGTTTCTCGTGTGTCTTCCATGAAAGACATTATTTTTGATGGTTTTCTTGAAGCACAAAGCAAGGGTATAAACGGCGGAGACCCAGCGATCCTTGTTGATGAGACTTTTGGTCTTCAAGTTCAAGAAAAAGCAAAAGAAATGGGAATAAAGTTTGCAGCCCCCGTTGAAAAGTCAGGACAAAAGATTTTTGACTTTGAATACGGTAGTGATTTCGGTGAAAAAATAAAAGAAGTGAACGCAGATTTTGTAAAGATACTTGTACGTTGGAATCCTAGTGATGATTCTGATACTAGACAGGTTCAAGGTGAAAGAATAAAAACTCTTTCAGATTGGTTAGATGAAAACGAAAGAAAGTTCCTATTAGAGTTTTTAGTACCTGCAACTGAAGAACAGCTAGCAAGTGTTGATGGAGACCAGGCTAAATATGACTCTGAGATAAGACCTAAGCTTGCAGTCCAAGTTGTTGAGGAAATGAGAGAAAAAGGTGCTGATCCAGATATATGGAAAATTGAAGGCTTAGACACTATTGAAGATAATGAAAATGTTTCAAAAGTTATTAAAGATGGTGGAAGAGAAGAAGTAATTGCTGTTGTTCTGGGAAGAGGAGCGAATGATGAAAAGGTTAATGAATGGCTCAGAGCAGGCTCATCTGTAGATGGCTACAAAGGATTTGCAATTGGAAGATCAATATTTTGGAACTCACTTAAAGGGTGGCACAGTGGTGATAAATCCAGAGAAGAAGCAGTTTCAGAAATTGCTGATTCTTATTTAAGTTTTATTTCGGTATATCAAAACGGGAGTTAGAAAATGCCACTAGGCAAAGCAGTTATTGGACAATCAGGTGGTCCAACAGCTGTCATAAACAGATCACTAGTGGGCTTTATTAAAGAAGCAATTAAATCAGATTTTGATGAAATCCTAGGAGCAAAGCACGGATTAGAAGGAATGCTCAATGAAGATTTTGCAGATCTTTCAAATCTGTCTGAAGCACAACTTTATGGCATTGGAAAAACACCTGCCGCAGCTTTAGGTTCAGTAAGAAAAAAGCCTACTGACTCAGATATAGAAAAACTTGTTTCAATATTTGAACAACAGAATATCAGAAACTTTTTCTACATAGGAGGCAATGATTCGGCTGAAACAGCTAATTTAGTTTCTGAAGGGGCAAAATCTATAGGATATGAAATGAAAGCATTTCATATTCCTAAAACAATCGACAATGACTTACGCGAAACAGACCATTGTCCCGGATACGGTTCAGCAGCTCGATTTGTAGCTCATGCTTTTCAGGGTGATGATGCAGACAACAGGAGTCTTAGAGGTATTAAAATAAACGTTTTAATGGGCCGACATGCAGGGTGGCTTACTGCTGCAAGTACCTTGGGGAAATCTACCGAAGAAGATGGTCCACATTTAGTATATGTCCCTGAAAAAGTATTCAACATTGAAACCTTTTTGAAAGAAGTTAAAGAAGTATATGATTCGCTTGGAAGGTGTGTAGTTGCTGTTTCTGAAGGAATTCACAACGAAGATGGTGAATATTTTCTTCAAACATATGCTAGCGAAACAGGCTCTGGACTGGCAGGAAAAAAAGATAGCCATGGTAACATCCAACTTTCAGGCTCAGGTGCACTAGGTGATACATTAACAAATATAGTTTCACAACATATTGATGGTGCAAGAGTTAGGGCGGACACCTTTGGTTATTTGCAGAGATCATTTTTAGCGGATGTATCCGATATAGATGCTGAAGAAGCCGAGAGAGTAGGACATCATGCTGTGGTTTTTTCAAAAGAATTACAGAGTGGATCAGTAATTCTTAAAAGACAACTGTCAGAAACATACCACTGCGATGTTGATGTTGTAGATTTGAGCAAAGTCGCTAAACACACAAAAGACATGCCTAAGGAATTTTTAGATGAATCCAAACCATATGTTACAAATGACTTTTTTGAATATGCCATGCCGCTTACCGGTGGAATAGAACCAAAAACCCAAATATTTGTATAAATGTCAAAAATAAAACTATCAAAAGACCAATTCGAAGTTTTTTGGGAGGCAACAGTTCGATACTACGAACTAGATCCTCAGGGAGTAATGCACAATGCTAATCACGTCGCATTTTTTGATCAAGCAATTACTGCCTATTTTAAGCATGTTAATTACGACTACTTGAGCGATATCGAAGAGACAAAAAAAGATTTTCACACCGTACAGGTGTTAGTTCAGTACAACAAACCTCTTTACTTTGATCAAGATATAGAAATTGGCGTCAAAGTAAAAGAAATAGGGAATTCGAGCATGACTTGGATTATGGGAATGTTTCTAAAAGAAGCAGGGGATTTAGTTAGCTCTTGCGAGGCTGTTCATGTCTATACTGATCAAACAACAATGAAGCCAACACCCATTACTGAAGAACTTAAAGCAAAACTGAAGTTTAATTAATCACCTCTTAAGCTGTAATATTGTTCATATGAATCAAAGAAGATATGATATTGATGCATTGCGATCCATAGCAATGTTTCTTCTTATTTTTTATCATCTCGGAATTTCATTCACTTTGATTGCCCCACAAATACTCTTTGTTCAGAACAAAAGAATGTCAGGGGGTATATGGCCGTTATTAAACATCATGAACAACTGGAGAATACCCCTTGTTTTCTTAATTGCAGGAGTCGCTCTAAGGCTTTCATTTAGCAAAAGAACTAAGATGCAGATATTCAAAGAGAGAGCAAAAATCCTTATCTTACCCTGGTTATTTGGAACTCTTGTATTTTCAACCTCTTCTGCTTTGATTGTCGGAAGATATTATAACTATTGGTGGCTAGACGAAATTAGCGAAGCTGTTTTCTTTGTTTTAGAGTATGACGGGCTACATCTATGGTTTTTGACTAATATTTTTGTTTACTGCATAGTTCTTATTCCGATTTTGAATTTTATCTCAAAAGAAAACTTTATTGCTTCATTACTCAACAAACCTGGAGGCATATTTTTATTCGCAATTCCCATAATAGCTGAGGGGCACCTATTGAATCTATCAAGGTTTAAAACTGAAACATATGGAGATTATTACAACTCATATGCGCTTACAGACCATGGTTTTCTACTTGGCTTTCTATGGTTTTTTATAGGAATAATTCTCACTTCTCAGGGGGATGCATTTTGGGAATCGAATAAAAAAAATTGGCGGTTACATCTAGGATTAGGTGCAACATCATATTTTTATAGATTTTTTAACAATTTCCTTGAAGATTACGCCTTAGACAACAGGCTGATAGCTTTTGAGTCTTTTAATTTTATTTTTGCACTTCTCGGCATTGCTGCAGTTTACCTAAACAAAGATTCACCACAATTAACATATTACAAAACAGCTGTTTTTCCTGTATATATTGTTCACCTGCCGGTACAAATGGCAGTCATGTATTTTTTTGCTGGATCAAACATTCATCCAATAATAAAATTTCCAATTGCTTTATTTTTAATTTGTTTCTTATCTCTTACTATTTACCATGCTGTAAAAAATATCAAACTATTAAGACCCTTGTTTGGTTTAAGGAATAAATAAATTTGAAAAAAGTAAATCTTTTAATTTTTATTCTTTTTATAAACTTATGCTCAACAACCAGTAATGAAGGAGTAGCTTCTCTAACAGATATCACGACCACTTCTTTAGTAATTGCAGAAGAAGACTATCCGATCGTTTTAACTCAATGTTTAAACGAAGAAAAGGGTTACAACATTGCAACCCCCTTTGATATACAAGACTTGAAAACAACTATTAGTCAATTAAGTAATACTAAAGATGAGGAGTCACAGTTAGGAGAAGACATTAATTATTGTATAAATAAATATAATCTGTGGTCAGATTCATCTTCATCAAACCCAGATGATCTTGCAAAACTATATGATGAAAACCTTCAAATAGCGAAATGTTTAAGAGAAAAAGGCATCAACGTCTCAGACCCAACTCAACAAGAACCTAAAATAGATTTAAGTGAATTAGATAAATCAAAAGAGGAAATTTCTCCATTATTAAAAGAGTGTGGATATGGTGAATTAGGATATGAAAAATAATTGCTTAATAATCTTTATGTCTATTTTGATTGCTGCGTGTTCAGCTCCAGATAGTTCACAAGGTGTAGTTTCCACAGAAGATCTATCTACAGTCACTACAGTTACATCAATTGTAGAAAATATTATTGAAGACAATTTATCACCTGAAGATGCCCAGCTTTTAATGACAAAATGCTTAAGGGACAATGGCTATGACGTCAAAGATCCAAAAAACGATGAAGGTCTTAGAAGTGTTTTAACGTCAATTTTTCTTGCAGCTAATGAAAAAGGAAGAACACAACTTTTTGAGACTATTCAAGCATGTGCAGAAGAAAACAATATACCATTAGGAGATAACGCAGATTTTGAAAATCCAGAAGATGTTGCAGATAGGCTCGATACAGAACTTGAGTTTGCTCAATGTTTGAGGGAAAAAGGTATAGAGGTTGAAGACCCAAGTGCAGACAGACCCCTAAGGCCAATTCTTGTTGGATTAGTACAGTCTGGACAATATCTTGAAGATCAAATTAGAGAAGCTGCTGCAGAGTGCTTTGATGACCTCGGACTTGAACCGCCAGAACAAGGTGGAGGATAAGACTAGTTTTCTTTATAATTTTCCTATGTATAAAAAAGCATCAGTTGTACTAATCTTTTTAACAGCATGCTCTTTTTTTCAACAAGACGAGCAAGCTGTTGTCTCTGTTGCAGATACCGACAAAGGTAAAGAGGCAATTGCTTTGGGTGTTGACTTAGCAGACGAACGAGAAGAAATTTCAGATGAAGATGCTCCTTTAGTTCTTGTCCAATGTGTAAATGAGTCTGGTTATAAATTTAAAGAGCCAAAAAACTTTCTGGACCTATATACGACTATAGCTTCATATTTTGAAACAATAACTGAACAAGAGGCACAAGAACTTTGGAGTATTATTGAGGAATGTGCTTTGAAGTATAACTTGTGGGGTGTGGCTGACGAAAATCAGTTTGAAGATCCTGTCCGGGTTTCAAAAGAGATTGATAGATCTCTATTCATGGCAAAATGTTTTCGAGAAAATGGCTATCCAAAAGTACCTGATCCAAACTATTTCAACAGAGAAGTTAGGTTAGATGCTTATATTGATGACGATTGGGAACTTAGAGAAGACGACCCAATTGTACAAACATGGCAAGCATGCGAAGAAAATCTTCCAGATGAATTAAAGGATGATGAATGGGATGAATAAAAAACTTAATAAAATAATTTCACAGAAAGCGTGTAGATTCAATAAACTAATTGAATTAGAACAATGATAAAAAATATATTTAAACTAAAAAACCTCTCCATACTAATTGCATTAGCTGGTTTGGCTTATGGCGGATACTATTTTGGCACACAAAATACCGACACATCTTCTAATAATAAAACTTTAGAACTAACTACAGTTGCCATACAAAAAGGTGACTTAGCAAAAAAAGAAGAGTACAACGGAACATTAAGGCAGACAGAAAAAAAAGTTCTTAACTCACCAACCAATGGAGTTGTTACCTTTCTACCTAAAGAAGGGACAATAATTAACTTCGGAGAGGTACTTTTCATTATTGACAATAAACCAGTAATACTGCTTGAAGGAAGTACTCCCTTTTATAGAACTCTTGATTTAAATTCGGATCCTGGTGTTGACGTTAAACAAGTTGAAGAAGCTTTAGTTTATTTAGGCTACGCAGAAAGCTCTTTTGTACCAGATAATATTTTTGACGCTGAAACATCACAAATGTTGAATAAATTATATATTGATTACGGAATTGAAACCAAATCAGAGATTACTCCAAGCGAACAAGTTTTAATAAACCAAAAAGAAAATGAAATCGAAAACCTTGAAGAAATTGTTGCTGAAGGAGGAACAACTCTCAAAGAAGTTGATAATAAGAAAAAACTATTAGATGACGCAATAGAAAATGCAACAAAAGAAAATGCTGCTTGGCAGGCTGCAGATGCAGAGATTGAAAGAATTCGTAATTTAATAGATGAGCTCAAGTATGAATCCATGTCTGAAGAAACCCGAGCTGGGAAGAAGGCAGATTATGAAGAAGACATTAAAGCACAAGAACGTATACAAAGCAGGGAAGCAGGAAAAGAATCTGGAATTGATGCTACAGAAGCCCTAGCTATTGAAAATGCACAGAAAGCTTATGACGAAGCTCTTGAGTCTTACAATGAAGGTGTTAATAGAGAGGCTGAATTAGAAAAAGCAAGAGACGAATTAGTTGAATTAAAATTAAGTGCTGTATCAGAAACATTTAGCCCTACTAATGCTTTTGCTTCAAAAACTTCAGTTATTGTTGGATCATACATTAATGACGTAGGGTCTGCTGTAGCTTTAAATTCACCTTTATATAATATTTCTTCAATAGGAATTGAAGTAGTTTTTCAGGTAGATGCCTCAGACCAAGAAACAGTATCTCTTGGAGATAGTGTTCAGATAGAACTTCCAACAGACGAAAGAGTCCCAACAGTAATTACATTCATTGATCAAGTTGTGACACAAACTCAAGCAGGAGAATTTATAGAAGTAACGTTAGAAGTTCTTAACCCCGAAGAAATTGAAGCTTACGATCAAGCACCTGTAAAAGTATTTGTAACAACTGAAGTATCTCAAAATGTCTTGTATGTTCCTGTAAATGCACTACTTGCATTGGCAGAAGGTGGTTATGCCCTAGAAGTTTATGATGGAGAAGTCGAGGGAGGTACCTTCGAGGGAGAGTCTGGAGTTGACACCAGCTACGTTGCTGTAGAAATAGGAGTTTTTACAGACGGTTTTGTTGAAGTAAAAGGTAACATCTCAGAAGGTCAAATCGTAGTCGTTCCAAGATGAAAACCAGTACTAAAACTGTAATATCTATAAACAATATTTCCAAAGTTTACGAAGGCCCACCCCCCGTAAGAGCTTTAGATGGAGTATCTATTGAGGTAAAGGAAGGTGACTTTGTAGCGATAGTGGGTCAATCTGGAAGTGGAAAATCAACCTTACTTAACATGATTGGGTTACTCGATAGCATAACAGAAGGGTCAATTGAGATTGAAGAAAGCGATGTTTCAAAACTTTCTGATAATGAACTTTCTAAATTTAGGGGAGAAAAAATAGGATTTATTTTTCAAAGCTTCTTTCTTTTACCTGGACTGACTGCACAAGAAAATGTAGCTGAAGGCCTCCTTTATCAAGGTATTTCTAGAACTGAAAGACTAGAAAAAGCAAAAGAAGTTTTAGATCAAGTAGGTTTAGCTGACAGATTAACTCACCTTCCAAAAGAATTATCTGGTGGACAGCAGCAAAGAGTCGCAATAGCAAGAGCACTTGTTCAAGATCCAGCATTTGTGTTAGCAGACGAACCAACTGGAAATCTTGATAAAGAATCTGGTATAAATATTTTAAATATTTTAAAAGACCTTAATAATCAAGGAAAAACGGTCATAATGATTACCCACAACCAGGAACATGCAAATATGTTTAAAAAAGTTATTGAATTAGTTGATGGAAAAATCGTAAGTAAATGAAAAGAAAAAGATTAAAAACTAAAGATTTGTTCTTTGTAGCTCTGTATGGCGTTCGTGCAAGAAAAGGAAGAGCAACACTCACCTCTATAGGAATAGGTATCGGTATTGCAGCAATAGTTGCCGTGTCTGGAATTTCAGCATCTGGAAGAGCAGATCTTCTTTCAACTTTAGAATCTCTAGGTACAAATCTAGTCAAAGCATCACCACAAGCTGGATTTTTTGGGACCCAAGAAGAACTTCCTAAAGGTGTTTTAGGAATGGTTGAAAGAATCGGCCCCGTTCAAGAAGTTACTTCAACTACACAGACAGACCTATTAGTCAGGAGAAGCAATTTTATTTCTGAATTTGAAGGTGGCGGCATCTCTACAATAATTACTAGTGCCGAACTTCTAGATGTTATTGGTGGAGATTTAGCCGATGGAAGATTTATACAAGATGGATTATCTGATATCCCAGTAACAGTTTTAGGAAGTGTAACAGCTCAAAGATTAGGAATTAATAACTTAACTAAGCCAACAAAAATACTAATTGAAAACGAGTGGTTTGGTGTAGTTGGTATATTAGAAGAGTTAAAAATTCATCCTGACCTAGACAGGTCTGTGTTTATTGGATATGGTGTCGCAAAAACCCTTTTCGACATTAACGAAGAACCTACAACTATATACCTTAGAGCTAACCCAACTTTCATTGAGGATGTGGTTGAAGTACTTGCTCCATCGATGAACCCTGAAAACCCTGACCAAGTTGAAGTTACGCGTCCGTCAGATGCACTAGAAGCACAACAAGCAGCTGAAGAAGCGTTTACTAATTTATTGTTAGGATTAGGGTCTGTAGCTTTACTTGTTGGAGGGGTTGCCATAGCCAATGTTATGGTCATGTCTGTTCTAGAAAGAAGAATGGAAATTGGAGTAAGACGTTCAATTGGTGCAACAAGAAGAGAGATTAGATATCAATTTTTATTAGAGAGCATAGTCTTGTCTGGTATTGGAGGTCTTGTAGGGGTTCTTTTGGGAACAGGCATTACTCTGGGTTACACTAATTACACAAATATTGTATTCTCAATACCAGTATGGCAAATATTCGGCGCAGTGCTTCTAGCATTATTAATTGGAGCAATATCTGGGGTGTATCCAGCAATAAAAGCTTCCAAAATTCAACCAGCAGAGGCAGTGAGAAAGTAAGAATACTCCTTTTGTTATCAATTTTTTCTGCATGCACCATTGGTGGTGAAGAGTCACAAGGTGTTGTAACTATAGAATCTACAACAGAAACAACAACTGTAGATGAAGAAATAACTTTTGAGGAAGGTTTATTAGATTTTGCGCAATGTATGAGAGAGGAGGGTGTTAATTTTCCAGATCCAACATTTGATATTGATGGGAACCCTCAGTTTGATAATTTAGAAATTGAAAATGAAGAAGAGTTTGAGAACGCATTTGAAAATTGTGAAGATATATTAAGAAATGCACTTCCAGAACAATTTGACTTAGACCCAGAGGTTGAAGCCGCTTTGGTTGATGCATCTTTAGAATTTTCTCAATGTATGAGGGAGCAAGGTATTGACTTTCCTGATCCAAAACCTGGAGAGTTTGGTTTCTTTGCCTTTAGAGATGCAGATATTGATTTTACTTCTGAAGCTGTGCAAAATGCTTTTGAAATTTGCCAACCTGAAAATCCACTAGAAGATTTAGACGACTAAATACCAGAATCAAAAAATCTTGGTTGGCTAACTCCAATAGTTCTCCAACATGGCTTTTCTTCACATAAAGTTTTTTCAAACACCCATGTAATCACAAAATAATTATTGTTTTTAGCCAATACTTTTACTTCGTAATGAATATTTTCATCACTCTCAAAAATCACATCGTAAGAGTAATCTTTTAAATCAACAATCGAATCGTACGGTTCAGAAGTCAACATCATTGAAAACCTTTCTTTGGGACCGGTTGCTTCACGGTTGTCTTCATGTGCATAATTCCATATAGTATCAATTGTTAAAGCTGGATTTTCTGAAAAATTTTTATACGCATTAAATATTTCAATTAATATTTCTTCAGACGTTAGAGATTTTGTCTCTGAGACTTCATTTACAACAACAGTATCTTTAGAGGAATCTTCTGAAATCACACCATCTGTTGGTCCACATGAAATTACTAAAAGAAAAAAGAGAAGTTTTTTAGCCACCGACAAAAGTAGTTATTACAAGGTACACGTGTAAAACAAACGCAACGAGTAAGAATCCAAAGAATGATTTCTTTTCTACTTTATTCACAGTTAAATACTAGCAACCAAGTGTTTTTTAGATAAATTAAAGCTTACTTGTTTGCTTGTTCGTAAGCTTGGCTATATAAAATTAAAGTTGGAGCCCATAGACCTACATATATTGCTAATTGTGAGTCATCTAAAACAATATAAATAAGTACAGAAGCTATAACCGATACCATACTTGCGTACAATCCTAATTTTGTCACACTATCCCTTTCACAAGATTTAATTATACTACCAATATTTGTTATGATTAATTATGCTAGAAACTCTAACGTCGAGCCCTTTCACTGTCATATTGTTATTTCCTGTTGTAACACTAACGATATTTGTAGTTGGACTTATCCGAATAGATATAAGAGATTTAAGAGGGCAAGAAACGGCTGGTCAAAAACTAGCGATAGAAGAAGAGTAATTTGTCTTATTTAATTGTTTAGATAAATATTGTGGATCGAGAAAATCTAGAAAACTTAGATGAAGAGTCCTTGTTCAGGATTCAAAATACTATTTCAGAAATCATAAAAGAAAGAAATTTTAAAAAAGGTGACATAGAAGCAATTGTCGATAGCTCTTTTGACATAGCTTTTCCAAAAAATGATAGTTTAGGACTAAATCCATGGGTTGAGGGATCGATGCTTATCTGCCCTGGAGCAAGGATTGACAAAACTCAAACTAAGCATGTGTGTAAATTTGTAGTTGTTGAGGAAGATTGGTCTTGGGAGTCAGGCCACATGGTAAATGATGTTATAAGAAGAGATCAATCTTCTAAGCGTTTTAAACAGCATTCAATAACTTTAATATCTCCATTCGAAGGTATGTCTGTGCAGGTAATTTCACAAAAATCGCAAAACGGTAAACATTTAGTTGACAATGTAGAGTCTTTTATTTTTACAAATGGTGGCTTAGATAAAGTTATGACTAAATCTAGTAGATCTAGAGAACACTAGACGAACAAAGATAAAGCTCTCCAGCCAAATAAATAAATTAAAATTACAAAAACTAAAAATAGTAGTATTACAGCAATTCTTTTAAATAATGAATTCTCTATTATCAGACCCGCATCATCTGACTTAACTCTGGCTCTTAATAAAGTAACAAATCTCGCAAAAGGAAAATATTCGTCGGTTTTAAGATCAACAATAAGAGACTCTTTATTTTTAGAAAATGTATGGATTCCCTTGAACATCGAATTCTTAGATGGCTTTAATTCGCCAACTAAAGATTCTTTAAATTCATCAGGACTAAGCACCTCTATTTTGTTAAACACTAATGAGGTTCCGTAATCAGGGAAACAGTTTTGAGCAGGCCTAATTAGAGAATCTCCTTCTCTAAATATTGACCCACCACCACGGGAGTTACTTAAGTTAATTTTTACAGGATTTAGATTGTGCGGAGTCCATTTATCAAGTGGATTTTTAGCATAAAATATATTTAGGTAAGAATGTCCTCCCATTCGCCCATCAGTTGCAAAAACGTACCAAGCATTATTATGCTCTACAATAGTTGGATCAACACCAGCAAAATCATTTACTACAGTGTTTGCTATCACAAGAGAACCTTTATGAATTTTATAAATTTCAATTTTATTACTTTGCGCACCCTCTGGTATTAAATATGTTTCTCCTTCATATTCAAACATACAGGGATAAGAGTAATGAATATTATTTGAAGTTTTTACATCCTTTATACTTTTATCTTCAAAGCTATATTTTGCTAATTTTCCAGTCCCCAGAAAATAGTTAAATTTTTCAAAATATAATGAGTTTTCATTCTCAGAATAAAAAGGATCTGCTTTGAAGCTCCATGTACGATCATTGAAAACCTTTTTCACCATAGATTCATCTATATAGTTCTCTCCAAAAATATCTAAAATTTTTGGATATGTGTAGATACTCCAAGAAGGGTAATTGAAAATTAAAGAATAAAGTTTTTTAATTAAAGAAGATAGCCTAGAGCTTGAAACTGAAAGTGAGCTATCCATCAATTTTTTATAATTGGTACTCGTTGGAGTATTTCTATTTGTAATTAAAAACTTTAAAGACTCTAGGTGTTTTGAAATAGATTTACTTTCATTAAACTTTGCCTCTTCAGTCCACGAAACATTAATGATTTTGTTTATACTCTTATTTCTCTGAGTTAAGTATGTAATAAATTTAAACTTATCGAAATCTCTTTCATAATACGATTTTTCAAACCTCTGATCACTATTTTCATTACTAAAGTAAAAAATATTATCGCTGTATGTAAAACCTATGGGTGTTTCAGACAACCAAATCAAACTACCCGAGTATTGAGAATTTTCTATTATTGAAACTCTATCAATCTCTTCAAACATTTCAGAAATATTTATTTTGAATAAGTTTTTACATAAAAACCGGACAAATGTAAAAGTAGGATAGAAATTTTTATGATTTGTTAAATATATTTTGTTTAGATTATTTTCTTTATACAGTTTGTCTATTAATTGATACTTCCAGTAACTGACTGTGTGTCTATCTATAACTACTGATGTTTTACTCATTATGAACTAGTTTATTTAATTAAATGAACTATTTAAACTAAATGTTTTTTATGCCAACTTATTACGTGGTCGAACCTTTGTTTTCTATGAACAGGCGTTCCAGACCTAGATAGCTCATGGCTTTCACCAGGAAACCTTAACATAGCTGTTTTTACACCTCTTTTTTTCAAGTTTGAAAACAGTTGCTCTGCTTGCTCTATTGGACATCTGTAGTCTTCTTGAGAGTGAATTATTAAAGTTGGTGTTTTTATATTTGATGCATATGTCATAGGACTCTTTTTTCTATATAGATTTATATTTTTTGACATGTCATCGAGCAAATACATTTCTGGGAAACCTATTCCAATGTCAGATGTTCCAACCATAGTTTCCCAATTAAGTAAAGCCCGTTCAACAATTGCAGATTTAAAAGTATTTGGATTATGACTAATTATCCAAGATGTCATAAATCCACCATACGATCCGCCCATTATGCCATCTTTTTTATTGATTATTCCCATCACTTTTTTCATTTTTTTAAACGAAGTAAGAACATCATGCATATCATTTACACCCCACTTGTTACCACAAACATCTCTTAAGAATTCATGGCCTCTTCCTGTAGAACCTCTAGGATTACAAGCAATTACATTGAAGCCCGCAGAGGCATAAGTTTGAAACTCATCAAAAAACGTAAATCCATATTGACTTGCAGGCCCACCATGAATGTTTAAGATTGTTGGTTTATCTTTTCCGACGAATATTCCCCAAGTATCAATTTTTGATTTACCTGTATCAATTCTTTCATATACGCAATCTCTTGTTTTAATGTTTTTAACAAAAAAATTATTGGCTTTTGATATTTTATTTAGCTCACCATCTTTTAGTTCATACACCTCGTCGGGACTTGAGAATGAATTTGCTATTACATATGTGTTTCCATCGCTAAACGCAAAGTCTTTGATAGTGATGTTCTCATCAATTAAGTCAATTTTTTCAGTACCATTCCGAAGAAGTGTTTTTCCAGAGTCTTCATATAGAAAATAAAGAATAGATTCGTACACTTTCGCTTTAACTATATTTCTGTCAAACAATCTATATTTAAAGGAAACTTTGCCTGATTGAGAGAATTTTAAAATTGTAGTATTGGTAGGCCATTCAAATCTATTCCTTAAGCCAACAGCATGAAGTTCGTCTCCATAGTAAAACAAATTTCCCATCATGCCTTTTGTAAATATATCTACAATTTTTTTATTTTTTAAAGTTCCAATTCTCTCCTCAAGCATTGTTCCTTTTGAATTATGCTTGTCATAAGAGAAAGTAAGAACACCATTATTTTCCACTAAAGAATCGATTGAAATAATATTATGTTTATCACCGTCTACAACCTTCTCAGATTTACCAGTTTCAAGGCTAACTTTGTAGACATTACCTCTTTTGTTATATATGATTCCTCTTGTATCAAATCTAAAAGGTAGATTCTCGTAGTACATAGGCTCTGAATCTTTTGATTCAATATTCTTAAATTCTTCATTCCACTCACTAGTAATCACATACAAAAACTTTCCATTATTACTCAGTAGATAGTTGTTGATACTTCCTTCAATTTCAAAAACTGAGCTTACAGATCTTCCTGACTGCATTTCAATCGTTGAAGATGCTTTTTTAGACTTACTCTTATCCTCAACAGACCTATTTGTTTTTACATAAAAAATGTCATTGCTTCTCTTTGCGAATTTTGGATTACTAAAGTTATTATTGCCTGACTTAAATTTTCTCCAGTTTCCTTTGCTCATTCTCCAAAGTTCACTTACATATGTATTAGATTCAAATTCCATACGAGTACTTTGCACGATTAAGTTTGAATCTTTAGCTACAAGATTTGATAAAGTGTTGAACAAATTTAAATTTTCTGATTTCATCTATTAATTCTATTTGGTAAATTTGTCTGCAACAAATGTAATTATGACTGATGATACTAAAGCAATAGCAAAAGTATTAAGATCAGCTAATCCGTAAAGATCTGTTGGAACAAATAAACCACCAGGATTTTCTTCTAAATTAATAAACAAATATCTATACACAAACACTGAAATAAGAGAACCAACAAAAGGCAGAACAAGCAGAATATCTTTACTCGTTTTTTTAATTCTGTAAAAAGCAGGAAAAACAAGACTTGTTGCAAGAAGATCAGCAACTAAAAATACAGTAAAAATATTAGTTACTCTTGTTGAAGCAAAAAGAGCCAAGATAATAACTAATAAAGTTATATTATTAGCTTCTCTACTTCCTTTTTTAATTAAGTCTATAGATATAGTAGATGAGATGGCATTTTCCAGTGTATCAACGCTCGATGTTACCAAGAGAGTTGCTAAGGAGATTAAAACAAAGACAGTCATAGAATTTAAACTCAATTGATTTATAAAGCTTAAAGTGGGAATCTCCAAACCTTTCCCAGCACCAACGGCACCCGCAATGCCTAATAGAAGAATTGTTATAAAAACCCCAAATCCTGAGTAGATACTAGCTTTTTTGATTGTCGTTTCATTCATAGCTGAGAAGGTTCTTTGCCAATAGCCAGTAGAAAATATTTCAGCTGCTGTAACTGCAATTATTACTGCAAGTGCTGATTTCAAGCTGTATGTTTCAAAAGTATTTAATCCACCAAGTATTGCAAAATCTGCAATTTCGCTGATGTTATTTTGACTAAACCAAATACCAAATAAAAAGGTTAAAAGAAGTATTATTCCAATTCCTTGAATTTTATCTGTTAGATAAGAAGCTTTAAATCCTGACTTATTGAGATACAAAAAAGTAGTAGCTGCAACTAACGCTGCAATAACAATACCTGAAACATCTGAGATTGCCTCAAATAAATAACTTATTGATGCGAACTCTGCTATCAAGAATGCACTCATGTAAATAACAGCTACTAAAGAAACAATTTTTTGTGCTACAGATCCGTATTTTTTTTCAACAAACTGAGCCAAAGTAACACCATTAGGAAGTAGTTTAGAAATTTTTGGGCCAAATATGTATATCAAAATAAAAGGAGTTGCAGCTGAGATTGCGTACCCATAAATATCATATCCAAGTCCATACCATGCAACTTCAGCTGGTGAAGTCAATATCCATAAACCCATGCCACTTGCGTAGAAACTCAAAGTCAACCCAAAAGTTTTTTCTGTCTTATCAAGTACAAAGTATTCGCTATCAACTGTCTTAATATTTCTAGTAATAAGAAATACCATTACAAGCAATGTTGCAATTACAACATAAGCTATATTTGTATTCATAAATAACCACCTTCAATAGTTTGTAATGGGGATAAAAGTTATGATTTCCCTTCGCTGGAATTACCCAACAGGTTCATACGGTCGGTTTTTACAACCCTCTCAGCTTTTGCTCCCGCTAATTTAATAATAGCGAAAATTGTCAACAAGAGTTATCTTTTTGAGAGCATTAGTATTTCAAGAGTGAAATCATCTACGAACACACCATTACAGCAGCCAACATTACTCCAAACCATTGTTGCTATTTTTATTGCTGCATTTATGTGGGGAATGGGCAATGTGTTATCTAGAAGTCTTCTCATAGAAGGTATTAACGAAATTTATCTTGTTACGGTAAGAGTTTGTTTGATTGGGTCTTTGTTATTTTTATACTATGCCATTTTTATTAGAGAACGATTTCAATCAACAATTTTTAAAGAAGCAACCATAACGGGGTTCTTTTCTGTGTTTTCAATTAGTTGGTTTTTTATATTTGCACTTCAATATATTTCTTCGGGTCTTGTGACCCTTCTCATAAGTTCCGCACCAGTATTTACTGTAATTTGGATAAAGCTGCTTTTAAAGGATGAAGAGATTTCAAAAACTAGATACTTAGCAATACTTGTAGGTTTTGCAGGTATTGCATATTTATTTTTAAGACAGGAAACTGGGCTTTTAGATGAAGGAAGCATACTCCTTGGAGGAACGTTGGCGTTTTTTGGAGTTCAGTGTATTTCATTGGCAACAGTGTTAAATAGAAAGTACGCACCCAAATACAAGGTTGCTACCTGGTTGAGCTACCAATATCCATTGATGATTGTTGCATCATTAATTGCATATATATTCTTTGATATTGAGGCGGAAACATTAAACCTATCTCAAGCTTTGAGGATAGCCGCTTTAGTTATTGCAAACTTAAGTGCATTTACAGCTTTTACCTGGTTAATAAGGAGAGTTAGTGCACTGCAAGTTGCTTCTGTTGACTATCTAGTACCTATTGTTGGAGTGACTGCAGGTGTAGTATTTTTAGGAGAATCTTTTAATACAAATATTTTTATTTCGGGAGTTTTTATTTTTATTTCACTGCTGCTTAATACTAAGGAAGAATTTTCAAGTTAAATTAAGTTCTTCCTTTACTTTTTTTAGATCTTGCCATGTTAGCCATTTAGGTTTACCTTTTTCTTTTGACGGATTTCGAAGTAAGTAAGATGGATGAAAAATAGGCATGTATTTAATATCATCTTTTATTATCCATTTCCCTCTAATTTTTGATATTGGTTCAGCCACTTGAAGATAAGATTCTACAGCAGTTGAACCTGCCAGTACGATAACTTTTGGTTTAATAAGTCCAATTTGTTTTTCTAACCAAGGAATACACTCGGATACTTCATTTTTGTGTGGCTTTCTATTTCCTGGAGGCCTGCATTTAACAATATTTGAAATGTAACAATCTTTATTTGTATCAATGCCAACCGATAAAAATGCTGAGTCCAACATTTTCCCAGCCCTTCCAACAAAAGCAACGCCTTGCTCATCTTCTTGTTGACCAGGTCCTTCACCTACTACAAACAGCTTAGAGTTTGGGTTTCCTCGACCAAATACTACATTTTTTCGTGTTGAAGAGAGAGAACATTTCATGCATTTAATGCATTTGTTGTTTAAAGTTTGAAATTTTATTTGGTTAACCATTGTATAAAAATACTAGCCATTTTTCATCAATTGAACACCCTAGGATATTAGGTTCCTGGGGATTTTTGTATACCAACAAATCAGGGAGCGTTTGTTTTAATTACTAATTTTATTATCTACTAGAGTGTTAAATTTTTAGTAAATGAATTTTAAACAATAGGAAACTCAAGAAAAGACATAAAACGAGAAAACCCTTGAAAACTCCGCAATCTGTTTCCAGATTTCCTGCCTCAAGGGTTATCTCTTATTACTTCTTGTAATGATTATCTATAAAGATTTTCTTCACAAAAAGTACTTTCAATATATACCTCTAAATAATAGAAATCAAAAAAATTATGTGGAATTTTTCCCACTCTCACGTCTCTTCATAAACATAGCTGTAATAATTGCTATCGATGCAATCCCAAGCAAAGCACTCAGAAATGTCGATACAAAATTATTATTGATAGTGCTTATTCCGTAATCTTCAAGTAAAAGCACTATGCCATCTGTTTCCTGAAAACCAAATTCTTCAGCAACAGATTCTAGGCCATCTGGGGAAGAGGAGGCAAATGGTGTAATTAGACTCAGTAGTAAAATTAACATGATGAACAATCCATAAAAAGAAACAGCTCTCGTATTTTTATCTTCTCTATCGTAAGCGTATATAAGATCTGGTCGAACCCTTATTAGCAATCCAACAATTAGAGCTGTGATTACTCCCTCTCCAAGTCCAATTAAAAAGTGAACCGATATCATTGCTATTAAAACTGTCCCAACCGGTATAGATATAGTTCCACCTAATATGTACTGAACCATAAACGCAATTGATGAAAAAACAACACTAACAATTCCAGACAAAACGCTGACAATTATTAATGATGAAGAGGTTTTGCCAATAAACTTTATCCAATACTTCACGACGACCCAGGCGGTAACAGAGGTTACAATTGCCATATTCATCACATTTATTCCCAACGCACTTAGTCCACCATCTGCGAATAGAAGAGACTGAATTATTACAACCACTGAAAGACAGATTAAACCAAGCCTAGGCCCAAGAACTATGACAGCTAAAGCTCCTCCTAACAGATGGCCACTAGTTCCTGCGGCAACAGGAAAATTTATCATTTGTAAAACAAAAATTAAAGCAGTCATCATCCCAGTTAGAGCAATAAACTTATCAGCTATCAAGGAACTTGCAGATCTTATGTATGCCCACAAAGTTCCAAAGCTAATAACTCCCGTTGCTGCTGACACAGAAGCATTAATGAATCCGTCAGGTACATGCATAAGGTAAGTTTAGAAAAGGAATAAATTATTGCAAATTATTTGCAATAAGATTAAATTATCTGTTTTTCCCTCAACCATCTGTGTAGTTCACTCAACACAAATGGCCTAGTATCCTGATTTAGAATCTCATGCTTTGAATTTTCTACAGTTATAAACTCCACATTCTCCAATTGTTTAATACCATTCGACGCCTTAATTGGAACGATAGTGTCATTTTCTCCGTGAAATAAAATTGTCGGTGTACTCAAGTTTTCAATATTATTATTTACAAATGTCTGGTTATCAATCAATTCTTTACCATATCTTGCAGTAACTGAGCGAAAAACAAGAGGATCCTGAAAATAATCTTCAACAACTTCTTTATCTGTTGAGAGATTTTTTTTACTGACAGATGATGGAAACCTAAATTTTGGAGCTATTTTGGAAATTATGATTGATAGTTTTTTTACTATGTTTGGATAATTGTCATCTAATGTAGGTGCTGAAAGAATTAAGTAGTCGGGGTCAAGTAGCCCACTCAGTATGGAATATAATGCAACTTGCCCACCAAAAGAGTGACCAAACAAAATTTTTGTTTCACAATGCTCAATTTTCTTAAAAGAGGTTTGTAATACACTATCAACCTCTTCCCAAGAACTAATGTCTCCTTTGATTAAAGCATTTTCTCCATGACCTGGTAAATCAATAAGGTGTGACTCGATACCAAGTTTTTCGAACCATTCTTTGTTGAGTCTATGTCTTTCTTTGTGTTCAAAAAAACCGTGAAATAATATCAGTCCAGTTTTACTCATTCTAATTATTAATTATATAGAATAATTGATAATGCATTTGGACTTCATCAAAACACCATTTAACAACAATCCTTCAATGCAAAAATACTCAGGAAGTCTGATTAGTGAAACACCAAGGAGTAGCTATCTTGAACAAAAAATAAACCAAGTTGATTTACACGGAAGCGATCTATATGGTGAGACAGAATTATTTCAACGATTAAACCTACTAGAAAAAGTTGAAGAAAAACTAAAAATTAATAAAAACAACTCTTTAAAAGATCTGTCTTTTCAGATAGAAGAAGATATTGCCGTAATGCATAAAGGGAAGCTAGAAGGAATAAGTTTTGTATTTCCAAGCGGCTGGATACCTTCGAAAGCCTTAGGGAGAGATTTTTCGTTTTTACATAAGCCTGTTGCGGACAATGAGCTACTTATGAAATCAAGTGATAAATTAACGAAATATATGTGCAAAAATACAATCCAAAGGTGGGTATGGAATGTAACGACAATTAAAGAATTGAGTAATCATCCAGAAGTAGCGAGACCTGAAGTTGTAAGTTTTGAAAATTTATTCTTTCGACTTGAAACACAAATATCTACACCACTAGACACCAACACAAGCTTGTTCCTTGTTTTGGTTGAAGTATATCCATTGAGTGAAGTTTGGGAATCTACTATTTTAGATAGCATTAACTCTATGAGTGAAAGTATTCTGAGTTATAAAAAACTAACAGATATAAAAAAGTATTTAAATAGTTTAAAATTCTAATACAGATGAATTATGTATATATTGCAGGACCATTATTTGATGATCATGAGAGAAATTATCTAGAAAGTATCGCGGAAATATTTGAAACTAGGGGCTACAAAACTTTTTTGCCTCATCGAGATGCAGGTGTTGTTTCAGATCAATATACGGAAGATGAAAAGAAAAAAATTTTTACAACAGATATTAATGCGTTAAAGCAAGCAGACATAATAGTCGCATTATTAACAGGAAGAGATGTAGACTCTGGCACTGCAGCTGAAATTGGTTACGCATTTGCGAACAACAAAAGATTAATTGGTATTGATGCAAATAATGTAAAATTTTTGAATATTTTCATCTGGGGACTAATGGATAATGGTAACAATATAGTAAACAACCTAAGTGATCTGGAGAAACATTTAGATGAAAAATAGGTATATAAATATTTTTATAGTTTTCTTTTTCTCAGGAACAATTGTCAGTTTAATTTTCAGATTGATTGACTATGTTTTGTTAAGAAACTCTGAATTCAATTTGTCTAATTGGTCTTATTCAAATTCAATACTTTTTATATTGGCACTATTTATAACTTATTCATGGATAAGAAAGAATAAAACTTAATATTTAAATTCTGTTTTTAAATCTGATAAATCTTTTTCTGTCTTCAAGATATAATTTTATTACTATGAAAAAAGTTATAGTTGTTGGAGCGGGATTTGGTGGTTTAAATTTCATTAGAAATGCAAGTTCAAATAAAGAGATTGAATTTACTTTAATAGATAAGCAAAATCATCATCTATTTCAACCTCTTTTATACCAAGTTGCAACAGCTGTTTTATCACCTGCAAATATTGCTTTTCCAATTAGAAGAATGTTTAAAAAATCCAAAAATGTAAAAGTAGTCTTAGGTGAGGTTACCTCTGTTGATAGAGATAAGAAGAATTTGGAATTAGATTCAGGTATTAATTTAAGTTATGATCAGTTGGTCATAGCAACCGGCTCACTTCATTCATACTTTGGGAATGATAGTTGGTCTAATTATTCTCAAGGGCTCAAAGGCATAAATGACGCGCTAGTAATTAGAGAAAATCTTTTAAAGGCTTTCGAAAAAGCTGAAAATGAATTAGATAATGAAATCAAACAAGAGTATTTAAATTTTGTTGTTATTGGAGGTGGTCCAACAGGAGTTGAGATGGCTGGGTCTATTGCTGAAATAGCATATAAAAATTTAAATAAAGAATTCGAAAATTTTAATTCTGATGATCCTAATGTTTATTTAATTGAAGCAAACAGTAAGTTACTTCCAATGTTCAGCAATAAATTATCAGATAAAACAGAAAAATATTTATCCGACTTCGGTGTCCAAGTACTTAAAGACGAGAAAGTAGAAAATGTCAATAATCATATCGTTCAAACTAATAAACAAGTTATAAAATCTAGAAATATTATATGGGCTGCAGGAAATGAAGCCTCTCCACTGATTAGTAAGTTAAACACAATTACCGACAATTATGGAAGAGCAATTGTTGATCCAGATTGTTCATTAAAAGAAGACCCTGATGTTTTTGTATTAGGTGATGCAGCAAATTATAAAGATTTAAAAAATAATTCTTTGCCAGGCATTGCGCCCGTAGCTATTCAGCAGGGAAAGTATGTCGCTAAAATTGTAAAAAACAAAATTTTAAAAATTGATAGAAAGCCATTTAAATTCTCTGACAAAGGCATGATGGCAACTGTTGGCAAATATAAAGCTGTTGGAAAGATTGGAAACATTGAAGTATCAGGCTTTATAGCCTGGATTGTTTGGAGTGTAATTCATATCGTCTATTTAATTGGCTATCGATCTAAATTACTAGTAGTTATTGAATGGATATTTTCCTACTTGTTTAACAAAAAGGGAACAAGATTAATTTACAGAGAAGAAGTGTAAATTCTATTTTTTTGGAGTTGTTTCTCCGTTACTTTCAATAATTTGACTATATACACATCCGGGAGCAACCATATTTGATTCATCATAAAAATTAGAATCTCCAAGCCATGCTTCGTAAGAAGCCATTATGTTATTAATTGATGATTCTAGGTTTTGCTTTACTGATGGATCTAAATAGCTCATAGGACAATAGCTAATCGTACCTACTACTTGATTTCTATCTTTGATATATTTACCAATAGTTATTTCTGTTCTTCCAAATACATTTCCACCTGAGTTATCTTCGCTATTACCGACATAACCAAAGAGATCTCCTGCTTTAACTTCCATACCAGTTGTTACCTCCACCCCATTAATTGTTAAAGGTAGGTCGCAAATTTTGGTACTAGATCTATCACAATTGATACTTACAACATGGTCAATTATGATCATCCAATCACTTTGCATAGATGGTTTTATAAAAATTTCCCAATCATCCTGTTTGTATCCTGATGTGGGTTGCCAATTTATGCGACTAACAACACCATCAATTGGGATATAAACAAAGGTATCCCTAGGTACTTTATATTCAAATGTTGGATTTGCAGACTCATCAGGTGTACCTACTGCATATAGTCTCCCATATTCGTTAAAAAATATTGCTTCTATATCAGATCTAAATTCAAAATCACCAGACACTCCTGTAGATGAATCATAAGGCCCCCAGTTTTCGATTAGAAGATTCATTAAAAGTGGAGGTTCATTATTTTCACCTCCTGCTTCAGTTAATTGTGAGCCATAATTGCAAGAAGTAAAAAGTAGGATTAAAACAAAAAATAAAGATATTTTTTTCATATTTATATTTTATTTAAAAAGGAAGGGGTTTTCACTTTTTCGTTGATGAAGTAAAAGGCAATCATTGAAAAAGTAAATAGTTACTTGTGGGCCTAGTTAGATTTGAACTAACGACCTCATCCTTATCAGGGATGCGCTCTAACCAGGCTGAGCTATAGGCCCTATAAAATTAGGCTAGTAAAAGAAGTTTTATAGCGAAAATTTGCTTCTCTGGTGACTTTTTGGTGACTATTTTAACCACTTATCAAGAGTGTCAAGAAAACAACTAAAAACTTATAAACGAAGCATATTTATAATTGATTTTACATCAGGAGTGAATAAGAAATTATTCCGCCAACCTGCTTGAGGAAGTAAGGTGGCAGAGAATGTGGTCTTAATTGACAATTAGGTTCCTCGTTGAAACGAACTGATACAGTTCGTTTTTTATTTGCTCTTGGGTTAGTGAAAGGAGTAAATATATGTCAGTACATGCACAAGGATTAGCTATAAAGGCCGATCGACAGATGATAAAAAACTTCGAGGAAACTGGCTTATATGAGTCAAATATAGAAAGAAAAAAAAGAGAGGAAAAACAGTTGAAAAGAACTAAGAGACTGGGGTCTATCAAAAAACACTATGTTTCATTACTAGGAGATAGCATCATAGATAATAAAGTCTATGTAGGCGAAGGTGAGCTATCAGTAACAGAACACTTACAATATAACTCTTCATCGAATTTCACTATGATTGCAGTTGATGGAGACACAACAGAAGATGCGTTGGAGAACCAACTAGACAACTTAAAAGAACCTGTATCACATATCGTTCTCTCTATTGGTGGAAATGATTTGCTACAAAATTTACATTTACTTCAGGATGAGACAAGCGGTATGAAGTTTGCCCTAGAGAAGTCATCTGAGCTTATTGGTGAAATTCAAGAGAACTATACAAAAATACTTGAACACCTTTCACAATATGATGCAAAAGTATTGCTATGTACAGTGTATGAAGGCGATTTAGAGTCAGATGTCTTGTTAGCTGAATATGATAAAGCTGGCCAGGCAATGTTAAAAATGCACAACGATACTGTATATTACCTAGCAAGTAAATTTGAAGTCGATGTTCTAGAACTCAGAAATATATTTACGAACAAAGAAGATTACGCAAATCCAATTGAGCCATCACACATTGGTGGCGAGAAGTTGGCAAAAGCTATCATTCAATGGATGAAAAATAGTTGAAAAAGCCTGTAAACATTGGTTTTTACAATTTTTGTAACCTTTTCTGTCACAGTAAAGGTCTAAGGTAGCCCTGCAAGGGAAAATAAAAAGGAGATAAATGACTGAAAGTAACGATATCCAAGTAAAAGAACAGCTAAATATTCGATTAGTGCTTGATCGATCTGGCTCTATGAGCTCATGCAAAGAAGAGACTGTTGTCTCAATCAATGAGTACATCAATGAAATTCAAAAAGAAGCTGTAGAAGGGATATTTACACTAAGTACATTTGATAATAGATCATTCGATATTCCTATTTCTCGAATTCCTATTAGAGAATTAACAACATTAGAAGAAGACATTCTTATGCCAAGAGGTGGAACTCCTCTCTATGATGCAATTGGTACAGCAGTACATGACTTGAGTACATTCACTCACAAAGAGAACGAGAAGAAAGTGCTTGTAATTGTCACTGATGGGTATGAGAACGCTTCAAGAGAATATACAAGTGATGCCATAAAACAACTTATTGAAGAAAAGACTAAAGAAGGATGGTTAATACTTTATCTTGGTGCAGATCATGATGCGTTTAAACAAAGTAGGGATATGGGATTTGAAAGTGCCAAAACTCTTCACTATTCAAAAAGAGACTCAAGAGACGCCTTTAAAGCAGTAGCCACAAGAACCTCTACTTTGTACAAAGGTAGTCGATTCGATAAAAACGAGTTTCTTGTAGAAGAAAGAACTATGGCTAATAAAGAAATGTATAACTACGAAGAAGAATAAACAAAACCTAGAACCAACTCACAACCAGGCTTTTTGGACTTTCTGGACGCGCTAGACCTTTGCATTTTGATCTGACCATAGTTTTGGGAGTTTTGGGACGCTATAAAAGGGGTAGAGGTACCTCAAAAATCAATAAGTGTTATATATGTATATATTTAAGCGGTTCGCACAAAATTCCGTAATACTAAGTGCGCTTTGACATTGGCAGTTTTACTGTGCGAAGCACTATATCTACTCTTCTCTTCTCTTCTCTTCTCTTCTCTACTCTACTCTTCTCTAGGTCTTGACCGTCAAAGAATGTCAAAGTGATGTCAGAGAATGTCAAATATTGTGTCATAGCCTTTTTTTAATATATTCCTATGGCAGCAATACGACTACACCCAACTACTAAAAAACCATCTGTGTACTGGTATGAACCAAATGGTAAAAAACGACAGAAAACTTTTGCTACAAGAACAGATGCAACCAAGTTCAAGAAGATAATTGAAGCTGAACTCTTAACCAATAAATACATAAGCCCATTTGCAGGACAGACACCAATCCAGGAATGGTTAGAGGTCATAGGATATTCAAAACAATCTAATAGAGAGATCACCAAGATTCATCACGAACAGATGTATAACAAGCTTATCTTGCCGTTCTTTGGACATAAACGACTTGATGCAGTGAAACCAACTGATGTTGTTGACTACCTGTTCCATTTACAGAACCTTAACTACTCATCAGAGACACAGAGAAAAGCACTGAACTTGCTTTCAAGAGTCTTTGCTACAGCAATAGAGGAAGATATGATTTATAAAAATCCCTGTAAGACCTCTATTGTTCGCTCAAGTATTTCTGTACCTGAATACAAAGAACAGAGATATTTAACGAGAGATGATCTTAACTGGTTAGCTGACAGCATAGATCCACATTTTAGGGAGTTAATTCTCTTTGCTGGACTTACTGGAGTGAGAAAAGGTGAACTCTTTGCTTTAGATGCTGCTGATATCAATGGTGACTCTGTAACAGTATCAAAATCACTGTCTTTTATAAGAGGTGAGTCAATTCTTACAAAACCAAAAACAGCGAAGAGTGTGAGAAATGTTGTTATACCAGAGGAGTTGCAAGAGTATTTTGGAAGTAAAACAGAAGGTCCAATCTTTACTTCACTTCGTGGTAATAGAATTCAAGCGAATAACTTTAGAAATAGATATTTCTTACCTGCTGTAAAAGCCTCTATTGGAGAACCTTTTAGGTTCCACGATCTACGACACACAGCTGTTGCACTAGCAATTAAAGACAATAAGCATCCATTTGAGATTTCTAAGATGTTAGGTCATACAAGTATCAAAACTACTTTTGATGTGTATGGGCATTTAATCTCTTAAAATAAGACATAAATTTGTGCCCAAGGGGGGACTCGAACCCCCACATCCTTTCGAATAACGGATTTTAAGTCCGTCGCGTCTACCAATTCCGCCACCTGGGCTATTTTTCCAGTAAATCTAACTGTTCAGATATATCTGTATCTAGTCTTTCCTGAGCAAAGTTAAAATAAGACTCTAAAAGTTCTGAGCCAAGATAGTTTCTTCCTAGCTTTTTAGCAACAAATGCTGTCGTTCCTGTACCAAGAAAAGGATCGTATACAACATCTTTTTTGTTTGAGAAATTAGTAATTATTTTTTCTACCAATTCTTCAGGAAAAACTGCTCCGTGGTCTTTATTTAGTTTTTTACCTCGTGATATATTCCATACATCATTTAATTTCCCTCTTTCAAAAGGAGCGGACCTAAATTGACGGCTTATTGGGTAGTCTTTTTCAAAAACTAAAATTATTTCACTTTGCCTATTTAAAACTTGTTTTTGCATAGCTGGTTGAGCTACTCCCTTATCCCAAATGATTATATCCTTTAGGTTTTCATTGAAATCTCCAATTATCTTAAAGAAAGCCCTCTTACTTCCAGTAACTATTTGAATTACATAAAATATTAAATTACTTGTTCTTAGCAACTCTTTAATTATTTGACTATGGTGTTTATAGAAATCATCAATTGGAAGATTGTCGTCAAAACCATCATATTTACTGCTAAATTCTTTAACAATTTGTCTTGAGGTGTATTCACCATTGCGAATTCTTAAATTCATATTGTAAGGTGGAGAAGTTATAACTAAATCAATATAGTCATCAGGAATTCTTGATAAGGTTTCTAAACAATCTTCGTTGTATATCTTATTTAAATCTGTAAATTTACTCATTTATAAAATTATACGCTGTTTATAGGACAATTAATTTAAGGCAATGCAATTATTGTATAGTTCGTGGATGTCTTTTGGTGATATTCTGAAACCTCCACCGTGATTATGGGGACTCCCTTTTTTTGTGCCTGTTCTGTATATTCCAAGTCTATTGTCGTATCGAACTTTCCCTTTTTCTATTAGTTCTATAAACTTGTCTATTCCTTTGAATCCTATATAAACAAGGGCATCTTTATAAAAATAATACTCTTCACCGTCTAAAGTTTTTGTTTCAGCATTAACAACAAACAGATCATTCAATTTTTTTGCACCGGCATAAATATCGTCAAAAGACCAATATATTTCTTCATTTATAACATTAAAATCCAAATCAGCTACACAGAACACAATTCTTTTTGCATCCCTATCAACATTTAGCTTTATATTTAATTTTTTATAAACTAAAGACCACCTATGTGCATAAATTGATGTTCTCAAAACTTTGATGTCTGGATATTCTTCATCATACACACCAAATGTTTCTCGCATATAACTATCACCATTTTCTGGATGCGTAGGTTTCTTTGTATACAAACTCATATATGATTTTGTAAACTGTCTTTTACTTTTTACTTCAAAATTTTCAAAATCAGCTTCTGTTTGGTTATTTTCATCAACTTCTAAATAATCTTCAAAAGTATTTCCTACGCCACCGTCATTTCCTGGCCTATTGTTTTTAACAAAACCAAGTTTTTTAATTTCGTTAAATTTGTCGATTATTTTTGATTCAATGTCCATTATTTCGGTGACTTTTTAGTGACTTTTTCATTTGTAATTTTAAAATTCATTGTGGGCCTAGTTAGATTTGAACTAACGACCTCATCCTTATCAGGGATGCGCTCTAACCAGGCTGAGCTATAGGCCCATATGTCTAATTAACAATAGTCTATTAAAAGAAATATTTAAATTTTTTTTTCATTTACTCTCATATCAAGGGCATAATATTAAGGCGAGGGGATGTAGCTCAGCTGGAAGAGCACCTGCTTTGCAAGCAGGGGGTCGTGGGTTCAAGTCCCATCATCTCCACAGGAAGGTAATCTAAATATATGGATTATTTAATAGCGCTTTTAATTGGTCTTGTTGTTTTTAGGTTTTTAAGAAATTCAATATCTTCATTAGCAAGCATTCCTCCAGAGCTTGATACAGATGATGTTGTTGAAATTTCACAATCATTCAGTTGTAACAAGTGTGGTACACAACTTACTATCAATAGACAATCCGTTGTTGCTAATGAACCCCCTAAGCACTGCAAGGAAGAGATGCAACCACTTGATTAATAAGTCTTAACGATTAGGTATAGTTAGTGGTCATTAAGAAACCACCACCAATTAAAGCTAAACCACTCCACAAATACCATTTTGACACTGAACCAGGCAAAAGTGTTAGGTAATTAAAAACTATCAACAAAACTCCAATAATCATCAATGAAGACATGGTTACAACATACCATCTAGGAGAAGGCCCTTTCCCCGAAGACATTTGAGTTGATATATTTTTTGATTGAGTAGGTCTGTTATTTTTCGTTCTTTTTTTTGATACTGGCATAATTTACAACATAATATCAACCAGGATTTATTTCAACAAGATTATTTGTATTCAACTTTACTAAACCATCATTTTGCATCTTTTCTAATACTTTACTCAGTCTATCTTGATCGGTATCCAGTTCCTGTTGTATCGTTTTGACCTTCAGATTTCCTTTTTTTAGAAGCAATTTAACCAGGTTGCCTCTGAGTTCCCTATTAGATCCAGAAAACTTTTCTACAGGCCTTGTTTCATAATTAAAATATTTTTCACAGGTATTTTCAAGTGGACAATCTGAACACAAAGGACTTCGAGGTTTACAAATACTACTTCCAAAATCCATGAAAGCTTGATTTAAATTTTTTGAGTTCGTATTTATTAAAAGCAAAGATGAAAAACGGTCAATATATTTTTTTGTATTTTCAATACCAAAATATCTAGAAATAATTCGTTTTACATTTATATCTTCAGCTATTACCTGTTCATTGTATGCAAAAGAAAGTATTGCATTTTCTGTGTAAGGTCCAACGCCCGGTAATTGTTGGAAGTCAGGATATAAACCATCAAAAGATTTCTCAGCTATTATTTTCGATGAATCAAACATTCTTTTGGCCCTGCTGTTATAACCTAAACCTGACCACATCTTCAATACCTTCTTGAATGAAGTAGTAGCCATATCATTTGGAGTAGGAAATTCTTTTATAAATTCCTTAAAATACTTATCTGCTCTATCTAGCTGGGTTTGTTGAGAGATTACTTCAAGTAAGTAAATACTCCAAGGGTCAGAATTGTTCCTCCATGAATATTCTCTTTTATTATCTTTGTACCAATGTAAAAGTACATTCTTAAAATTTTTAGTTTTAACTTCCAAAACTTAATTCAACAAATCCTTCAGGATCAATAAACTCACCTTCTCTTGGACTTTGCTCACTTACTCTTCCTCCGGTATCCCCACTTGCTGAAGGCAGAAGCCCAATTTCCTGCAATATGTTTGATGCCTCTTGATAAGTAAATCCAATTAAGTTTGGTACCTCAACTTTAAGCCCAATTGAAACTATTACCTGAATTACTTGATCAATTGTTACTAGTTCACCCGCACGTGGAATTGTGTGTGACACAAGTCCTACAGAAACATCCTCAGAGTATTCCTCTATAAACTCATACTCAAAGCCAAGTGTTTCAAGAATTTGGATAGCATCAACTATAGACTTTCTTGATAGATCGCTTATTTCAATTAAGCTTGGTCCAGCTGAAATAACTAAATCTACCGTTGAGTCAGGACTCATTTTTGTTCCAGCAATTGGATTTTGAGAAATAATAAATCCTCGAGGAATATTATCATCGTTTATTTCCAGTTGCTGTCCCACCTGAAAGCCACTTTCCTTAATAACATAAACTCCTCTTGCTACCTCAAGATCTACAACGTAAGGAATAGGGAATGCTTCAGGACCTACCGAAACAATAATAGTAACTAATGTATCAGGATTAGTAATAGTGTTTGCAGGTGGCTGTGTTGTAATTACAAAACCTGCAGGAACTGAAGAGTCAGCAGCATTTTCAATCCCTACAATAAACCCAAGTGACTGTAAATCATTGAGTGCTTGTGCTTGTTCACTTCCAGTTAAGTCAGGTATCTCAACTAATGTTGGTGCACCACCGTCAACAGGAAGACCATCAAAAACATTTGATAATGCCCAAATAGTTCCAAATACAAGTGCTACTGATATTACTAATGCAGGAAGAGTAAATCTAAATTTTATTTTTGGGTTAGTTAAATCAACTAGATTTTCTTGAGTTTGGTTGATTTGTATTTGTTTTCTTTGCTGCAACAGTAAAGCTCTTAAATCTTCAGCGGATTTAAATCTATCGGAGGGCTTTTTTTCAAGAAGTTTTAATATTGCATTTTCTAGTGCTTTTGGTATGTCTTTTCTATAATTTGATAATTTCTCTGGCTTATCAGTTAAATGTCTTGTAGCAGTAGCAATCGGTGAATCACCAGTAAATGGTGGTTTTCCAGCTATTAGCTCATAAAGCACCGTACCAAGAGAGTACAAATCTGATTCAAATGAAACTGGTTTACCTTGTGCTTGTTCAGGAGATATATAGCTTGCTGTTCCAAGTACAGCCCCAGTTTTAGTAATATCACTCTCTTCATTTTGCAATGAAACTATACCGAAATCTGTAACTTTAACTTTGCCGTCTGGAGTAATCATTATATTTCCTGGCTTAATATCCCTATGAACCAAACCATGCTTATGGGCCTCTTTAAGACCATTAGCAACTTGTGATCCGATATACAAAATGTCATTCAATCCGACAGTTCTGTTGCCAGAGATTATGGAAGTCAAAGTGTTTCCCTCTATGTATTCCATTACAAAATATGGCTCATCTTCAATTCCCCAATCAAATATCTGGACTATATTTGGGTGGTTTAAATTAGCAGCTGTTTGGGCTTCACGCCTGAAACGATCAACAAATTTTTCCTGATTTACATAATTTGGTTTTAGTGTTTTGATTGCTACATCCCTTTGAAGTTGTTTGTCTCTTGCTTTATAAACAAAGGCCATTCCACCCTCACCCAGGATTTCCACAATCTCATATCGTTCTTTTATAATTTGTCCAATTTTCATAATCAAATCACATTTATTATTATTGCTGATATATTATCTTTTGGATTTTGTAAAAGAACTTCACTAATGAGTGATTCAGCAGTAACTCCATCTATTAATTTATTCTTTAGGTACACATCACCTATTTCGTTATAAACTCCATCTGTACATAAAAATACAACATCACCACTTGTAAGTTGAAAATCTTTAGTTTGAATTTTAAGTTTTTCTTTACTACC
The DNA here is from genome assembly GCA_003281085.1 of OCS155 cluster bacterium AG-349-E07. Taxonomy (GTDB): domain Bacteria; phylum Actinomycetota; class Acidimicrobiia; order Actinomarinales; family Actinomarinaceae; genus Actinomarina. The sequence goes on from QCCZ01000001.1 coordinate 234,389, forward strand.
CAAAGCCTGCGTAAGTACATTTTGAAAACCTGGAACGTTTTCATCTTTAGTGAGCTGTATTAAGTTTCTATTATTTAGTACATAACACCTACTGTCTCCAACATGTGCAAGGTGGAGAACTTTTTCCTGATCAATTTCCACAATAGTCATTGTTGTCCCCATTCCAGTTGCTTCAGGATGTTTATTTTGATAATCCAGAATGTTTTTATTCGCTAAATTTACATAATCTGAAATTTTTACGAGATTATCATCCATTACTTTAGAAGCTATGCGGCTAGCAACTTCACCTTTTTTATGTCCACCCATTCCATCAAATATTCCAGCTATTATTGGCAAGTTTGAAGAGCCTGACTTATCGGGGTATATAGCATCCTCGTTTTTCTCTCTAATTGGACCACATTCAGTTTTTACTGTCCATATCGCTTTGCTATTTTTCATTTAGTAATAATGATAGTTGTGAAATGTATTAGTTTTCTTAGACTTAATAAAGAAGTACAATACTGTTCGTAAAGACAAACAGATCAGCACAAATGAGAAATAATATATTTAAAATTACAGGATTAACAATAGCAATCGCTTTGCTCTCATATGTTTTAATCACTTACTTTGATGAATTAAACCAAGCTGAAGAGTTCAATCAATTCCTATCAGACGCAGCAACAATCTCTGAAATACACAATTCAAACTCATCAAACTTTAAGGACCTACTCGACTTTTCAGAAGTTAGCAGAGAAAGATTTGAAAATAACATCAATAATATTCGTACAAACTCCCAAGAAGCATACCAACTTTTAGACTCAAGCAACACTGGATATACTTCCAAGGAAAAGCAATTATTAGAAATAGCTGTTAATAGTTGGTTAGAGGGAATAGAGTTATTCGAGGTTTCAATAATCACACTTATTGATAATCCAAACTCTATCAATATTGAGGAATCAATAGCGCAAAGCATCATCGATCTCTCTATTGGTGATGAAGCGTATTCTGAATTTCTATTTCTTTTAAGACAGAATGCTTCAATTGATGGAACTTTTTTACCAAATTTTTACCAAATTGAATATATAGGAATTGAAGATAATTCATACCAATTTGCAGACCTACTCGTCGATAAAGCAAAAAGAAGTACAAGTGGTTTATTTTTACAGAAAAATCTTACTGTTGCAGGAACTGAATTTGTTCCAATGCCAATCGCTTTTACTGAAGACAATGTAGCTGTTCTCCTTGACGAACCTACTGCTCTTCAAGTTGTAATATCAAATGAGGGAAATATTGATTCATACGATATAGTGGTATTAATTTTAGTGACAGACGAGTTCGGTGAAACTGTATATGAATCTCAGAATAAAATCAGTTCAATAGGACCCAAAGAAAGCAAAATTTTTCTTACCGACACCATTAATATAGAAAAAGGTATCCAACACGAATGGTTTATAAAAATTGAAGAAATTGAAGACGAAGAGGAACTTACAGACAACTTGTTGTCAGTTTATGGTTTCATACCACCAGAAAGCTAATTTATGTTAGATCCTTTATTGCTTAAAAATGATTTAGATTCTCTGAAAGACAATCTTAAAAGAAGGAACCTTGATGTTGACTTAGAAAAATTAATCGAACTTGACGAATCTAGAAGAAAACTACGTTTTGAAGCAGAGAAATTAAGAGCAGATCAGAAATCACTAGGAAAAGATATAGCGAATGCAGAACCAAAAGAAAAAGATGCACTACTGGAAAAAGCTTCTCAAATTAGTGAAAATGTAAAAAAACTGTTTGATGATGTAGAGGAAAAAGACAAAGTCTTTTATGATTTATGGGTAAAAATTCCAAATTTAATTTCGTCGACATCTCCTGATGGTAAAACCGATGAAGACAATGCGGAAATAAAACAAGTCGGTGATATAAAAAATATAGATAATCCAAAAGACCACTTAGAGATTTCAGAAAAATTAGGTTTAATTGATGTTCAAAAAGCATCTGAAGTATCTGGTTCACGTTTTTCTTACTTGTTTGGTGATTTAGTAAAAATTGAATTCAATCTTGTTTCTTGGGCTTTAGATATTCTTTCAAACAAAGGCTTCACACCTACTGTGCCACCAGTGCTAGTTAGAGAGAATGCATTATATGGAACCGGATTTTTCCCCGATGATGCTGAGCAAGTATATGAAATTCCAAATGATGATTTATATTTAGTTGGAACTTCAGAAGTGCCATTGGCAGCATTGCATAGCGATGAGATTTTAGATATAGAAAATTTACCAATTAGATATGCAGGATTTTCTACATGCTTTAGACGCGAAGCTGGAACGTATGGAAAAGATACAACAGGAATATTTAGAGTACATCAATTCGACAAAGTTGAAATGTTTTCCTTTTGCAATCCTGAAAAATCTGAAGAGGAACATGAATTTATTCTCTCAATTGAAGAAGAACTCTTACAGGCTTTAGAGATTCCATATAGGGTTGTAGATGTTTGCGCAGGAGACCTAGGCGCTTCTGCTGCTAAAAAATATGACATTGAGGCTTGGATACCAAGTCAAAACACATACAGAGAGGTTACTTCTTGTTCCAACACAACAAGCTTTCAAGCAAGAAGGCTTAATATAAGAGCAAAATTAGATGGAGAAACAAATATATTACATACTCTAAATGGAACCGCAATTGCAGTGGGAAGAATTTTAATTGCTTTAATTGAAAATAACCAAACTGAAGACGGTAAAGTCGAGTTCTCTGATGCAGTTGCTGAAATTATTGGTGTTAAAAACTTAGGCTAATAACAAGCTAGCAATCATGCTTATGCCAAGCACTACATAAGCTGCACGAGCCACTGTCTTATTTTTTTTTAAACTATTTTGAAGCTGTTCTCCAAGTATTAACCATATTCCTACACAAAAAGGTAAAACTAAAAAATATATCAGAGCACCCTGGTTATTTGTAATATTAAATGCCGTAAGACCAGACACAGCCATAACGACACCTTTAGGGTTTATCCATTGGAAAAGACAAGCCTGTATAAATGTAAAAGGTTTCTCAACAGTAGAACCTTTTACATTTGTATCTAGTGAAGTAGTGGCAACCCTATATGCAATATATGTAATAACCGCGTAACCAACATATTGAAGATAATTAAAAATTTCAGCTGGTACATAGGTAAGTAAAAAACCACCTACAAAGAATAAAAAAGTGAACCCTAGCCAAATTCCAAGAAAATGAGGTATCGATGCTTTTCTACCAAATTTTATTCCAGAGGCCATTAGCAAAGAATTGTTTGGCCCGGGAGTGATTGCAGTTACAAATGCAAATATGAAAAACTCAAACATTTGGTTATATTAACATCAACAGTTGAGATAATTAAATAAGATGAAATATATATCAGATGAAGACAAGATGAGAGTAGCTCTTGATGAAGCAAGAAAAGCTCTTGATATTGATGAAGTTCCTGTAGGTGCAGCAATATTTGATAAAGACGATAACTTAATATGCGCAAATCATAACAGAAGAGAATTAGACCAAAACCCAATGTCCCATGCGGAAATTTTAGTTTTAGAAGAAGCTTCACAAATTTTAGGCACTTGGAGACTTGAAGAGACGACAATAGCTGTAACTTTAGAACCAGATGCTATGTGTGCTGGTGCCATTTCTTTATCTAGAGTTAAAAGATTAATATATGGTGCTCAAAATGAAAAAGCCGGTGCAGCTTTTTCATTGTATAACATACCTCAAGACCCCAGATTAAATCACTTTGTTGAGATAAAAGATAATATTCTTTCGCATGAATCTAAAGATATATTATCCTCTTTCTTTGAAACTAAGAGATAACTAAAATAGAATCTCAGGTTTATTCGGAGGGATCGCATAGTCTGGCCTAGTGCGCACGCTTGGAAAGCGTGTAAGGGTTTATCCCCTTCGAGGGTTCGAATCCCTCTCCCTCCGCGTAAAAACGATCTGGAGGGATGGCCGAGCGGACGAAGGCGATAGTCTTGAAAACTATTGTATGTATTCCATACCGTGGGTTCGAATCCCACTCCCTCCGCTGACTTGGAGAGGTGACTGAGTGGCCTAAAGTGCTCGCCTGCTAAGCGAGTGGGGAAGAAATTCCCTCGAGGGTTCGAATCCCTCCCTCTCCGCAAAGCGCCCGTAGCTTAACTGGATAGAGCATCTGACTACGGATCAGAAGGTTGGGGGTTCGACTCCCTCCGGGCGTGCAAAATTTTAAAAAATCTTATTTGTTTAAAATTTCCATTATTAAAGGATGTTCGGCTTTTATTTCATCAACACCGAAACTAACCTGATACTTAAGTTTGTAAAGTCTTACTGCGGATTCCCGTGTATCTCCCCACTCTACAGAAACAAGGTCCATTGCAGTCAGATCTTGACTCATAACTATATTTGGATCTGCTCCAGCATCACTAAGAATTTGTACTATTTCTGTACGTCCAAAAAATACCGCACAGAACTGTGCAGTAACACCTTCGTTATTTTGAATGTTAAGATCAACACCTTCTTTTACCAATAAATCAACAACTTCAACGTGTCCCTGGCACGCAGCAATGATTAATGCTGTTTCATCTCTGCTGGAACCAACAGAATTTAAATCTGTTCCAAATGCAATGTGTTGTCTTATAGATTCAATGTCACCTTTTTTTGCAGAAACCCAGATGCTGTTAGCAGGCTCTTTAACTTCAACCTCAGCCTCTGTAGCGTCAGTTATTTGAATTTCTCGAGTTACATCATTTTCTTGACTAGAGTTACTACAACTGACAGAAAATATTAATAAAACAATTAATAGTAATAGATTTAAAACTCTCATAATTTGAGCTTAATGGTTGTAAAGTATCTTTTCTAATCGATTACAAAATTAGTAATTCCACAGAGGTTGTTCTAGATTCCAGTTTGTCTTGTTACCCCAGGTGTTTAAATAAGTTACATCATCAACCGGCTTTCGCTCGGCTACTCCCCATTTACCAAGTGGATACCCTGCAGTAATAGTTGCATTTAAGGTCCAACCTTTGTCATTTGGTATGTTTAATACTTCAAAGACCTTCTCAGTTTCAAAACTCATAACTGTTGTTAAGCATGTACCAATACCATGGCCTCTCGCTGCTAACATTAAGTTCCATATCGCTGGGTAAATTGATGACCCTGTTGGATCATTTCTTGATAATGCTAAGACAAGCAAAGGTACTTTGTGATAATTTTCTGCAAGCCAGGAAGCAGAGTTACTTATTCTTCTAATAGTCTCAATATCTTTATCGTCCTGTTTTTTTAAACTTGACGCACCAGGATCCATAGCACTGTTTAAAAAAGAATTTATGTAGTAATCCCAAGTCTCTCTATAAATATTACTTAATTTTTCTCGTATATTTTTGTCTGTTACGACTAAAAATTTCCAATTTTGTCTGTTTGATCCACTAGGCGCACGTATTGCAGAATCAATCATTGACTGTATGATGTTGTCTGGAACAGGATCTTCTTTTACTCGCCGCATAGCCCTTGTTGTATAAAGTGCTTCGAATACATCCATCTTGTTATTTTAGTAATATAGAATCTAGGTAAGTATGGATAAAAAAATATTTTCGGAAGTAATAGACAACGTAGGGTTAATTTGGTTTAACCGTCCAGAGAAGAAAAATGCATTAAATGATGAATTATGGTTTGGCCTACCAGAATTAATCAAAGAATTAGATGACAACAATGAAGCAAGGGTAATTATTATTGCAGCGAAAGGGGATACCTTTTCTGCGGGTATAGACATAAATTTACTTGTAAGTGCTTTTGACTTGAATGAAGATTTAAAAACTAATGCAAAAGAAAGAATTGAAATCATGGAAATTACAAAAAAATTTCAAGATGCTTTTACTGCAGTTGCCAAGACTCAAAAACCAACAATTGCTGCTATTCAGGGACATAGCATTGGTGGGGCAACAAACTTAGTAGCTTCTTGTGACATTAGACTTTCAACAAAAGATGCAAAATTTTCAATTGGAGAATCCAAGTTAGGGTTAGTTGCCGACGTGGGAGCCTTACAAAGAATGCCAAAGATTATCTCTAAAGGATTATTAAGGGAACTTGCGTATACTGGAAAAACTTTTGATGGTGAATACGCAAAGGAAATAGGGTTTGTAAATCATACGTTTGATACCCATGAAGAACTTATAAATGGAGCCATGGATTTAGCCAAAGAAATTGCGTCTAATTCACCTCTAGTAATGAGGGGAGTAAAGATGATTCTTGACAAAGGTGAAGAACTTACTTCTGATCAATCATTAGATCTAGTAAGAATGTGGAGTACTTCATTTTTAAGTTCTGAAGATTTGAAAGAGGGTATTTATGCTCGAATGGAAAAAAGAGAACCTAAATTTAAAGGTGAATAATTATAATTTCTCAAACTCTTTCAAGGCAAACCTGTCAGTCATACCTGCCACATAGTCTACAGCGTTTTCTATTTCTAATTGACTAGTTCTATATTGCTTAGGTAACAAATCAGGATTATTAGCAAAATTCAAAACAAGCTTTTCAACAATTTTTTTTGCTTCTTCTCTTTCTTTTTTTGTTTCATCTCTAAGATATACTTTTTCAAACATAAATTTTCTAAGATCATTCATAATATTTAAAACTTCTTCGTCCATTTTGACACTACCGTCCGAGGAAGCTTTAAATACTCCAGAAACTAGGGAATTTATCCATGTACTCCCTGGTTTACCAAGTTGAGAAATAATATGTTTTGGTATTTCATTTTTATTTAATACTCTAGCTCGAATTGCATCTTCAACATCATGAGACAGATATGCGATTCTATCAGCATACCTGCAAATTAGACCTTCGTTTGTAAAAGGAGGCTCCTTAAATTTCCATGGATGCTTTTCTATTCCATTAATAGTTTCCTTTGTAAGATTGAGTGGTTCAATTACTGATAACATTCTTACTGAGTTTTCGGAGTGACTCCATCCACCATCTAGTATTTCATTTAATACTTCTTCGCCGGTATGTCCAAAAGGGGAATGTCCTACATCATGACCCAAACATATTGCTTCAGTAAGATCTGTATTAAACCCTAACGTTTTTGCGATTGACCTTCCAATTTGTGTAACGTTTAGCGTGTGAGTCATTCTTGTAATAAAATGATCTCCATCAGGGTTTATAAAAACTTGTGTTTTATGTTTTAGTCGCCGAAAAGTTTTTGAGTGAATTATTCTATCTCGATCTCTTTCAAAACATGTTCTAAAAGTATCTTCAGGTTCTTCTTTACTTCTTCCTTTCGAATCTCCAGAAAAAGACGCATAACTTGATAATGTTACGCGTTCATTTTGTTCTCTCCACTTTCTGTCTCTCAAGATAAATGAATCGTTCATATAATTACTTTACAAGTTGTGTTCCTCAAGTAAAGAAGTTAATTCTGCCCAGTTGTGTATATCTACAGCACCTCTTACAGGTCTGTTGTACTCTCTCACAAAACGTAAAATTAATTTATCAGGTACTTTTTTCACAAAGTTTTCTATTTGATGTGGTGCATCATCAATGTAAACATCACACTCAACTCTCCACTTATCCTCAATAAAATGTATTTCTCTTGAAGGAATTTTGTTTTCACCAAGCCACATTAAAGTATCGTGTATTGACCACCATGGCTTTGAAGATAAAATAACAATTTCATGTCCGCTCAAAGCAAGCTTAGTTAAAACTTCAACAGAATTTTCGTAGGTTTCTAAATTTCTAAATATTGAACTTCCGTTAATCTCTTTAGCCCATTCCCAAAAATCTAGTTCTGTTTCGAAATGTGTCAAAGGTTTAGATAATCCCCAATTAATAATATCTGATTCAAGTATTTCTTTACCAAATTCTATTTTGTAATTCTCTGTCCAGCCTTTGGTAAAATTGGCAACAACACCATCTAAGTCAACTCCTATTCTCATTTGACTTAGTTTAATTGTATAGTGCATTATAGAAAGTAAAGATATTACCATTTATAGATATGCAAGAAGCCTTATATAGAAAATACAGACCTGATAGCTTAAAAAAGTTAGTCGGACAACCTGATGCTGTAACGTTAATTGAAAAGCAAATAAAGAATAATAATTTAAGTCATGCATATTTATTTTCTGGACCAAGGGGTGTTGGCAAAACTTCACTGGCAAGAATAATTGCTACTACTTTGGGTTGTGATCCGGTCTTTGATATAACTGAAATAGATGCAGCTTCCCACAATAAAGTCGATGACATTAGAGAATTAAATGACAGTATAAACTTTATAGCAAGTAGCCCAGGTAAAAAGAGAGTATTTATTTTAGATGAGGTGCATATGTTATCTAATGCAGCTTCAAATGCATTTTTAAAAACTTTAGAGGAACCACCAGAGCACGTGATATTCATACTTGCAACCACAGAACCCGAAAGAGTATTAGAAACTATTAAAAGTAGAACAACCCACATAGCTTTTAAAAGAATTGGGAATGATGAAATTATAAGCACACTTAATGAGATTGGTAAAAATGAAAAAATAAAAATTAATGACGATGTTTTATGCTATATTGCCAACCAAAGCGATGGTTCATTGCGTGATGCAATAAATCTTTTTGAACAAACCCATAATACATTTGGTAATAAAGCAACTATCGATGACTTGTACAGTATTCTTGGCAAAGTCTCTATTGCTGATTTGCAGCAAATTATTGAGTCTATTAATACACAAGATACATCTAAGATTCTACATATTCTCAAAGCGAATTATAGCAAAGGCCTTCAGCCTTTAGATATCCTAAATTCTATTACCGATTTATTTAGGAATATTTTTTACTTCAAATACTTGCCTGATGATGATACTTTTTTAGCTATTAGCGAAAGCGAAAACACTTTAGTAAAACATTCGAATGAATTTATAACAGCCAAGCAGTTATCCAGAATCTTAGATTTATTAGATGAACTTAATCAAACGATTGTCAACGCACCTTCTCAAGAACTAAAGTTGGAATTATTCCTTATTAAATTAATTAAACCCCAACTGGCATCTGATATAAAATCAATTTCAAGACGAGTTGACCTTTTAGAAGGTGAACAAAACATTATAGAAAATGTTGTTGAAGAAATTCCTACTACTCAACAAACGCCAAAACTAAAAAATAATACTGAAAAAAAAACTAAAAGCCCAATTAAGGCTCCAAAAAAAGATCTAGAAAATTTTGATGTATATTGGCCAAAAATACTTCAAGAAGGAAAGAATATACTTACTCCAAGAAAATATTCCTATATTACTCTGGTAAGCCCTCAGATAGAAGATAAGGAAATCCTGACTCTTTATGTTGATGATGAGAATGAGTATTTAATTACTGAGCTGAAAAAATCGCAGGATATTTTGGAATTTATTGAATCAGAAATTGCAAAAATAATGGGACTAAAAGTTTCTATCCAGGTAAAGGCAGCAAAAGGTTTATCAGCAAACTCTAGTACAGAAAACAATGTTCAAGAAAACATTAGTGAAGTTTTTGATATCGAAAATATTGACTAATTCTCTTTAAGATTTAACTCACTTAAAGCCACTGTTATTCTTCGTGATCCTTGATTTTGAGCACTTTTGCACAACTCTATAAAACTCCTTAATTCTCCAGTTCTAAATTTTTTTAGTTCGTCTCCAGGCTCAACTTTTGTGTTTCTTTCTCTTTCAAGTAATTTTATCTCTATTTCCTTGGCTCTCGCCAGATAAGTACTGCTAACTTCAAAAAGTGTATCAACCCCATCTGCAATCGGGGGGTTAATGTGCCCCATTAACACATCTATATAATCATTTATTTCCTCGTGCAATTCTTGTGCGCTGGACAGACCTTTTTTTAATGGAAATTTTTGCATTAGTTTCTTTTCGTTATATTAATATATTCAAATTTTAGCAATACAAGAAAAGTAAAAGTTAAACCTAAAATACTTACAAAGTTTGTTGAAAGTTGTATGAGTGTACTTTCAAAAACTAGCAATTCAGAAAGCAAATATGATAGTACCAAAATTGCACATGATTTAACAACATCTTTAACTAGAGATAAGTTAAGTATCTTTATATTTTTAACTTTTAAATTAATCAGTAAATATATTGAATAAACAAATAAAGATAATGTAATTAGTAGAGCATAAGTCGGGGCATCTTTATTGTCTATAACAAGCAAAAGTATTGTAGTTAATACAGAAACTACAGTTCCGCTAATTACAGGAAACCAGAATATTTTTTGAACATAATATGATCTTGTTAGAACTTGGTTCATAGACCAAGGCAATATAGCAAAAACAATAATTGAAAATATACTAGCCACAGTTAATGTGTTTGTTGAATTAAAAGCTCCACGTTCGTAAATTATAGAAATTATAGATTCAGCATTAGCAAGACAGAAAACCATAACGGCACCATTGAATAAAAACAGATAAGAAAGTTGTTTTCTAACTAAAAGAACTAATTCTTCTATTTCATCTGCTTTGAACAATTTTGCAAGCAATGGATAGCTTGCAACACCAATTGCTTGAGCGATTATACCAACTGGAAGTATGGCAATTCTGCGTGCGTATCTAAAAGTTGCGACACTACCAACAGTAAGCATTGACCCAAAAATTCTGAAGAGCTGTTCATCTATTACAGCAATCGATTGTCCAACAACTAGGGGTAAAGAGATAAATAGATACTCTTTCAAATATCTCAGACGAGGAGCAACAAAAATGTATTTAAGACCCGATCTGGACGCACCAATAGCCTGAATTATTAAATGGCCAATTATTGAACCGACTAAAGTTCCTACAGCGAAACCTTTAACCGTACTTTCTGGCGAGCTAGAGTTAATCCAACCAAAAAATATAATCGTACTGTTGTAAATCAGTGGGGCAAGTGATGCATATAAGAAGTTTTCCTTTAAATACTGATAAGACATAAGAATTGCGCCTATAAAAAAGAATATTTGACTAAATATAATTGGGGTAAATACCTCAATAAAAAATGCAGGTGACTCAACATTTAGAACCTCTGACAATCGGTATCTAAACAAGAAAACTATGACTGAAAATAAAATAAAAACCAAAGACAACCCGTATAAAAGTGACAAGAAATAGTTATTTAATTCTTCTTCCGACTTACTACTCATCAAGGGAATAAGAGTTATGGCAAGGTAACCTCCAGCTGAAAGATAAAACAAGAAATCAGGAATTATAAATGCTAAATCAAGTGTGTCTGTCGCACCTGAAACACCAGTCCATTTAGCTAGAAGAATATCTCTAAAAAATCCTAAAAGCCTACTAGCAGCATATGAAGCTGTAACTATAGATATAGATCCCATTAATTTTTTATAGTTTTGCATATGCTTCTTCCATTCTAGATAATAAATTTAAGGGAACTTTTATTGGATCATTTTCATAACCTATTCCGAGCAGATTACTTGGCTTATTTTCACCATGAAAATCACTCCCACCAGAAATTAATAGATCTAAACTATCACAAATTTCAATAAGTTGAGCTTTCACAGAACTGTTATAACCTGGATAGTAAACCTCTAGACCGCTCAGTCCCATTATTTTTATTTGTTTTAGATAATCAAAAAATTCTGAAGTAACCCAATTTTGATTTTTTTTGTATGTTTCACCACTCATAAGCGTATGAGGGTGTGCTAAAAAAATTAATGATTTTGACTCTTTTGATAATTGAATTATTTCTTCAACATCAAGTTGATGAGTATCTATATTAGGGATGATCCCGTTTCTTAAGAATTTTGTAAAGGCTTCACTTACATTGTTTACATATTGCTTCTCAACCATTATTTGTGCAATGTGTGGTCTACCAGGCACTTTAGTATTGATGAGATCTAGCTCAGATTTTTCAATATCTATGCCTAACTTGTTCAAGCTTTCAAGGATTATGTAATTTCTCTCTTTTTTCTTGTTTCTAATCTCTTCAAGTCTTGTGTTTAAGCTTGTGTTTCTGTCTAAAAAATAGACTAAGAGATGAATACCGGCAAACGGATTTTTTGACTTTAACTCTTTCCAATCTGCACCAACTTCAATGCCTTTAATTATTTTTATATCATTATCGGAAGGAACCTCAGTTAAATATTCATGATCTGTTATTGATATTGCTTCTAACTGTAATTCCTTAGAAAGATTGACAATCTCCTCTACTGAGAGGGTTCCATCAGAATTAACTGAGTGAATGTGCAAATCTATACTCATAAAAACTAGAGTACTAGGGTCTTTAATTCTTTAATAAATTAATTAGAATGTTTCCAATGAAAATAATCGTACAAAAATTTGGTGGAACTAGCGTAGCTGATACAAGCTCGTTAAAAATTGTTGCGGAAAGAATAATTGAACGTAAGAAAGAAGGGTACGAAGTAGTAGCTGTGCCTTCAGCAATGGGATCCAGCACAGACGAATTAATTGATTTAGCCAATGAGCTTTCCGAAAAACCTACTCCACGTGAGATGGATATGTTGTTATCTGCTGGCGAGAGAATAACGATGTCGCTACTTTCAATGTATTTAAACAGTTTGGGTCATAGTTCATTTTCTCTTACAGGCTCTCAAGCTGGAATAATTACTACATCTAGGCACGGCAAAGCAGAAATTGAAGAAATATCAGGTGAAAGAGTTAGAGAGGGCATTGAACGTGGAGACATTGTTATTGTTGCAGGATTCCAAGGCTTTAATCGTGACACGAAAGAAATAACTACCTTAGGCAGAGGAGGATCTGATGCTACTGCGGTTGCTTTAGCAGCTGCCCTTGGTGCTGAAAAGTGTGAAATATTTACTGATGTGGAGGGAGTATTTACTGCAGATCCGAGAATTATTAATTCAGCAAAGCTAATTGATGAAATTACTTATGACGAGATGCTTGAAATGTCTTCTTCGGGAGCAGGCGTATTAATGGCTAGGTCTGTAGAATTTGGTAGAAGGTATAATGTGCCAATAATTGTAAAATCAACTTTTACAAACAATAAAGGTACCGTAGTGAAAGAAAAAACAATGGAAGAGGCAATTGTAAGTGGGGTAACCCATAATGATAAAGAAGTTAAGTTCACACTTTTTGGTGTTCCTGATCAGCCAGGTATTGCTGGTACAGTTTTTGGGTCTCTTTCAGAGATTGGAACAAATGTTGATATGATTGTTCAAAACGTTTCTAAAGAATCAATTACAGATATTTCATTTACTGCTCCCTCCGAACAACAAAAAGATGTAGAAGATGCTTTAAAAAATATTTCAAAACAACTCGATGCAAAAGGTTACGACGTAGATGAAAATATCGCTCGAATTTCTATAATCGGTGCAGGAATGAAATCAGAATCGGGAGTTGCCTCAAAAATGTTTAAAACTTTGGGAGATAATAAAATTAATATATCAATGATATCCACTTCTCCTATTAGAGTATCCTGTGTTATCAGCAGTAATGATATTGAGAAGGCTCTTAATGTCCTACATGAAGAATTCATAACAAACTAATGAATATAGCCATTATTGGGGCAACTGGATTAGTTGGTCGTAAAATCATAAATTTATCAGAAGAGTATTTTTCGAAAGACACTTCCTACACTTTCTTTGCATCAAATAAATCAAAAGGCACTGAATTAGAAATAAATAAAGATAAGTTGATTGTTAAAGAATTAATTGAAGAAAATATATCAGAATTTGATATTGCCCTTTTTTCAGCTGGTGGTGATAGATCTAGGGAATATGCCAAGAAGTTTGTAGAACATGGAGCATATGTCATTGATAATTCATCAGCTTTCAGACATGACAATGAAGTCCCGTTAGTAGTTTATGGAATTAATGAAGAGACTATAAATAGCAACACAAAATTAATTGCTAATCCTAACTGTACAACTATGGGTTTAGTCATGGCTTTAAAACCTCTCCATGACAAATTTAATCTTAAATCTATTACGCCAGTCGCGTATCAAGCAGTATCAGGATCAGGAACGCGAGCGGTGGATTCTCTTAGCAGAGAAATTGAAATGGGAGAGGACTTGAAAGAAGATTATGCAGATGGCTTTTATTCAAGACCAATTGCGAAAAATGTTATTCCAATTGCTGGAAACTTATTAGAGAACGGATATTCTGACGAAGAAATGAAGTTTGTAAATGAATCAAGAAAGATACTTTCTATAGACGACTTAATTGTGGAGCCTTCAAACGCTAGGGTTGGAGTAAAAACAGGACATGGAACATTTTGTTCAGCAGTTTTTGAAAATGAAGCTACAAGAGAGTCTGCAATTGATGCAATTAACAATTTTGATGGTGTTGAATATTGGGATAATCCACTTCCTACCCCACTAGACGCCGAAGGAAGAAATGATGTTTTGATATCAAGAATGAGAGAGGGTATTTCATCAAAAAAAATACTAAACTTTTGGGTTGTTTCAGATAACTTATTAAAAGGTGCAGCACTTAATGCAGTCCAAATAGCAAAACATGTATCACAGTTATGAGTGAAGGACATTATAAAAACCTAGCAACTAAGAAAAGAAGAATTCTTGGCCCCTTTGGAAGATTTTTAATGAAACTATTTAGATGGGATATTAAAGGGGAAATTCCAGATTTAAGCAAAATGATTCTTATTGGTTTACCTCACACAGCTATGAGAGATGCTTGGTATGCTCTTTTGGCAGTTTGGTCTTTAGATCTAAAAATTAATTTTTTTGGTGCTGCATGGATATTTACACGATTACCTAGCCTGTTTACTATCTCAAAAAATTTAGACAGACTAGGTGTCCCTTGGCCACTTTGGTGGTTACAAAAATATCTTTTATTAAAACTTGGTGGAATTCCTGTATATAGAGTAAATTCAAAAGGCCTAATTTATGGAGCAGTTGAAGAGTTTAAAAAAATAGATAACTATATTTTAGTTATTGCACCTGAGGCAGGCACAGAGCCAGTTTCTGAGTTTAGAAGTGGTTTTTACTATCTAGCAAAAGGCCTAAATATACCTCTTGTGCCTATAGCTATAGATTTCAAAAATCGCTGCTTTTCAATTAAGCAACATTATTTTGTAAGAGGTACGTTTGAGGAAGAGTCCCAAAAGCTTGTTGATCAATTTAAGGGAGTCCAAGGAGCAACTAGAACATTTAAAATGCTAGAAAAAATGGAATAAACAAACTCAAGATATAATTTCCAACAGGAATTTGTTTGATTCCAAGTAAATTAATTCCAACTCCTACCAGCAATACACCACCAATCCCAGCTATAGAATCAGACATAGCCTGGTCGATTGATCCTCCAATAGCTAAAGCGCATAAAGTAAAGAAGCCTTGGTATATCAAGATGGAAACCCCCGAATAACCTGCTCCTTTACCACCACTCGAAGTTAAAAACAAAACTAGGAAACAATCGAGCGCTGTTTTGATTAACAAAAGCTCAATGTTTCCTTCAACTACATCTAAGAATGGACCTACAATTGCCAGTGGACCAGTAACTACTATTAATGAAGCAGTTAAGTAACTTTCAATAAACTTATTTTTTTCTCCTTCTCCTTTTTCAAATTTTTTATGAAGATATTCTCCAAAGCTTTTAATTCTTTCTTCAATTTTTAAATATGTACCAATAATTGCGCCAATTAAAACAGCAAAAAGTGTAATTAAAAATTCTGGACTTTTTAGCGATTCTCTAATTCCCAAAGTTAATACCAACAAACCAAGAGGCAGTAAGTTATTTTCAAAGTTTTTAATTTCTTTTTTAATAAAAAATCTACTTAATAGGCCTACACCAATTACTGCAAAAGAATTTATTAGGGTGCCAATACCTGGAATCATTTATTTTTAAAATCGTTATGGCTACGGCTTGGAGTAGGCCCCTCTTGTCCCTGATATTTGCTTCCGTATATTCCTGAACCATATTCGGATTCAGAAGGAGAATTTAAGTAATAGAAAGATATCTGACCTATTTTCATTTCAGGGTAAATTTTGATTGGTAAATTTGCTACATTTGAAAGCTCAAGTGTTAGATAACCTGAAAAACCAGGGTCTACGAATCCTGCAGTCGAGTGAATTAATAGCCCAATTCTACCTAGAGAACTTTTTCCTTCTAGCCTTGCAACTACTTTATTTGATAAAGTCACTTTTTCATATGTAGTTCCAAGAACAAATTCCCCTGGATGGAGAACAAACGGTTCATCAGTTGTCGCAGTAACCAGAGTAGTTAAATCTTCTTGCTCTGCTTTTGGATCTATATGAGAGTATTTATGATTTTCAAATACTCTAAATTCATTTCCAACTCTGAGATCTATACTTGAAGGCTGAATGTAAGCTTTGTCTAAAGGAGAGATCTCTATCTCTTTATTCTCTAGTGATATTTTTATGTCTTTGTCTGATAACATTTAAACCTTTAGCTCTTTGAATATCATAACCTATTTTTAGTATTTTTATCTGTTTATTAATGAAGCGATTGACCAGATAGTAATTACAAGACCAACAATTGTTAAAAAAATTGTTCGTATAAAGAAAATTTCAGTACCCTCTTTGTTTGATTTGAGCAACGCCGCAATATTTCCAGCTACCATTGCTGCTCCAACACCAAGAAGAAGAAGAATTATTGTTAAATCTAGTGCAAATGGATCATTCATAACTTATATTATGATAATGAATATGATCGAATCTAGTGAAGTAGTAAAAATATTTTTAGATTATGAAATTTCTAATATTAAAGATGAAAAAAAATACACCATCTCACCATTAGATGGAATAACAAATAATACAGTTGTTGTAGGCGTTGATAATAAAAAGTTTGTCTTGAGAATTCCTGGAAAAAATCCAGACGTTATAAATAGAAAATCTGAAAAACTTAATTCTACTAGAGCTTATGAGGCTGGATTAACGCTTCCGTTTATACTTTTTGATGAAATTACTGGAATTAAAATTTCAGAATATTTCGATATATATACATACAAGCAACAAGATTTTAACAATAAAGAAATGCGGATGAATGCATTTTATATATTAAATGAATTGCACAATTCAGATTTTGTACTTGAAGAAAATTTTTCACCTCTAAAAGTTTTTCATAATATTGCAGATGCTTCTCACTCAGTAGAAAAAGAAGCTCTTGAAGTTGCTTCAAATGTTGTAAAAAAGATAAACGAAATTGGAATCAGAAATGTACCGTGTCACCAAGATCTTTACCATGCAAATTTCGTAATCTATGAAAATAAAACAATTCTTATTGATTGGGAATACTCATCTATGGGAGATAGCTACTTTGATTATGCAGACTTATTTTGGCAAAATGAATTTGATCATAATGACGAATTTAAAAAAAGTTCATTAATAGAAATAGGGATAGAGTCTGACGAAGATATTGAAAAATTTGAGTACTTTGAAATGCTCTCTATGATTACTTGGGGCCTATGGGCGTTAAGAAGGTCTCCAAATGATAATGATGGCTTAATGGCAATAAATAATGCAATAAAATTAAGCAAAATTAAAAAACTTTGAAAAGATTTTCAATTAATGGTGAAAATCAGTTAGAATTTCGCAGTTAGGAAAAAAGGAAAAAAATTTAATTTATGGGATCTTTGATCAAAAAAAGACGTAAGAAAATGTCAAAACATAAATATCGTAAACGTCGTAAATCAAATAGACATAAGAAGAAAAGCGTCTAGCTAGAGTTCTCTCTCTTCATTTAAAAAGTCTTCAATCTGCTGGACTAAATTGTCTTCAGAGAAGTTGTCCTCAATACTAACTTCGGCTTCCTCAAGCTTAGAAACATAGTCAGCTAGGTCTTGAGAGTTCTCCATAGCTTTACTTATTTTGAGTTCAAACTGCTGACCTTCACTTTGTATGCCAGAGTCATCAATATCAATTTTTAATATCTCAGAAGTTTTGTTTAAAAGTGCGCTCATTCCTTTAGGATATCCACCACTACTTAAGTAATGCGGAACAGCAGCCCAAAGACCAGAAGTCTCAATTCCATTATCTCTTAAAGATTGCCCAACAACACTTGTTATGCCTGTTGGTCCTGAGTAATTAGGATTGAGAACATTAAAGCGAGAGTGAAATGTAGGATCTCCACTAACGCCGAAAATTGGAACAGGAAGAGTATGTGCTACTTGTCCAAAAAAAGCTCCTAAGGTAACAGCTTTTTTGACACCTAGCTCTAAAAGGGTTTCTGTTATATTTTTTGAATATTCTTTCCATCTCATTGATGGCTCTTCTCCGAATACCAAAATTAGATCACTTTTGAGTTTGTAATCCTCAATTGAATAGAAAGAAGTTTGAGGCCAATGAAAGTTTCTTTCACCAAAGTCTTTAACCTCAACAATCGGCCTTCTCATTTGATAGTTATAGTAAGAATCAGAATCTAGCTCAGCAAAAGGATCTACGTCATATGTGCAGCTTAAATTCTCAACACAGCCAGTAGCTGTATTGCCTGCATCGCTCCACCCTTCAAAGGCAAGTATTGCTACAGGTTCTGATAAAAGTGGCTTTCTATACCAAACTACATCTTCCATAATGAAAGATTAATGTTTTAATAGATTTATATAATATAAATTTTTATAGTTTTCTTGATGAATTCAAAACTACTGAAATGCTTGATAGTGCCATGGCTAAAGCTGCTAAATTTGGAGTAATTGCCCCATACACAGCCAATGGAATCATTGAGGTGTTGTAAACAAAAGCAAGGAATAGATTTTGATAAATTCTACTTTTAGATTTTTTTGATAATTTAAAAATTTCAGAAATTGTATCTAAACCGCCCTTGTGAATTAAAATATCACCAGCTACTTGTGCTATTTGACTACTACTAGAGGTAGTTATACCAATATCCGCTTGTTTTATTGAAGGGGAATCATTTACTCCATCTCCAACATAAATAATTTTTTCTTCTAGTTGTTTATTTTTAATAAAGTCTAACTTTTCTTCTGGAGATTTATTTGAATGATATTTGTCCACCCCAATACTTCTAGCAAACTTTTCAACATTTACTTCTTTATCTCCAGAGAGAATAATTATTTCTTTTTCATCTTTTAGTATATTTAAGAAATTTGACGATACGGATACCTCTTCTTCTAAGTAGAGATCAATTTTTTGCTCGTCAATTTTAACAATGATTGAAGACTCGTTAGAGTCTTCATTTTTTTCAATTAAAACTTTTTTCTCATCAACTATACCTTGTATCCCTAAGCCGGGAACTTCCTTGACATTATCAGCTTTAAGCAATTTCAAATCTCGTAATTCTGCTTCATAAACAATACTTCTTGCAATCGGATGCTGAGAATAGTTTTCAAGACTTGCAATAATTTGTAAAATTGTATTTTCCGTTAGAGATGTATTATTGTCGATCTTTGATATTTTAAAAATACCAGAAGAAAGGGTACCTGTTTTATCAAAAATAAGAGTATTTATATCACCAAATTTCTGCAAAATATCAAAATTTTTGAATAAGTATCCCTGTTTTTTACTGAGAGTTGCAGTCTTAAACAAAACTATTGGAGTTGCTAATCCTAATGCACAAGGACATGCAATCACCAAAACTGCTATTGAATTTTTTAAGGCATCTAATAATGTGAAATCGCTAATAAAGAATCTAAATAGGAAAGTTAGAAGACTAATAAAAAGAACAACTGGAACGAAGTATTGAGTTACTTTGTCCAATGATTTTTGAATCTCTGGTTTAGTTGCTTGAGCCGTTCTAATTAATTCTTCAATTATGTTGTAGGTAGATTTTTGATAAGACTCTTGGACAGAGACCTTTAATGCACCATCTAAATTTATACTTCCACCTACAACTAAGTCCCCAGGATTTTTAACTAGAGGAATTGACTCTCCAGTTAATAAACTTTCATCAACAGTTGTTGAACCTTCTAAAACAACACCATCAACAGGAATAATCTCTCCAGGGCTTACTTTAAATAAATCACCAATTGTAACTTCTTTAATAGGTACTTCAAGATGCTCCCCACCTCTTTCCACAATTAAAGTTTTAGGCATTCTGCTTTTTATTGATTCAGATTCATTTACGGATTCCTCTATAACCTTATCTTCTATTGCTTTACCAATTAAGATAAATGAAACTATGAAAGCTCCGGTATCTAGGAACATTTTATTATTTGTGATTGATAAATCAGAGCTAAGAACAGTGCTTGGTAACAGTGAAATAATAAGCGCACTCAAGCTACCGATTGAAATTAGAGTATCCATATTAAAATCAAGAAATTTAATTTTTTTAAAAGCAGAAATATGAAAATTTCTACCAAGTATCAAGATAACAAAAGAGCCTATTGCATAAGATAAGATATCTAGCCCAGCTTCAAATGTAAATCTGAGAATGTAAGTAAGAAACAATGAAAATAAAGGTATTAAAAATTTAAATCTAACTTTACTTCCTGAACTAAGGCTGTCTGCTTCTTTTGCCTTATAGCCAATAGTGTTTACTTTTTTAATTAAATTATCAACATCAAATTCGTCATTATTTTTAATGTCAACAATTGCAGACTTTAAAGGAAAGCTTACAGATACGTCTAAGACATCTTCTTGTTTTGAAATTACTCGTTCTATCCGTGCAGCACATGCAGCACATGTCATGCCTTCGATGTCTAAATTTAAAGTATTATTCTGACTGGACAACTGTGTAGCCTTGTTCATCTAACAGTTGAGAAACATTCATCATGTCTAAATCAGAAGATGAGATAACTTCAACTGATTTTTTCTCAATATCAACTGAAACGCTTTCTATTGATTCAACATTATTTAATGTAGATTCAATCGTATCCTTACAATGACCACAACTGATTTCAGGAACTGTAAATACAACATTCATAATTATCAATATTAATACTCGGCGGGCTATAAATAAGCCCCTAATTTCTTAGGGGCTTATAAGAAATCTCTTGGGGGAGATTCCGTTAGGGGGGTCTTTAAAACTTAAGCAGTTTCTTGTAGAATTCTGCCTCTAACTCTAGGATATTTCACAGGAGCATGATTAAAGCAGTGATCTCTCTTGTTATAAATACTTAATTGAGTACTACAAGATTCATCTTTGCACACTCTGCCCTGGTCAAAACTCTTTGATGGCCTAATTCCGCCCTTTATTTGACTCGCTTTTAATCCGTCTGTCATTTTATTCCTTTATATACTTTGTGAATATATTCACAAGCTTAACATAAATATTTTAGAATACAATTTTAAATAAGCAAGTTCTTTTGAAATAAAAAAGCTTCATCATCCCACTTTCTACCTAGGAAGCTTTGCACCATATTTTCTGCAGGAATAGTACCTCCGGGCTTGAGAATCTTATTTTTGTAATCAACACCTACTGAATTTGAAAGCACTCCTTCATTTTCAAATCTGCTAAACAAGTCATCACCAATAATTTCTGCCCATAAGTATCCATAGTAAGCAGCATCATATCCACCAAGTAAATGACCAAATGCTGCCAAATGATTTGTATCTTTGGGGTAGGTGATATTAGTTACTAACTGAGAAGCTTGTTCGATTTGTAAAAGGTCATCATTGAAATTCTCACCATGCATATGTTGATCAGCAAGTCCAAAAGATACTTGCCTTAATGCCAACAAACTAACTCCAATGTTTTTTGATTCGTTTAGCTTTTTACATAGTTGTTCAGACAATGGTTCTGAAGTTTCAATATGTTTTGAAATCCTTTTTAAACACTCTACTTTCCAAACCCAGTGCTCCATAATCTGACTAGGAGCTTCCACAAAATCCCACTCACAATTTGCACCCACAAACCTTGTATATTTTGATTTACCAATTCCATTATGTAAGACATGACCAAATTCATGAAACAAGGTTTCAACTTCATCAAAAGTCATAAGCCCATCTCCTGTATTAGGATTTGGAAAATTTGCGACCATTGAACATACTGGTAGCTCTTGCCTTTCGGAACCACCAGAAGAAATATCAAATACTGCTGCATGGGTAAACTTTCCTTCTCTTGGATAGAGGTCTAAATAAAAGTAAGCTAGTTGTTCACCATTTTTTTCCCACAAAGACCAAAGTTCAACATCTTCATGCCACGCAGTTTCATTTGATTCTGACTTAATTTCTAAATCAAAAACTTCTTCACAAACTTTGAACATTTCATTTTTTACATCATGAATAAAAAAATATTTTTTTAGTTCACTATTTTCTATATTGCTAGTTTTGCTTCTTTTTGATGAAATAAAGTATCGAATATCCCATGGTGAAATATCATTAATTTCAATATCATCTATTACAAGGTCTTTTTTTTCTTTCTCAGCAGCTTTTTGCAACTTAGGGATTAAATCTTTATACATAGCATCAACATTTTTTGGATTTTTTGCCATTCTGTTTTGCAATCTATATTCAGCCCATGTTTTAAATCCAAACAATTTAGATTTTTCATTTCTTAGCAAAACAGCTTCTTTAAGGATTGGAATATTATCTTCTACAGCCCGATTATTAAAAGCTTTCCAAACCATTTCTCTTGTGTTCCTGACATTACAGTTTTCAGATACTGCATTTACATCAGGATATGCCATTGTAATAATAAATTTTTCTCCATCTTTTTTTAAGTTGTTAAGTTCATTTTTGCTTAAACCGCTTAATTCAACTTCTGAAAATTTAAGCTCTGTTTTATCTTTTGCTATATTTTCTGAAAAAGCGATACCAAGCTCTATAAGCTTTTTATCAATCTCTATTAACCTATGTCTGCTTTTATCTGACAAACCATGACCAGCATTTTTAAAATCTATGCCTAAATCTTTGTGAAACTCAATACTCTCTTTATCTGCATCTGAAATATCAATTTCATTATATTTTTTGTAAAGATCATCATCATTAAATATTTCAAGTGCAAAATTTTGTATTTTTGAATCTGCTTCATTTCCAAAATCTCTGATCTTTTTTTCAGGGTGTACATCTCCAAGAAAAGCAATCCTTCCTGAAACGTCATAAACTGTACTTTCTAAATCATTAAAATCATTTAAATTAACGTTTGTTGATGACTTTATGTTTTCAACTAATTTTTTACATTCTTCTAAAGTGCTATCCAAATCGTTATTCAAGCTCTCTAAGTTTGCCTCAGAATAGTTAAACATAAACCTCCTTAATCTAAGTTATGATACTATTAAATTATGGAAATAAAATTAGAGTTTTGTGTAGTCTGAAACTACACCCCTCGTGCAGTTAGTACGATAGAAGACATCTTAGAAATTTACGGAAACAAAGTAACCTCGATCAATTTAATTCCAAGTGGTGGAGGAGTATTTGAATTCCACCTAGATGACAATTTATTATTTTCAAAAAAAGAACTAGGTCGACATACTGAGGACGGTGAGATTCTTAAGCTCATAGAAGAAGCGCTTGATTGAGTCTACCTTTTGACCTAACCCTTTTTGAATTAATCCTTATTGCTCTATTAATCTTTATAGGATCATCAGTTCAAGGAATACTGGGATTTGGATTTGCTGTTATTGCATCACCTATAGTTGTACAAATTGAAGCACTGTTAGTTCCTCAACTCTTATCACTATTGGGTTTACCGTTAGCAATTCGAGTATTTGTAAGAGAAAGAAATAAAGTTGATTTAAGTTCAGTAAAACCTTTAGTCGCAGGCAGGTTTGTTGGGGGGCCAATCGGTTTGTTGTTTTTATCAATATTAAATGAAAAATATCTTTCTATTTCTGTAGGTTTAATAGTTTTTTTAGCTGGAATAGCTTCTTTTTTTGGATGGGTAATTAAAAGAAACAAAACCAATTCTTTCATTGCAGGTACATTTTCTGGAATTTTTGGAATGATTGCCGCAATAGGAGGCCCTCCAATTGCTCTTCTGTATCGAGATGCCGATCCAGACGAATTTAGACCATCATTAAATAGTGTTTTTATAATTGGAATACTAATCACTTTGTCTTTGCTTGCCTTTACTGGAAGGATCTACATTGATCACATTTATTTATTTTTGATCAATATTCCATTTGTTTTTTTAGGAATTAGATTATCAAGCTTAATTTTTTCTAAAGTTTCTCAGAGTTTTCTGTCTGCGTCAGTGACTTATTTTTCTATTTTTTCTGGTTTATATGTGATATTAAGAAATATAAATTAGTTTATTTCATGAGGTCTAATTATTAACATAAAAAGATATGTTAATACGAGCATCCTTAGGAGGGGTACTATATTTTTTAAGCTTTCCTCCTTTTGACTTCTGGTTTTTAATTTTTCCAGCACTGTATTTTTTTTACTATTCATTGTTATCAGATAAAAAATCTTTTTTAACAGGGTTTATATTTGGGAGTGTCACCTATGGTGTAATTTTATTAGGAATTCAATCAATAGGACTTGAAGCATGGATTCCATTAACAATTTTGATGGGATTGATGTATGGAATATTCGCAAAACTGTTTTCTTATCTAAATACAAAATCTGATAACAATTTCTTTGTATTGTTGTCAGTTATAGCAATTTTTGATTTGATTAGAGCATATTTTCCATTTGGCGGTTTTCCTTGGGGTTTTCCCTCAACGGTTTTATTAACTGGTCCTATAGACAGTTGGTTCATGCTAGATGCTCGTTTATCTTTTGAAGGCTTTGGACCAACTGGATCTTCTCTTTTACTACAATCCTTTTCTTTAATAATTGCACTTGGTGTCTTTTCAAAAAACAAACAAAAAAATTATTTTAAAAATTATATGATATTTTCATTAGTAGTTTTTTCAATATACGTTTTCAGTCTTGTAATTATTAATACTGATTACGATGATGCTCAATTAGTAGCATCAGAACTAAACATCGCAATCATTCAAGGTAACAGCCCATGTCCTGGTGCCAAAAATAGATGTAGTAATGAAAGACAAAAAATATACGATAGCCATTTAACTCAAACCCAATCTCTTGACGGAAATTTTGACCTTGTAGTTTGGCCCGAGAGCTCAACAGGATTTAACAATGATCCTGGAATACATAGTAGAGTTCAAAACGATATTGCTACCGAAGCTTTGAGGCTAGATTCATATTTTTTAATAGGAGGAGACAGACCTATACAAAATCAATATTTTGAAAATTATGGAGTCTTTATAAACAAAGATGGTGAGATTATAGATCAATATTTAAAACAACACCCGGTGCCCTTTGGAGAGTATATTCCATTTAGAAAATATTTAGACTGGATTCCTCCGTTAGCACTAGTTCCACGTGACATGATCAGGGGTGATGGTCAAAAAATATTTATGGTAAACAATACGAAAATTTCAACTGTTATCTCATTTGAAGGATCGTTCCAAAGATATATCAGGAATAGTGTTCAGGATGGTGCAGAATTAGTTGTAATACTTACTAACCAAGCAAGTTATGGAGAAAGCGGTATGTCAGATCAATTTATATTAATGTCTAGGGCAAATGCAATTTCAAATGGGAGACCAATTGTACATGCGGCTATAACTGGTAAATCAGCATTTATTGATCATAAGGGAAAAGTGATTGCTAAAACGAAATTATTTGAAACAGGAGTACTTACTGAAAAACTTGAGGCAAAACAGAAAGAAACTCCATACAGCAGATATGGAAATTATTTAAATTATATTTTTATAATATTTGGTGCCTTTGTTTTTGGTAAAAAATTTATTCGTCCAACTGATTAAAGGGTAAATTTTTAACAGCTACTGCTTCAAGCAGTCCATTCTGAAAAACTCTTAGGCCAAATTTTGGAAGAATAGCAAATAAGTGATCAAAAATATCGGACTGAATTTTTTCATACGCCTCCCACTCAGTCGTATTTGTGAATGTATAGATTTCTAATGGCACACCTTCTGGAGAGGATGGAAGTTGTCGAACAAGGAATGTCATAGTTTCAGTATTTAAGTTTGAATTTTGTTTCAAATAGCTTTCAACATAAGCTCTGTACGTACCTATATTTGTCAATTTTCTAGTTTCAATATTGTTATCTGTATTTTCAATAGAAGCATTAAATTCAGATAATTCGTTATTTTTAAATGATATGTAATCCTTTAACGGTGCTAATTTTTCTAATTCCGAAATTTCTTTGGCCGTTAAAAATTTGATACTTGAAATATCTATAAGTAAAGATCTTTTGATTCTTCTTCCACCATACTCAGACATTGCTCTCCAATTCTTAACAGAAGTGTTTACAATTTTTGATGTCGGAATTGTTGTTATTGTCTTATCCCAGTTTTGAACTTTTACAGTATGAAGAGCAATGTCTACTACATCACCATCTGCTCCAAATTCTGGAACTTCAATCCAGTCTCCAATTTTGATTATGTCATTTTGACCTATTTGAACTGAAGCTACAAATGACAAAATTGTATCTTGAAAAACTAATAGTAAAACAGCTGTAAGAGCACCAAGTCCACTTATGTAATAAGCTACAGACTGTCCAGTTACGATTGCGAAAATTATAATCACCACAAAAGCAGAGATTATAATTTTAAGAATTTGTATATAACCTTTTATTGGTCTATCTTTTAAAACATCAATTTTTTCAGAAATTTTATTGAAAACGCTTAAGACTTCTAAAATTGTCAATCCGACTAATAGTGCAAATGCAGCATCTATTAGTCTCGAAACAATAACATTGCTAAACAGGTCAATACTAAATTCTGGAGTTGCGGTCAATATATTGAAAACGATAAAAACTACAACATAGGAGAACCTATTTAAAAATTTTTTATCAAGAAATAAATCATCAATAAACGTTGATGTCCTATTTGCTAATTTTTTTACAGCTGGAAAAAAAATAGATCGTAAAATTCCATAAGAAACAATCAATATCCCTAATAAAATTAAAGCGGTTGTTGTTTCCGAATTTAATAAATTATCCATATTTTAATAATAACCTCAAAATCCTTTTTGTTGACTTGTCCATGGCTCAGGTGTGTTATTTATAAATTCTTCTACACTTGGCCCATTTAATTTTTGTAGTCTTTTTTGACCAACAATATATGTAACAACTAACAAAATGAGAGTACTTTGATTTGAAGTTGCAAGTTTTATTACTATAAGAATTTCTGGGTTGTTGTAAAAATAAATTTGTAGACCTGCCTTTACTAAAAGATACAATGTCCAGATAATAGCCACCAAAGTGTACGCTGGCTTTACTTTTTTATGTAAGTACCATTCTTTTGGCCAATTTCTAAAAGCTTTTGAACTATATATTGTAAAAGGCCTACCTACTATGATTGACACAACTCCTACAAAAGCTATTGCGCCATCTCTAATAATTCCTGGGAGAAAAAATCCAGATGCACTTCCTTGTATTCTGGCAATAAACAAAGCAATTAAAGATCCGATGAAACCATAAAATACATATTTTAAATTTTGTTTTTTAAATACTCTGTAAAAAACAATTGCAGATAATAATGCTGCTGTACTGTAAATCGCTTGATTTAATTCTAAAAAATTAGCACTTACAACAAAAAATATCGGCGCAATTATTGAATCTGTGATTGATTCATTGTTAGGATTGAGATTTTTAATTTCATCTTTGATCTCTATGAATTTGTTTTTAAAATTTTCCAAATTAAGTTAATTTATCCTCAAAAAATTCTTTATTGATGTTTTTATTTTCAGGAGTGTCAAAATTAGGAAATTTAACATTGAAATGTTTTTCGAGATTGGTTTTTAATTCATCTGGACTTGAGTTTTTAAATGTTTCTTCCTGAATTACCTTGTAAGCCTCTTCTCTATTAACGCCAACGCTTACAAGATGAGATAGCATTTGTTGACTCATTGTTTTACTTTTAGCATTATTTAAATTGATTTCAATTTGTTCATAATTAATGACAAGGTCACTAATAATTGACGTTAGTTCTGAAGTCATAAAGCAAATTAAATTAAAACAATCTGGTAGTGCAATCCTTTCTACTGAAGAATTAGATATATCTCTTTCATTCCAAAGTACCATATTCTCTAAACCACTTAATGTGTATCCCCTGACAATTCTTGCAAGTCCAGTAATTCTCTCGCTGCCTATAGGATTTTTTTTATGAGGCATTGCAGAAGAGCCTTTTTGCCCATCTTTAAATGGTTCATACATTTCAGAAATTTCTGATCTTTGATAACTTCTTAAGTTAGTTGAGATTCTCTCGTAGGTTGAAGCCAGAATAGAAAGAGAAGTAAATACCTCAGCGTATCTATCTCTGCTCACTATTTGACTTGCAAATATTTCAGGTTTGAGTCCTAGTTTTTCAAGTGTTATTTTTTCCATTTCTTCTGTAACAACTGTGTGATTACCAACAGGGCCACTTAGTTTTCCATAAGCAATTGAAACTTTTGCCCTTTCAACTCTATCAAGAGACCTTTTAATTTCTAGATACCAGTTTCCAAATATATTACCAAGAAAGGTTTCTTCAGCATATACTCCATGAGTTCTGCCAATAATTTTGGTATCTTTATTTTCTTTTGCTTTTAATTTGAGTTCTTTAAGCAAATCAAGAATCAACTCTTGAGCTATTTCTATAGATTGTAATATGAGTAAACTATTAGCACTATCTACAATATCTGAACTAGTAAGACCATAGTGAATCCAATTCGAACCCTTACCAACTTTTTTTTGAAGTATATCTACAAATGAGGCTAAATCATGATTTGTAACCTCCTCTTGTTTATATACTTCTTCTTTTGAAACTTCAGCCTCTCGAATTTTTTTTGCAATACCAGCTTCTGCTATTTTTAGTTGTTCAAGAGTTTCAACATATTTCTCCTGTATGAGTTTCCATGTATCAAATCTATTTTGATCATTCCAAATTGCATTAACTCTGTTATTTATGTATCTTTCAATCATTTAAATAATTATATTTTCTGTTCTCTCTGGTCCAACAGAGATAAACGTAATGGGTACTTCTATAAAGGTTTCAATTGCCTTTATATAACTTTGAGCATTATCTGGTAAATCTTCAAAAGACTTAACTGCTGAAATATCATCCATCCAACCATCAAATGTTTCATAAACTGGCTCAGCTGAATTTAAGATTTTTTGATCATATGGATAGTCAGTGATAACTTCGCCGTTGTTTTTGTAACCTACACAAAGTTTTATTTCTTCAAGGCCTGAAAGCACATCAAGTTT
Organism: OCS155 cluster bacterium AG-349-E07; assembly: GCA_003281085.1. GTDB lineage: Bacteria > Actinomycetota > Acidimicrobiia > Actinomarinales > Actinomarinaceae > Actinomarina. Next base: position 263,386 of record QCCZ01000001.1, read on the forward strand.
AGTTATAAAAAGTTCAGTTAAAGAGTTAACTCTTGCTGAGTATTTTAGAGAGATTAAATCAAGCCATCCACATCTTCTCCTTCTACCAGTAACAACTCCAAACTCTGCTCCCTTTTCTATTAAATAGTCGCCAATTTTGTTTTTTTGCTCTGTAATAAAAGGACCACTACCAACACGAGAAATATATGCTTTTGTTACACCAACAATTTTATCTAGATTTTTAGGACCTATGCCTGAGCCAATAGCTGCATTGCCAGAAGAAGTATTTGAGCTTGTTACAAAAGGATACGTTCCATGATCAATGTCTAATAAAGTTCCTTGCGCTCCCTCGAATAAAATTGTTTTTTTATTTTTTATTGCATTTGCGATCAATAAAGATGTATCTGCTACATGACTAGTTACAATATCTTTGTAGGCACTGAACTCGTCAATAATCTCATCAACTATTATTGGAGGCTGGTTATAAATTTTTGTAAGAGTTAGGTTTACATCCTCTACATTATTTCTAACTTTTGTTTCTAAATTTGTTTTATCTAATAGATCTTGAATTCTTATTCCTTTTCTTTGAATTTTATCGGCATAACACGGTCCAATCCCTTTTTTTGTTGTTCCGATTTTGTTTTCTCCTAAACTTTCTTCTATTAACTCATCGAGTAATTTATGATATGGCATTATTACATGTGCATTTGGAGAAATCACTAATTTATCAGTATTAATATTTTTTTTGTTTAACATTTTAAGTTCTTCTTTTAAGAACCCAAGATCAACAACACAACCCGAGCCAATTACCGGGGTACAATCAGGATAAAGCACTCCTGATGGTGTTAAGGATAATGCAATTTTGTCATCTCCAACCACAATTGTATGACCAGCATTGTTTCCACCTTGAAATCTGACGACAAAATCGGCTGTTGAAGCAAAAAAATCTGTGACTTTACCCTTACCTTCATCTCCCCACTGGGCTCCGAGAACTACGGTAGTGGACAATTTTTCTCCTTAGATACAACATAAAATGATAACCTAAGTTTTTACTAATAAGAACAAGTTTCTTAGCGAATTTAATCTAAATTGCAAATTTTTTGAATTTTTAAGGTTTTTTTCATTGATACAAAATCCTAACTATATTAGATTTATATACATACGGCCTCTAAAGAGGCTGTCTACTTTTAATTAAAAGGAGATAAACATTGAATAAAAAAGCAATTGTTTTTCTTTTAGTATTTGCAATGGTAATCGTCGCTTGTGGAGACACAACCGAAGAAGCTGCTGTTGAAGCTACTGAAGAAGAACATGACCACGAAGGCGAGTCAACGCTTGAACAAGTTCAAGAAAGAGGCTTCCTTAAGTGCGGTGTTAGCACAGGTGCAACTGGATTCACTGAAGTAGGGGACGACGGTTCTTATTCAGGATTCGACGTTGACTACTGTTATGCAGTTGCTGCTGCTATCTTCGGTGATTACAGTAAAGTTGAATTTAAACAACTTACTGCAGCTGAAAGATTTACAGCACTTAGCGCTGGAGAAGTTGATGTGTTGATAAGAAACACAACTTGGACTCAAAGCCGAGACACAGAGCTTGGTAACGATTTTGGACCAACAACTTACTTTGACGGTCAGCAATTAATGGGAAGAGTTTCTGATGGACTTTCATCATCTTCAACTCTTGCTGATATTGACGGACTAAGAGTATGTACAAATGCTGGTACAACCACAGAAAAGAATATTACAGAAGGTGCTGGACTTGTAGGAGCTACAATTGAGCTCGTTACAGTTGAAGCATTCTCAGAGGCAATTGACAAGTTCATTGCTGGTGAATGTGATATTGTTACAACTGACGGTTCAGGATTAGTTGGTAGAAGAGCAGTCAATGACGCTCTTAATGACTGGGCAATTTTCCCACAATCACCAATTTCAAAAGAACCATTAGGTCCAACATACAGATCAAATGATAGCCAATGGGCTGACATCATTAACTGGACTGTTTATGCAACAATCATTGCAGATGAGTACGGAGTTACAAGAGCTAACATCGATTCATTTGACTATGATGCTGCACCAGAAATGGGTAGATTATTTGGTAAGAATGACGGAGAGCTTCAAACAAAGATGGGTCTTAGTGCCGATGCGTATTACAACGTTATAAAACAAATTGGTAACTACGATGAAATCTTCTCAAGAAACCTAAATCCATTAGGTCTCTATAGAGAAGGTGGAGCTAACGCTCGCTGGACAGAAGGCGGATTAGTTTACGCACCACCAGCAAGGTAATTTTTACCTATTTATAATTAGTAAAAGGGGCTTTTAGCCCCTTTTACTTTGAATAAGAAAAATATTTCTGATAGGATTTATTTATGAAAAATGCACTTAAGACGTTATCGTTTTTTAGGAATGTGGTATTTCTTAAGTGGGCTTCACAAATAGTATTTTTAGTAGGTCTTCTATATATAATCTGGAGCTATATCCAAAATGCAGTCGTAAATCTTGAACAAACTAATATCGCTTTTTCATGGGGATGGCTAGGAGAAACGCCAGGAGTTTCAATTGCAGAAGGAATGTATACTCTCCCTAATTCAGGTCGACAGATGATCCAAGTCGGTATGCTCAATATGCTAAGGGTCACAGTTACAGGTATATTTGCAGCAACATTTTTGGGTACATTTCTTGGTATTGCTCGTTTATCAAAAAACTATATAGTAGAAAAAACTTCAACAGGTTTGCTAGAAGTTGTTCGTAATGTTCCTCTGTTAGTACAAATTTTCTTTTTCCAAGCTTTTGTATTGACTTTTCCTAGATTAGAAGTCTTTGATGTAGGAACTTATAATCTTCATGTAAGTGCAAAAGGTATTGCCTTTCCTTGGTTTAACAGACAACCTACAGCATATTTATTCTGGGTTTATTTGATAGCCATTTTAATTTTGGCTAACAAAATTTATAAGTGGAGAGTACAAATTCTTGAAAGAGAGGGTAGAGAAACAAGGCCTTTTCTTTGGTCATTTGGTATCTTTTTTGGATTATTAGTCGCTGGCTGGTATGGAGGATATCGAGTCATGGGAGTTATAGGATTCTTAGCCGGATATATTTCAACAGGAGTTGACCTTTTGCCTGCAATTTTTTATCAAATACTCTTCTCTTCAATTGCAGTATTTATTGGTTATAGATCTACAAAGAAGTTTATAGATAGCAAAAAATCAGAAGAAGCCCAGGGAATTTACAGTGATGATGATTACTTTAAAATCATATTAAATGTCATAGTTGTATTGTTAGTCGTTGTCTTAATGTTTTCCTCTGTAGGGCTGGGACTTTCTAACTTTCTAGTTGGTGATGAACTTGTTTTTAAAGCAGATTGGGGCGTTCCTCAATTTTTTGACGGTGTTAATAATAAACTATATTGGAACCCAGAGGCAAAAATTGTATTAGATGCACAGCTGGATGGTATGAAGAGAGCAGATATTATAGATTGGATTGCTGTACCCGGCACAGAAGTAACAAAAGGTGATGTAATAGCAAGAGCTACAGCAAAAGACTTAAAGGGTGATTTGAATCAAGAGATATCCATTTATGCAAAATATACAGGTGTAATCGAAGAGGTTTTTGTATCTAAGGGAGACACTGTAAAAATAAACGAAAAAACATACGATATTCGAGTAACAGATAGTAAACCATTAGAACTGTCAAGACCAAGAATAGAGCAAATTGGTACTACTAAGTTTAAAAAATATGCTGATGGGTTTGGTAAGAGTCTCTCGGTAGGATATTTTGCTATTTGGCTTGGAGTTGTTTTGTATACAGCAATATTCATTTCTGAAGTTGTGAGAGCTGGAATAATGGCAGTTTCAAAAGGACAGTCTGAAGCAGGTCTTTCTCTTGGGCTAGGCCGAGGTGCACTACTAAGGTTAATAGTCTTACCACAGGCAATCAGGGTAATGCTTCCACCTATGGGTAATCAGTATCTAAACCTTGCAAAGAACACATCTTTAGGTATAGCTGTTGCATATCCAGAAATTGTTGCTGTAGGGCAAACCCTTTACAACCAAGAAGGACAAACCTTGCCAGTATTTTTAATCTGGATGGCGTTTTACAGTACAGTAAGCTTGACTATTTCAACAATAATTAATTATTACAATAGAAAAATGAAAATAGTGGAGAGGTAATGGTTGACTTAATTAAAAAGAACGCAAAGTCATTACAGGAGAGTTTATTTTCGTCTGTCGGATCTGCAGCTTTAACTATTGCTACAACGTATCTTGTAATTAACTTTTTCAGAGGAATGCTTGGTTTTGCATTAACGTCAGATAAAGATTGGCTGGCTGTATTAAACAATATGCAGCTATACATGGTTCAAGCATATCCAGAGGAAGATTTTATTAGAGTCTGGTTATCAGTTGGCCTTACTTTTGTCCTTGCAGGATTATCAATTGGCATTTGGAGAAGTGATGATAGAGTAAAAAGTTCTCAGGTATTTAATTCCTTTTTTAAAGGCGGACTAGGTGTACTTTTCTTTACAATAATTGCTCCAACAAATTCAAGCTTTATGGGAAATGATGGATCGGTTATAACTGAAGAAGTCTTTTCTATGGAAACAAGGTTAGGAATATTAATTCCAGTTGCTATTTTCTGTGTAATATTTTTTAGTATCCGATTTATAAATATTAACTTTACTGTAAATAGCTCTGACATGGTTTTCTTTTATTTATTCATCCCTGTTGCACTTCTTTGGTTTATCAAGCTACCCACTATTCAACTGGATCAAAATAATGAAAGAATTATTCCTGACCCTGTAATGCCAATAGCTGATACCACAAAGATTCCTTGGACAGTCATCTTTGTATCATTCTTGGCTAGCTATTTTATTGGAATGTATCTTAAAAATATAAAAAGTATTAAGTCAATCATGTCTTTATCATGGTTTTTATTACCTCTTTTAATTTTTTCTTGGATTTTCAAAAAACCACAAATTGACATGTCAGTCGTGCTTGGCAGTGACCTTCCTATATTCGGAGCTTTCTTACTTTGGGGTTTTTTAGTAATTACTTTTGTTAATAACTCTATATTTAAAAAATATTACTCAACTTACTTAGGACTTACTTTCCTATTAACACTTGTTGGTGTCTTTTCTGGTTTACCGATGTTGGCTAAAACTTGCTTACTCTTGATAGCATTATTCTCGGTCGTGGTTCCAGCTGTATCAACTTCATCGCAGGGTAAAAGAAGTCTTTTAATCGTGTGGGCAGTTGCATTAGTTACCCTTACCTTTTTACTAAGAGGGGGAGCATCAGATACTGGCATAGTCGTTCCGGGTTCAAGTATTTTTGGAGGTTTTTCTTTAACATGGTTACTGGCCATATTTGGAACATATGTTTCTTTTCCACTCGGAGTCTTATTGGCACTAGGGAGAAACTCAAAACTACCAATAATTAGAATTGTCTGTACTGGAATTATTGAATTAACTAGGTCTGTGCCATATATCACATGGTTATTTTTTGCAAGCGTCACCTTAGCAGTATTTCTACCCGCAGGAGTTGAGTTCAACTTAATAGTTAGAGTGTTGATGGTGACAGCTTTTTTCAGTGGTGCTTACTTTGCAGAAAATATTAGAGGTGGTCTCCAATCTATTCCAAAAGGACAATATGAAGCGGCTGATGCTATAGGAATGAGCCCATTTCAAAAGATTTCTCTAATTATTATGCCACAGGCTCTAAGAGCAGTTATACCTACTCTTGTTAGCAGTGCTATTACAGCTTTTAAAGACTCAAGTCTTGTGACAATTATTGGATTATTTGATTTCCTCACTATTGGAAAAACTGTTATCGGAAATCAATCAATACCTGTAAACTTTGTTGGTCATGACAGAGAGAATTTAATTTTTGTAGCAATTGTATATTGGATATTTACTTTTACGCTTTCTAGAAGAAGCATGAAAGTTGAAAAGAAGTTAGGATTAGGAGAGAGGTAATATCGTATGAGCATAATTCAAACAAAAGATGTAAAAAAATGGTTTGGAGATTTTCAAGCATTAAAAGGTATAAGCATGGACGTTGCAGAAGGAGAGGTTCTTGTAATCTGTGGTCCATCAGGTTCAGGTAAATCTACATTCATACGATGCATTAACAGGCTTGAACAACATCAAGAAGGTCAAATAATTGTTGATGGTATAGAGCTTACAAATGATTTGAAGAACATAGAAGCTATCAGATCTGAAGTTGGAATGGTTTTTCAGAGCTTTAATCTTTTCCCACATTTAACAGTTATGCAGAATATTACCCTTGCCCAGATATGGGTTAGAAAAAAGAATAGGGCAGAAGCTGAAGAAAAAGCAATGGAGCTTCTCGAAAGAGTTGGAATTCCAGAACAGGCTCAAAAATTTCCGGGACAGCTCTCTGGCGGTCAGCAACAAAGAGTAGCAATTGCTAGAGCACTAGCAATGGAACCAAAGATTATGCTTTTTGACGAACCTACTTCTGCATTGGATCCTGAAATGATTAAAGAAGTATTAGATGTTATGAAAGAATTAGCACAATCTGGTATGACAATGATTGTGGTTACTCATGAAATGGGTTTTGCAAAAGAAGTCGCAGATAGAGTCATGTTATTTGACGAGGGTCAACTTGTAGAGGAAAATACTCCTGAAGAATTCTTTAATAATCCTGAGAGTGATAGAACTAAGCTATTTTTGAGTCAAATTCTCTAGAGATTATCCCATAGATTTTTTTCAGCTAAATCAATAATTGTTGTCCCCATGGCATAAGCACCATCATATATAGCTTTGTGGCCACCTGGAGCTATTGTTGCAGCGGCATATTCTGGTTGATGGTTTACGGCATTTTTAGCATCTATAGACAACATAGGGTGAATTGAAGGGAATACTTGAGAAATATTTCCCATATCTGTTGATCCTAAACCAGGGCTTGTAGCGTCTTTTTGTAAAATCATTTTTCGTTCTATATCAGCAGAATTAGCAACGTATAGTTCATACATTGTTTTATTATTATCAATTTCTTCATAGCGGTAATCAGGAAAAGTTATTTTTACTTCACACTTTGTAGACATAGCTGCTGCATTAGCAAAATTGTAAAAATCACTTTCAAGTTTGTCTAGCCCCTCTTTATTTAATGATCTCAAATACCATTCAGACTTTGTGTATGAAGGGATTATATTTGGCTTAAATCCTCCATCTTTGATAACACCGTGCATTCTGTTGCTCTGTACCATTTGCTGTCTATAGGTTGAAGCATTTACAAAAAGTTGGATTTGTGCATCTAAAGCATTTATTCCTTCTTGGGGTGCTCCAGCAGCATGAGCATCTTTACCAAAAAACTCAACAGTGTATTGCTGTATGGTTGTAAAAGTAGGATTAACTACATTTTCGTATCCTGGATGAATCATCATTGAGCATTTAGCATCCTCAAAAGCTCCATTATCAAGTAAAATAATTTTTCCTCCACCACCTTCTTCAGCTGGAGTTCCAAGAAGTTTGACTCTAATACCTAAATCATCCGCTAAATCTTGCAGGCCTAAACCAGCACCAATTGATGCAGTTGCAATGATATTATGTCCACATGCATGTCCAATTTCTGGTAGAGCATCATATTCAACACACAACACGACAAGGGGTCCAGAATCTCCAAAAGTTACATCAAAAGCCGTATCAAGATTATGTGAAGGATAATTAACTTTTGCATTCTTGCTCTCAATAAAATTTACTAAGTATTTTGAAGTTTCATATTCCTCAAATCCTAGTTCTGGGTTGTGGTACATCCAATCACTTACATCACAAAGCTCTTTGTGAAGACTATCTAGAGTATCTCTGAACTTTTCTTTATTAGTCATGATTCAATTTTAGTAAAATAATTTGCATCATACACACTGGAATTGTTCCAGATTATCCAATCAAGTCCCATATCTTCTGCAGCTTTTATATTTAATCTTACATCTTCTGGAGTATGCCAAAATCCTTGCAAATAAGGCCTCAACTGTTCAACCTTAGTCCCTCTGTACAGCCCATCGCTGAGTGCAGCAGTAACAACTTCATAGGGATGTTTGTTTGGATATTTATAACCAAAGGATCCATTTGAGTAATGAGACGGATAAACCATTGGTGATATAAAATCTACTGATTTAACAATAGTTTCCAAATGTTGACCAATTCCATTATCAGACTTAGATTGTAAAACATATCCAAATATGTCTGCAGACACTAAACAGCCTTCTCCATGAAGTATTTTTGTTGCCTCATGTAAAAATGAATTTATATTGCGTGTTCTATTTTCAAAATTGCTTTCTTCTTCATAAACTAAATGGTGATTCATTGCATCTGGGTATCTAATATAATCAAATTGAATCTCGTCAAAACCTAAATGGCATGCTTCTATTGCAATATTTAATACATAATTTCTACTTTTTTGATCACTTGGATCAAGAAAATATTGTCCATTTTTTGAAAAAATAGAATTAGTTATAGAGTTAAATACAGATGATTCTTCGTATGTTTTTGCAAATAAAGGATCTTGGAACGCAACAACTCTTCCAATTAAATATAAATTGTGATTGGTTTTAAGATCTACCAGAGATGCTTTGTTAAATTTTACTCTTTCAATATTAACTTCATAGCTTTCTTGAACATTGCTGTCGTACATTAAGTGACCGTGGTCTGTTTTAACATCAATAACTAGAGTGTTCACAACTGTTTCGTCAATTATTGTTTTAATTGATGACATTTTGTCTGAATTTAAAAAGTCATAGCTATTTAAATAAATTCCTTTGATTCCACCAAATTCATTAACAAATTCTCTATATTTATAAATTGCTAGTTTTTTATTCACTTCTTTGTTAATTTGAATAATTGAGTTTTCATAACTTTTAATTAAATTATTTTGAAACTCTAAATCAGCTACCTCTAGTTCGTCTAATTTGATTTTAAGAAGAGCTGCTTGGTCATTAGTCAAACTAATTTCATCTGGATTTTTTACTTGAGCTTTAACTACGGTATGAATTAACTCAGTTTTTATGTTTTTTACAAGTTCTAAATAGTTAATATTTTCATTTTCAAAATTCTCAATAGTAAGTGGAAAAACAATTAATAAAATAGATAAAAATATAAAAACTACCCTGTTCATAGTTTCATATTAAGGTGTCTTATTAAAATATCCAAAAGTTAGGCAATTAAAAATAGAAATAAAAGATAAACTTAATAATATAATTTATTTTTTATTTAAGAGGAGCTCTCAATGTCAGATAGTCAACTAGTCGGTCTAGCTAAAGATTTTTTTCAAAATTCTTTAGATTCTTCACCAACATCAGCAATTATGCGAGGGCATAAAAAATATTTTGATCAAATAGAAGAACTCACAGAAGAGCAATTCCAAAAAGAAAAAGATATAGTTGATACATTTATTCAGCGTTTAAACGCTATTGAGAAAGATAATTTAACAAGTAGAGAAAAAGTAACTCATGGAATGTTGGAATTTGCTCTTAGTTCAAACAAAGACTCACTTCTTGATAGAAGTTGGGAATTTGGAGCTGGAGTAGCCGGCTTTACAGGATTCTTAATTGATTACAATCAACAAATGTTTGTACCTGATTCTGAATCAGCAGACATGATGTTAAAAAGACTTGAATTATACAAGAGACTGTACACTCAAATTGCCGACGTTCAAAAATTGGGTTTAAATAATAATAGAGTTGCAACAGAAAGAAACCTATTACGAACTATTGATCAATTAGAAAACTACCTAACTTCTTCTTTGGATCAGGATCCATTGCTTTTAGTCAACTTCTCACCAGAGATTTCAGATTCAGAAATATCTGAATGGAAAGATAAAGCAAAAAAAATTATTGAAGTAAATATTAGGCCAACTGTATCAGCTTACTTAGATCAATTAAAAACTGAGCATCTTCCTAAAGGGCGAGGAGATGACAATTGTGGGATTATGTGGATTGATGGTGGAGAAGAGTCTTATTTAAGATCATTAAGAAAATACACAGGACACAAAGAAATAACTGTAAAAGAAGTTCATGAAATAGGTCTATCAGAAATAGAGAGATTAAAAAAAGAATTTTTTGAAATTGGAAAAAATGTATTTGATGGAGTTGATACTCCTGAAGATGTAATACACAAAATGCAAACAGAACCATCAATGAGATATGAAAGCAAAGAGCAGATGTTACAGTTAGCAATTGATACCATAGAAAGATCATATAAGCCTTTAGATGAGTGGTTCACAGTGTTTCCAAAATCTCCATGTAAAGTTCTTCCGGTACCTGCTGAATCTGAGCAACATGCTCCTCCGGCTTATTACTACCCGCCTTTACCAGATGGTTCAAGAGATGGTACGTATTTTCTTAATACATATAAAGCAGAAACAAAAAGCATATTTGAGGCTGAATCTGTTGCTTTTCATGAGGCTATACCGGGACATCACCTTGATAGAACTATTGCAGTTGAGCTTCAAGACGTACCAGATTTTCAAAAGTATGTTGCTTCCACGGCATTTGTTGAGGGGTGGGGACTCTATTCAGAGCAATTAGCTAATGAAATGGGTTTATACTCCAATGATGTACAACAGCTAGGAAGACTTGGAAATGATGCATGGAGAGCTTGTCGTCTTGTTCTTGATACAGGCATGCATGGCATGGGTTGGTCAAGAGAAAACGCAATTAATTTTTTCAAAGCAAATTCTCCAATTGAAGCTATAAATGCTGAAATCGAGACAGATCGATATATTGCTTGGCCGGGACAAGCATGTTCATATAAAATGGGTCAGTTAAAGATCGAAGAATTACGTAGAAAAGCTGAAAACGAACTAGGAGATAAGTTCGACATTAGATACTTCCACGATGAAGTTCTATGCGACGGGGGAATTACTCTTCCTATTTTAGAAAATAAGATTAACTCTTTTATTGCAAAATATAAAAGTTAAACAAAAAGATAAGTTAGTTTTCTCCAAAACCATTCTAGAGGTCCATAATTAAATCTATCTAAAATTGGTTTTGACCAAGATATTTGAATCATCCAAACTGTAAATACATAGACTATTAACTGTGATCTTGAAAACGTATCTAAACCAAATGCACCTAAGATAAAAACTCCAAAGACTGTCTGAATAATATAATTTGTAAATGCCAACTTACCGCATGCTCGCAATCTTTCACTTATAGAATCTTTTAGTTTCAAATTAAGAATTGTCAAAAGTCCTGTATATCCTAAAACCATTGGTATGACTGATAGAGTGTTAAAAATATTGCTGATGAAAAGGACAGATGGATCATAGTTTGAACTAATAAGCAAATAGATACTGAAGACAGCCAAGGGTAAGCCTATTGAAAATCCAAAAAGAGACATTTTTTTATAATATGATATTTCTTTTTTACCTTGAATTATGTTTAATTTGTATAACAAAAAACCAAATAGCATTAAAGATATTGCTCTAAAAAATGCTCCAATATACCACCACATGGCAACAAGATTGCCCCAAGATTCTGAATCTGGAAACCAAAACTTACCATATGATAATGTACCGCCTTCACTGGCTAAAAGAACCCACTCTTCCTGCGAAATCAAGTTTCCACTTGTATCGTATAACGAAGAGAAATAGTTTGTTATTAAAATAAATGCTGTCATCAAAAAAACTATTGCGGCAAATATGAATTTCGGATTTTCAACTTTGGGAAATATGATTAGCAAAAAAGCACAAATTGCATATGGTGCAAGTACATCACCTTCCCAAATTGATAAGTGAATCAGCCCAAAACAAAATAATAAAAAATTTCTCCAAATAGCTAGTATTTTTGGTTTTGAAGTCTTTTTTTCTGCATTATCTAAAAATATCACTATGCCAACACCAAAAAGCATAGAAAATAAACCCATCATTTTTTGTTCAAAAAACACTGATGAAATCACCACAACTATCCAATCAAGAGTATTATCAATTCCGTATGTTGACTGATTTGTAGTTGCAGTAAGCGGAAGGCCAAACGCTATAACGTTTATTACAAGTATTCCGAGTAGAGCAAAACCTCTAATAAAATCTAAATTTGTAATTCTCTGAACAGAGTTCATTAAAAATTTATATTACTCTTCTTCTTCAGAGTAGCTTTTATTAAACATCCATAGGATTGTGTACGCCAGAGCAAGACCGAAAATATAGAAATTGAAGTTCTCAACTTCATTAATTTGTAACCCAAAAATACCATCAATGATTGCAATAAATACTCTTAGAACTATTCCGGTTCCAACTAATCTGATAAAACTAAACTTTTTTAAAAAAAGAATTATGTTGCCTGTATCCATCTAGCTTATCTTAATTTGTTTTTTTAATTGATTTGTTAGTTTTTTTAACAATTTCATTTTTATAACTTTTGTGTATTTCTCGTTCTTTATTTCTTGAATCAACTTTTTGAGTAGACATTTCATCTTCTAAAGAGATTATTTTACTCTGTAATTCTTCTATTTTGTCTTTCATTTCATATATGATTTTTATTCCATCTAAATTTATACCTCTCTGAGAAAGATTTTGAATCTGAATTAATTTATCTATGTCTTCCTGTGAATATCTCCTTGTTCCTCCACCTGTTCTAAAAGGTTTAATTAAACCTTTTTGTTCGTATGTTCTTATTGTTTGTTGATGGATTCCTGAAAGAGTTGATGCTACGGAAATAAAATATATTGCTTTCGAGTCTTCATTATTCATACAAATAATCCCTCGGAGAGTCTCCAGACTCAAATTGATCTCTATAGTTTTCCAAATGTTTTTTTGCAGATCTTGATAAATTTGTTGGAGGGGTTATGAAAACTTTTATAAATAAATCTCCTGGCCTTCTGCCTTGCGGAGCAATTCCCTCACCTTTTATTTTAAAAGTTTTTCCACTTGGAGTACCCGCAGGAATTTTTAATGTTACCGATTTTTTAAGCGTTGGTATCTTTACACTTGCACCAAGAGCTGCCTCTGTAAATAGCAAAGGAACTTCTAGAATAAGATCGCTATTGTTTCTTTTAAAGAATTTGTGTGGTTCAACGGCAACTTGAACTAATAAATCTCCATCTGGTGCGCCTGCATCTCCAGGACCGCCTCTTCCTCGTAATCTAATAACTGTACCATTATCTACTCCGGCAGGGACTTTTACTTTTATTGACTCATTCTCTATTACTGAGCCAGAACTTCTACAAGTTTTACAGGCTTTATCAATAATATTTCCCTGCCCTTTGCAAGCTGTACATGTTTGAGCAAAAGAAAAAAATCCTTGATTTGAAGCTGTCTGTCCACTTCCATTGCAAATGTTACATCTATGGAAAGCTTCTCCTTTATCTGCTCCTGTTCCTTTACAGTAAGAACATACTACTTCCTTTCTGAGAGGAACTACACTTTCTACTCCTGAAGCCGCATCATTAAAAGATATATTAATATTTGTTTGATAAGTCTGGCCCTTTCTTCTTCCACCAGCACCTCCGAATCCAAATATATCTCCGAGATTTCCAAATAAATCACCGAAATCCTCTACATTAAACCCTTGTCCGCCAAATCCTCCAAACCCTGAAGCACCCATCGCACGAACCTGGTCATACTCTTGTCTTTTCTTTTCATCACCGAGAACCGAGCTAGCTTCTGAAATTTCTTTGAATTTTTTTTCAGCTTCAGTATCTCCCGGGTTTAAGTCCGGATGATTTTCTCTTGCAAGCTTCTTATACGCTTTTTTTATTTCTTCAGTACTTGCCTCTTTTGTTACGCCCAGGGTGGCGTAAAAGTCTTTGTCTAACCAGTCTCTACTCACTTTTCACTTTAACCATTGCAGGGCGAATCAAACTACCCTGAAATAGATATCCTTTGCGTAGAACCGCATCGATTATCTGCGAATCACCTTCACCAGAATGTTCAACAGCTTCATGTAGAGATGGATCAAAATTTTCTCCAATTTTCCCTACTTCTTCAACTTGTAAGTCCTGGAGAACTGAGGTAAGTATACTATTTAGTGCTTCTACTTCTTTAGCTACTTTTTCCTGTGCCATAGCCATTTCAAAATTATCAATGAGTGGAAAAATAGCATTAACGAAGTAAGCTATTGAAGCAGCTCCAATATTTTCTTTCTCTTTTTCGGCTCTTTTTTTGTAATTGTCAAAATCAGCAGCAAGTCTTAAATAGTCGTCTTTTATTTTTTCGTATTGTGACAGAGAGACAGTTGATTCTTCAGATTCTTCATTAACTGCTTTATCTGAAGTTTTGTCTACTTCATCAATAGAGGGTTCTTCCTTATTCATCCTCTATAACTTCACCTTCGACTACATCTTCTGAACCATCATCAGGTGAGTCTGGTGCATCGTTTTGGGTTTCAGCGTAAAGTTTTTCTGCAAAAGACTGACTTGCTTTAGCTAACTCATCAATTCCATTTTTTAGATCATCTACAGACAAATCTTCGTTTTCAAGAAGTTTTTTTAATTTATCATTCGCATCAGTGATTGCTGCAACTTCTTCTTCAGTAGCTTTATCTTTATTTTCATCGAGCATTTTTTCAGTTGAAGTAACCATACCTTCTGCCATATTTCTTGTTTCAACAAGCTCTTTCTTTTTAGCATCTTCATTGGCATGTTGTTCAGCATCTTTTATCATTCTGTCGATTTCATCATCTTCAAGTGCAGTTCCGCCAGTAATAGTTATAGCTTGTTCCTTCCCAGTACCAAGGTCTTTGGCATTAACATTTACGATTCCATTGGCATCAATATCAAACGTTACTTCAATTTGTGGGGTCCCAGCCATCGCAGCAGGAATATCCGTAAGGGTGAATCTACCTAGGGATTTATTACCAGCTGCCACTTCCCTTTCCCCTTGCAAGATATGAATTTCAACTTGAGTTTGATTATTTTCTGCTGTGCTGAAAACCTCTGATCGCTTGGTAGGAATAGTTGTATTTCTCTCAATCATTTTTGTCATAATTCCACCTTTTGTTTCAACACCTAAAGTAAGAGGAGTAACGTCTAACAAAAGAACATCTTTTACATCACCTTTAAGGACACCAGCTTGAATAGCTGCTCCTGAGGCTACAACTTCGTCCGGGTTAACTCCCTTATGTGGATCTTTTCCGGTTAAAGTTTTTACAAGTTGTTGAACAGATGGCATACGTGTTGAGCCACCAACTAAAATAATGTGATCAATATCAGAATATTGCATACCTGCATCAGACAATGCGTTCTCTACAGGTTCTTTAGTTCGTTCAACTAAGTCAGCTGTTATTTTTTCAAATTCTGATCTACTTAATTTTTCAAGCAAGTGTTGAGGCCCAGCATCATTGGCGGTAATAAAAGGTAAATTTATTTCTGTCTCACTTGTTGAAGATAGTTCAATTTTGGCTTTTTCAGCACCTTCTTGAATTCTTTGAACTGCCATTTTATCTTTTGACAAATCTATCCCTGTGGATGATTTGAATTTATCTATCAACCAGTCCATAACTCGTTGATCCCAATCATCCCCACCCAGTTTTGAGTCACCAGAAGTAGATTTAACTTCGAACACACCTTCTGAGATTTCAAGTATTGAAACATCAAAAGTACCTCCACCTAAGTCAAATACTAAAATTTTTTGATCTTCATTATTTTCTAGACCATAAGCTAATGATGCAGCTGTTGGTTCATTAATTATTCTCAGGACATTCAGACCAGCAATTTGTCCAGCTTCCTTTGTTGCTTGCCTTTCTGCATCATTAAAATAGGCTGGTACTGTAATTACGGCCTCGGTAACATCATCTCCCAAGTAAGCTTCAGCGTCTCGCTTTAGTTTTTGTAAAATTCGTGCAGAAATCTCTTGAGGTGTATATTCTTTATCTTCAAATTTTTCTTTCCAATCAGTCCCAATATGTCTTTTGATAGACCTTACTGTATTGTCGGGATTGGTGATGGCCTGTCTTTTTGCAAGCTCTCCTACAAGCACTTCTTCAGATTTAAATGCAACAATAGAAGGGGTTGTTCTATTTCCTTCTGCATTTGCTATAACAGAAGGCTCTCCACCCTCTAAAACTGCTACAACACTGTTTGTTGTTCCCAAATCTATTCCCACAGCTTTACCCATTTTGTATATTTCCTTTCGTAAAAATTATTAAATTGGTTCTTGTTCTCTTGGCAAATGACCTCTTACCCTTGGATAGGAGATAGGAGCATGCAGAAAACAAAATTTCTTTTTGTTGTAAACACTAATTACGGTCTCACAAGTTTCAAATGCGCAAACTCTACCAGTAGTGTATTTTTTTGATCTTCTAACACCTGGTTTAACTTGTGATGCTGTCAATGTTCCACTCATTTTTAACCTTCCTAATCTAATTTAGTTTTAATATATAATCTAAGTATATTTACTTAGATTTGTTATTAATATATCATATTTGCAATTTAATGCAAAAAATTTAATAAAAAAGATAAAAAATAAGCAATTTTAGTAATTATTAAACCACCTGATAATATTGAATAATGAAAAAGATAGATATCAGTATTTTAGGGCTTGGGAATTTAGGAACAGCTTTTTTTGAGGGCTTACGAAAAAATAAAAACCTCAATCTTTATTTTTATGAAGAAAATGAAAAAATTAGAAATGATTTCGCCAAATTACATGATGTAATAACTTCTCCGCACATTAACACTCTTGATTCAGGAGTTTTAATACTTTGCATTAAGCCACAAAATATAAATAATTTCTTTGAATCATTTTCTAAAAACATTGAGAAAGATGTCCTTATTTGCTCACCTGTTGCTGGCTTAGAAATTGAAACGATAAACAAATATGTTAAAAATAGAGTTATTAGGGTAATGCCTAATCTATTAATTAGAAAAAACAATGGATTTATTCCATTTGTAAAAAATTATGATGATGACTACTTAAGTTTTATAGAAATAGCATTATCTTCTTTGGGGCTTACGAGAGAATTTACTGAGCAATTGTTCCCACTTGTTACAGCATTATCAGGAAGTGGCCCAGCATGGTTCTATGAGCTTTCAAGGCAGCTTACAAATTCAGCTATTCAATTAGGTATGAATGAAGATGATGCTGAAGAACTAGTTAAAGAATTAATTAAAGCATTACCAAACTTAATTAGTGTAGAGGATTCTTTTACTGAGTTGGTAAATAAAGTGAAATCACCAAAAGGCACTACAGAGGCAGGTCTTGATTCGCTTATTAATGATTCCTTTGATAAAATAATTTTCAATGCAATTCAACAGGCAACAAATAGATCAATTGAGATATCAGCTGAATTAAAAAATGAATAAATTAAAAAGCTTAAAGGGCAATGATTATGTTCTACTTCTATCTGCAGGAGCTTCTCTTGGTACATTATTTCTTTGGGGAGCCAGCTATATTTTTCCTGAAGGAGAGATAATTGAAGGAAGACGTGTTTTTGAAAATATTCCTAAAGTCCTTCAATATATATTTTATGTATTAAGTGCTTCTACTATTTACCTATCTGGTTATCTACTTTCTCTTAGAGTTAAAAACTGGACAAGAGGTAAAGAAGAAAAAAGAAATGTAAAATTTTCTGCTCGTCTTTGGAGCTTTTTTGATGGAATAACAATGAGAACAGTGCTTAGGTTTAAAGCTGCCGGACTAATGCATTCTTTAATATATATTGGTTTTCTTGGTTTGTTTGCTGGGACTATTACTCTTGAAATTCATCATTTAATGCCTCCTAAATGGAAGTTTCTACAAGGAACTACCTATATTGTTTATTCATTCCTTCTTGAGTTAGCAACTATAGCTTATCTAATCGGTCTTTTCTGGGCTTTAATAAGAAGATTAAGAGGCGCAGAATATCGAATACAAACAAAGACTACAGTTGATGATTATCTAACGTTATCTTTGTTAATTTTTATTGGTATATCAGGTGTTACTACAGAAGCTGGAAGAATTGCACTTGAAAATTTTCCAGATTACGAGAAGTGGTCATTTATTGGATATTTTGTAGCTGATTTCTTAAATCTATCAAACCCCGAGCTGTTTCATAGGGTTTCCTGGGTTTTGCACGTTGTTTCTTTCTTCGTGTTTTTGATTGCATTACCTATTTCTAAGTTACGCCATATTATTACGTCACCAATAAACATGTTTATGTCACCTAAAGAGAGACACAAAGGCGCTATGAGAGATATTGGAAACTTACTAGAAGCAGAAGATATTGATAATGTTGGCACAGAAATAATTGACCATTTCACATGGAAACAACTTATGGACTTAGATGCTTGCACAGTTTGCGGAAGATGTACTTCAGTATGTCCAGCAAATCAAACAGGTAAATCTCTTGATCCAAGAGAGATAATCTTAAAAGTAGGGCAAGTAATGTCTGAATCTGGAGATCCTGCTGTTCCAGCAACTATCAGCACGCCAGGACCCCTAAAAGTAAATTCATCAAATGTTTTTGAAAGAATAACCTCAGAAGAAGTCTGGGCCTGTACTTCGTGTAGAGCTTGTGATGAAATATGTCCTGTAAATATAGAAATTTTGGACAAGATACTTGATATGAGAAGACATCTAGCTTTGATGGAATCAGATTTTCCATCAGAACTTGGTAAAGCTTATGTTGCAATGGAGAATTCATCTAACCCTTGGGGGGCATCACAAAACGATCGTTTGAAGTGGACGGAAGATCTTGATTTTGAGGTACCTGTTATTGATGAATCGAACTCTGAAGAATACGATTATTTATACTGGATCGGATGTGCCGGAGCTTTCGACGATAGAAATGTGCCTGTGACAAAAGCTGTTGCGACACTTTTAAAGCGAGCTGGAGTATCGTACGCTGTTTTGGGGCCCAAGGAAGTTTGTACGGGAGATTCTGCACGAAGAACAGGTAATGAATTTGTTTTTCAACAACTTGCGATACAAAATATTGAAAACATGAACAATCTAAAAGTAGATAAGATCATTACACAGTGTCCACACTGTTTTAATACCATCGCAAATGAATATCCTCAACTTGGCGGCGAGTATAAAGTTATTCATCACAGTCAATTACTAACAGAACTTGTTCAGTCTGGGAGAATAGAAGTTGGAACGAGTGACAAGCCTTACAAAATTACATATCACGATTCATGTTACTTAGGTCGGCATAATGACATTTATACAGCACCGAGAGAAATCGTTGGCTCAATTGGTGGAATAGAAATTAGAGAAATGAAGCGCCAAGGAACCCAGAGCTTTTGTTGTGGTGCTGGCGGTGGAAGAATGTGGATGGAAGAGTCTGTTGGCAAAAAAGTAAATGTTGAAAGATCTCAAGAAGCAATTGAGACCGGTGCTGATGAAGTTGCAGTTGCTTGTCCATTCTGCTACATAATGATGGATGACGGTGTTAAAGAGCTTGGATATGGGGATAACGTAAGAGTTAGAGACGTGTCTTTAATACTTTTAGACAACCTCAAAAAAGACTAAGAATTTTTTCCCATAAAAAAATGTGCAATATCCCCATTTGATTTATTAATGCTATAAATCACGTATATTGCAGTAGTAAGGTTGCCTAAAATTAAAACAAAAAATGACCATATAATTGTTGCAGACAAAGACTCTTTATAAGCAATCCACAAGCAAACTAGAATAAATCCACCATAAAGATCTACAAGAGAAACTATACCCCATGGTAAATCTGGAATAGGAGAGTCAAATAAAGAAACTTGATTTTGTGCCCAAATTATTACTCCTATCATTGAGACACTTATAAAGTATGAAATTAATTTTGTTATAGTCATTAAGTAGATTTTAAATAAATCAAAAAAAAATGAATGATAAAAAAATAATATCCCGCATATTACGTCTTGATAAAGAGATTTATAACGAGCTTTTAGTTCAGGATGGAGCTTTTCAAAAATCTATTGCTATCTTTGTAAGCACGACAATTTTAGTCACTATGAGTGGCTTTAGATTTCTTTCAGGTCTGTTAGATTATTTACAAGAAAACTTAATTTTATTTCAACAGGATTTTCAACAAGAATTTTCTCAAGAAGAATTTAATTTGTTTCAATCATTGATTGAAGAGTTGCAAACTTTTATAAACTCTTCAGACAGTACTACTTC
Organism: OCS155 cluster bacterium AG-349-E07; assembly: GCA_003281085.1. Classification (GTDB taxonomy): domain Bacteria; phylum Actinomycetota; class Acidimicrobiia; order Actinomarinales; family Actinomarinaceae; genus Actinomarina. The sequence continues at coordinate 283,409 of QCCZ01000001.1, forward strand.
ATTATTTTCATCGGCCTTCTCATCTCTCGTTGCCACAGTTACAGGATTAGTGATAATTTACTTAATACTCAGATTTCTTTTCAGGAAAGATCCAATTCCTAAAGATCTTCTAATGATCAATTTTTTTGCTTCAACTCCATGCTTGCTTGTCGTGCCTGCACTATTTGTCTCGTCAATTTTTCTTCAGGGTTTTTTAATTTTGATAGTTTCAATATATTCAATTGTTTCTTTTGGTTCAGGGCTAAAACAAGTTTATATGTTGAGAAATATTGAAGTCATACTATTAATTGTTTCATTAACGTTTGGTACAAGTATTTTAGGTGGTGCATAGAATGAATGCAGGAGTTATACTCGCTGCTGGTGACTCAACAAGAATGGGATTTCCTAAGCAGCTTGCTGAAGTTAAAAACAAGCCATTATTAGAACTTGTAATTGAAAAAGTAAACACCTACTTTGAGTTATCTACTGTAGTTCTGGGGTCCGAAAATGAAATTATTGAAGAAAAAATAAATTTTTATAATTCAAATATTTTAATAAATGAAAACTGGGAAGAAGGAATAGTTTCATCAATTAGAACAGCTCTATTTTTCTATCAAGAACAAAAGCAAATAGAAAATCTTATATTTTTTTTGGGAGACCAACCTGAAGTAAGGGATGAAGTGATCATTGCTTTACAAAATAATGAAATGGACAACTCAAAAATATTAATTCCTCAATATAGATACAAGTTGGGTTTTCCAGTTTTAGTCCCGCGTCTATTTTGGTCAAAGTTAGAATTATTGACACAAGATGATCCTGGTGAATTTGAAATTTCAGCATATAAAGATTTTGATCTAATCGATTATTTTGTTTCATCTGAGGTAAAAATTGAAAAACTTAATTTTAATTTTCTTGGTCCAACGGATTATGACGAAGAAAAAGATTTTTGAGAGTGGGAAAATCTCTTAAAAAAAAGCATTTGTTTATAAAATAAATTTTGTAAAATCAAAAACATGAATTCAATTGATTCGATAAATGGCATGACTCATACTGAGGCAACAAAATTAAGAAGAGCAAGAGTCAGAACAACAACAACATTCCTTCAGATAGCTTCATCTAGATCTGGAAGGGCTTTATTGACAAAAGAGACAGGGATTAGCTCACCAAAGCTTCTTCACTGGGCAAGAAGAGCTGAACTGATGAAAATTAAAGACCTGGGTAGAGATTATGCTGACTTATTAGAAGCAGTTGGTGTTGAAAGCGTTTCTGAATTAAGAAGACGCAACCCTGAATCATTGCATGAATCAATGCAAAAAATAAATATTAAAGCCAAAATTGTTGAAAGAATGCCTTCAATTAAAAGAGTTAATAGATGGATAGAAGATTCTCAGCATATAGAAATTAAGGTTTCTTCTTAATAACAATAAGAATCTATCATTAAAGTGTGGATAAAAAAACTATAAGAATAACAGGTGCTCAATGTTCTTTTTCGGTGGGTGCAATTCAAGAAAACAAAGAAACTATACTTAATTGTTTTGAAGAAGCTGAATCAGTAGAATCAGACATCGTTATTTTTCCAGAGCTAGCAATTACAGGATACCCACCAGAAGATTTGTTACTTCGTGAAAGTTTTATTGGTAAAAATTTTGCAGTACTGGAGGAGATCGCAGCTTTTTCATCTCACACAAGTGGAGTTATTGGTTTTGTTGATAGAAAGAACGATCCCCACAATCAAGACAATAATAAACGGACGATAGCCAATGCTGCTGCAATTGTGCAGAATGGAGACGTTAGAGGAATATATCATAAATCATTTTTACCAAATTATTCAGTTTTTGATGAAGCTAGATATTTTTCCAAAGGCACAGAACCGAATACTTTATTTTGGTATGACGACATTGCTATTGGGATTAATATTTGTGAAGATATTTGGATTGAAGACGGACCAGCAGAAGAGCAAGTGAAACAAGGTGCATCACTAATTATAAATATAAATGCATCACCTTATGATATTCATAAAAGCGAAACTCGAAAAGAAATAGTCATGAAAAAGGCATTAAAACTAAATGTACCAATAATATATTTGAACATGGTGGGTGGTCAAGATGAACTAGTTTTTGACGGAGGTTCGTTTGTTGTAAATGACCTTGGTGAAATTATCTACCAGGCCTCAAGTTTCAAAGAAGAAGTATTCCACTTAGATATTGATTTAAAAACTAATAAACAAAATGACAAATCTCCTCTAATAATCAGGCCAAAAACAATTGAATTGAAAGATGTTGAAAGCAAGGCTTCATTGAGTAAGAATGAATCTATTTATTCTGCGTTAAAATTGGGACTTAAAGACTATGTAAGAAAGAATAAATTTACAAAAGTATTAATAGGTATTTCAGGTGGAATTGATTCAGCTTTGACTGCTGCAATTTGTGTTGATGCATTAGGCGCAGAAAATGTAATTGGAGTAGCTATGCCCTCTAAATATAATTCCAAAGACTCTTTAGACGATGCAATTAAACTATCAGATAATTTAGGAATAACTCTAAAAACAATTGAGATCGAAAAAATAGTAGATGATTTTAGAGAAACTCTTACGAATTCTCTCAATGAAGATCTTGGGCAAATAACTGATGAAAATATTCAATCAAGGGTTAGAGGTAATATTTTAATGGGATTATCTAACCAAACCGGTGCAATGGTTGTTTCTACTGGTAATAAATCAGAAATGGCAGTTGGCTATTCTACTCTTTATGGCGATCTTGCTGGTGGATTCGCATTGATAAAGGATTTATATAAAACTAAAGTTTATGAATTATCAAACTACATAAATTCAATTTCTGATGCTATACCAAAAAACATTATCACTAAAGAGCCAAGCGCAGAACTTCGCCCTAATCAGTTTGATAGCGATGCACTTCCTGATTATGAAGTACTCGATAAAATATTGAATCTTTATATTGAGGAAGATAGTTCGTCTGAAAAAATTATCGCTTCAGGAGTTAATCCAGATTTAGTATTTGATGTTCTTGAAAAAGTAGATAGAAATGAATATAAAAGAAAACAAGTTGCACCTGGAGTAAAGCTCACTCAAAAAGCTTTTGGAAAGGACAGAAGAATGCCTATTACAAACACATACATAAGACAAAAGGAATAAAATGTATTTGATTGACGGGGTCCAAGTTGAAAAAGAAAATTTCATTCTTCCTGTAGAAAATATTGGAGTATGGAGAGGCGATGGAATTTTTGAAGCAATAAGAATTCATAAAGGTTATCCGTTTGGAATAGATTTACACATTGAAAGATTCAAAAATTCTGCTTCCAAGGTATTTTTTAAAGATATAAATTTTGAGAAGATAAAAAAAGATATTTTATTTGTGGCAGAAAATTTTCAAAATGGATATGTTAGGACGTTAATTTTAAGAAATGAAAAAGATTCATTTAATGTATTTTGCTTTTATCAGCCACCTATAGATGTACCAGCATATTTTACTTTACAAACTCAAAAAGCCTACTGGCAGAGTGGTGGAGACTTTATTGAACAAGATGTATTCAACGTTGGTACAAAATCTACATCGTACGCAATGAACATAAGTCATACAAGACAAGCTGAATTAAATGGGTATACGGATGCTTTATTAGTTAATAGAGAAAACATCATTCTTGAAGGTCCTACTTGGACTTTTGGGTGGATATTGAATGATAAAATACACGTACCAGACCTAGATCTTGGGATCCTAGATTCAATAACTCGAAAATATTTAATTCGCTTTGGAGAAGAAAAAAAGCTAGATGTATCTATCGGACGTTTAGCTGAAGACGAATTAGACGCTATACAATGTGGTTTTGTATTATCTACCGCAAAACATGCGATACCTGTATCTAGAATAAATAAAATAGACTACTCTCACCACCCCTTAATTAATGAAATTCAAAAAACTTTTAAAAACCAAGTAAGTATTGAGCGCCCTTAAAAGGAGGTGGAATGAGATTAACTGAGTACTCACATGGTGCTGGTTGAGCATGTAAGCTCTCACAAAAAGAGCTTGCTCAGGTACTGACGCATTTTAGACAACAAAATAATTCCAATACTTCACAAATACTGGTTGGTCTAGATTCGCCTGACGATGGAGGTGTAATTGATATTGGTAATGGAATCAGAATAGTTCAGACTGTAGACTTTTTTACACCTATATTGGATAACCCATTTGATTGGGGAAGAGTTGCAGCCGCTAACGCATTATCTGATATTTATGCAATGGGTGGAACCCCAATATCTTCCTTACAGCTTGTTTCATGGCCAAGAGAAGATTTAAGTTTTGAAATATTGTCTGAAGTAATAAAAGGTGGTTTAGAGACTATGCAAAGTGTTGGTTGTAACATCATTGGAGGACACAGTATCGACGACAAAGAGCCAAAGTATGGTTTTGCTGTAACAGGAATAATCAATGATGTTATTTATAAAAAAAGAAATCTTCAAGTAGGCGATAAACTTTTTTTGACTAAACCTTTAGGTTCTGGAATTATCTCTTCCGCTATAAAAAAGAATATAGCAAGTGAAAAAGCGATATCTGAAGCAACTGAAGTGATGACAACATTGAATGACAAAGCACTAGAAGCTGCCAGAGAATTAAATGCAAATGCAATAACAGATGTCACTGGTTTTGGACTATTAGGGCACTTAATAGAAATGATTGGAGATTCTGAAGTTACAGTAAATATATATTTAGATAATGTACCAGTTATAGAACATGCAAAAGAATATTTCAACAATGGAGTTTATCCTTCTGGGTCTAAAAGAAATTTTGATTCAGCTAAAGAAAATATAATTTATAACGATGATCAAGAATCTTTTGTAAAAATATTATCAGATGCTCAAACAAGTGGTGGTTTACTAATTTCAGCACCAAATGACAACTCAATAGATTTAGATGATATATCTGACAGACTTGGACTAAATATATGGGAAATTGGAGATATTGTTTCTAGATATAAAAATAAAGTCAATATCATTAATAGCAAATGATAAAAACAATTACTAAATTTTTTGCTTTTGCGACAATCTTGAAAAACTTGCTTGAAACAAAAAAGGGAGATATTTCTGGTAATACTCAAATTCATCCAAGTAAGTTTCCTGGCAGAACTATTTTTGTAAGGGAAAAAGAGTATTTTATTAGAGAATCATATGTAGACGGAACAACCCCTATTGTTTTTTTGCATAGCTGGGGGACTGATTCGTTAGGTAGTTGGTTTAAAGTATTGCCAAAAATAAAAAATAAAAATTCATTTATTGCAATTGATTTAAGAAATCATGGAAAGTCAGATTCAAGTTGGAAAAGATGGGACGTAGACGAAAATGCAGATCTGGTTATAAGCATTCTAGAAAAACTTGGTATAGAAGAGTGTGATATTGTTGGTTGGTCGATGGGAAGCGCTGTTGGAATGTCTGTTGCTAGAAAAAAACAATCCTTAATTAGAAAATTAGTTTTAATAACCCCATTTAGCTGGCTAGGCGGTGCTGTTTATAGTGATAAATTAGCATTTAAGGTTTTCATAAGTTTTGTAAGAATTCGAGAAAGACTTTTTCCAAATTTTAATCCTAGATCAAAATTTTCTTTCTTAAGGAAATCCCAATCTATTGAAGATGAGTACACAGAGTGGGCATGGAATAATCTACATAGGTCAAAAGATGACTTTATATATGGTGATGGAGGAAGGTTCGTTGTACCTTATGATGCAAGACCATGGATTCATGAAATACATTCTGAAACCTTGGTCATTACTGGTGGCAAAGATAAACTAGTCCCTGAAGAAACATCTAATGAAGTGATAAATCGTTTAAATACTGTCAAATCGAAAGTTATTAATGATGCTGGTCATTCTGTTCCGTGGACTCACGCAGATGAACTATTAGAAGAGATTAATAGCTTTTTAAACAATGAATAAAGTTTTATTTGTTTCTCCAACTGTTTATTCCAATCCTGTAACAAAAGATATTCAAAAAAAATTTCAATCTCTCTCTAAAGTTTGTAATCCTATAGTTTATGCATTCAGTGAGGAAAAGTTTAGAACTAGTGTTGAAGGTGTTGAAGCTATGTTTAATAAAAAAAATAAAAATAGGTTTTTAAATTATCTTAAAATTATATTTCTATTCTTTTTCAAGATCCCAAAAATAGTAAAAGACCAAAATATAGATATTGTTTGTTTGCAAGACCCTATTACTGGTTTCTTTACAATCTTTTCTTTAAAGATTAGAAAATCACCTGTAAAAATTGTAGTTGAAACCCATGGAGATTTTATCGACACGATTGGATTGGAAAAAAATTTATTGCTACCAAAATTTTATACTTCAATATTTAGCTACCTAGCAAAATATTCAATCAAAAAAGCAGATTTAATTAGATCTATCTCCGACTTTACAGAAAAACAAGTTTTAAATTTTGGATATCAAGGACTATTTGTTCGTTTTCCTGCATGGATAAATATTGATAATTATCTAAATACTGATATTCAAAGATCATACTCAGATACATTTAAAATAATATTTGTAGGGAGTGTTACAGATAGAAAGAATCCAAAGATAATCATTGAGTCACTTGAGACAATTGATGGGGATGTTTCATTGGAAATAATTGGACAAACACCTAATTTAAAATATCTGAAAGAATTAAACAATCTCATTTCTAGCTCTAAGTATTCAGAGAGAATAACTATGACACCTTTTATCGAAGCTGAACAATTAATTTCAAAATATGCATCAGCAAATTTATTTATTTTGCCTTCTAAATCTGAAGGATTAGGTAGGGTAGTAATTGAAGCACAAGCCACAGCATGTCCCGTCTTAGTTTCAAGCAACACCGGAATGGTCGATTTAATTATTGAAAATGAAACTGGTTATATATTTGAAAACAACAATAAAAATGATTTATCAAACAAAATTCAATACATTATGAACAATTATGAAAGTGCTTTACAAACAGGATTGAATTCTAAAAACTTTATTAAAGAAAACCAAAGTGTTGCCAATTTCGAGTTTGGTTACAAAAAACTAATTGACTTAGTCTCTATATAATTTAGCTTTACTTAACCCAATTATTAAATTGTCTGCCTTTATTGCTATTCTTAAGGCATGGAAATTATATTTTATGTGTTAATAGTCCTTCTTCTTTGTATGAACTTGTATTTTGTAACCAGAAAAAAAGATGAAGGCAAAAAAGAAGATGAGTATTTGATTAAAGGAATTGTAAGTGAAATTATTGAAAATGAAGAATCGCAGATATATAAACTACTTAATAAATCTGATCAAACAGTAAAAGATTTCATTGAAAAAACTGGTGAAATCAAAAGCTCTATAACGGGTGTTGATCAGCAAACGCGAAATTTAATTTCAGTTCTTAACAACAATCAAAGCAGAGGTCAGTGGGCTGAGTTTCAAGTAGAAGATCTTTTGGGAATAATGGAATATAAAGACGGCATCCATTATGAAACGCAAAAAATAATGAAAAGTGGAACTAAACCAGACTTTACTTTTTATCTTCCTGATAATAAAACAATTAATATGGACTCAAAATTTCCACTAACAAATTACATGGAAATCGCCAAGTTAAATCGTGACTTAGATGATGAGACTCTTGATCAAATTTCAAGAAAAGAAATAAATGATTTAATTAAAAACAAGAACAAAGAATTTTTAGATAAGGCTATAAAAACTAAAATTGATGAAACTTCAAGCAGGGAAGGTTATATTTCGTCTGAAGAGGGTACAGTTGATTTTGTACTCATGTATATTCCACTTGAAAACCTTTATCATTTCCTACTTACTTCAGTCATAGGCTCGAACAAAACGCCAGTAATTCAATACGCTTTTTCAAAAAAAGTAATTCTTGTTAGCCCCCAAACTTTAATGGCTTATTTAGAAACAATTAGACACTCCATGAAATTATTCAGTTTACAAACTGATACCAAAAATATTTTAATTACCCACGAAAAGGTTAAGAATGAAGTTAGAAAGTTTATAGATTCTTTCGACGATGTAACTAAGCGATTAGACCAAACTGTTCAATCATTTGAAGTATTAAAAACAACAAGAGTTAACAAGTTAGAAAAGTCTTTTGATGAATTAGATGAGGTAAATAAATCTTCTGAAAATTAGTAGTGTTCTGACAATCTTGTAACGACCATAATGCATTTGTCATCGATAAAATTTTTATTGTTTTCATTTAGATAAGTGGAAATTTTTTGACTTTCAGCACCCGGTTGATACCAAAAATTGTCATAATTATTTCCTACTAATTCTTTTGTAATTTCAAACCCAACATTTGGAGGTACTACAAAGTTAATTATTGAAGGAGATAATTCAAGATCCATAACATTTTTATATGATTTAATGCCAGATATCATTTCCTCCTTGTTATTAATTGGAGCGACGTTATATCCTTTCGAAATAAGATCTAGTAAAATTTTATTGCCATATTTTTTTGGATCATTGCTTGCACCAACTAATGCTATAAGATTGTTTTTATTTTTTAAAGTATCAAGCAATTAAAAGCTTTCAGCTTTTATATTGAATAAATCATCTTTGCCAGCAGTGACGGAAGCAGCATAACCAGATGCTAAAGGCAGAAGTTGTTCAATATAAAACTTTGATAATGTGATTTTATCGTTGTAAAATTCATCACCTGTTTCTTCAAGTTTCTTAGTAGCTAAAATTGCTGCTTTACCCATGTAATAGCCTCCAAGAACTTGTCCAAACATCTTCAAATACGGGGTTGCACCGGCACTTGCATCTACAAGTTCACCTTCAAGCATTTTTGAACCTAACCATAAAGTGACTTCTGAAAGCCTATCAACCTCAACTTTTAATTTTTGTGCCAGGTCTGATAAAACTTCTCCACCTTCATTCATTTCATCGATAACTTTATTTACATCAGCTAGCAACCTTTGCATTGCCTGCCCATTGTCAAGGGGAAGCTTTCTAAACATAAGGTCTAATGCTTGAATACCATTGGTTCCTTCATAAATGGGAGCAATACGAGAATCTCTTAAGTATTGAGCCACACCAGTTTCTTCTACATAGCCCATTCCTCCATATACTTGAATAGCAATAGAAGATAATTCAACACCTAAATCTGATATCCAGGCTTTAGTTATAGGTGTAAGAATACCGCATCTCTCTTCACCAAACTCTTTAAGTTCTCCTTCTGCGAAGTACTCTAAGTCAAGCATTAATTGGTTATCATACATTAGGTATCTCATAGCATCTACATAAGATTTAATTGTTATAAGCATTCTTCTTACATCCGCATGATCAATAATTGTTGATTTTTTGGCGTCCTCTTTAGACATTCCTACGGGTCTTCCCTGAACTCTGTCTCGAGCATATTGAGATGCTCCTTGTAGTGCACCAGATGCACAAGCCAAACCTTGACCGCCTACCCAAACTCTTGCCTCATTCATCATGGTAAACATGTAGTTTAGCCCTCTATTTTCTTCACCAACTAAATAGCCTACTGAACCATCGTATTCCATTACACATGTAGGACTAGCATGTATACCAAGTTTTTCTTCTATGGATATACAGGACACATTATTATTGTCACCCAACGAACCATCATCGTTAACCACAACTTTTGGAACAATAAACATAGAAATACCTTTAGTTCCTTCCGGAGAACCAGGCACTTTTGCAAGAACTAGGTGGATTATATTTTCAGTCATATTATGTTCACCAAAAGTAATCCAAACTTTTGTACCAGTAACCTTATATGTACCATCATCTTGTTTTTCTGCTTTTGTTGTTATAGTTCCCAAATCAGAACCTGATTGAGGTTCACTTAAGTTCATCGTTCCTGTCCATTCTCCTGAGACAAGCTTTGGAAGAAATTTATCTTTCTGTTCTTGATTTCCATGAAAATTGATTGCGGATATTGCCCCGGCACTTAATCCGGGAGCCAATCCAAATGCTAAATTAGCAGTACTTAAAATTTCTAACGTACCACCGGAAAGAGTTATCGGCATCCCTCCTCCACCTATTTCTTCAGGTAGTGATATAGATGCCCATCCAGCTTCAGCAAATTTTTTATATGCATCAACGAATTCCTCAGGCATTGTTACATTGCCATTCTCAATGGTTGCCCCTTGTTGGTCACCTATAGCATTAATGGGAGCCAGTACTTCTTCAGAAAATTTTGCACATTCTTCCATAGTTGGGACGACAATATCTTCAGAAAAATCACTAAACTCAGATATTTTATTCAATACATTATAAGAATCAATTACTTCGTAGCCAAAAACAATGTCTTTGACTGGTGCTTTGTAGGGAACTGCCATAGTAATAATATATTAGTAGATTTTTTGAAAAAGTATAAATCGCTAACGTGGGTTTACCTCAACAAGTTCAGCAATTTCTTCTATTTTTTCAATTGTAGGTTCATCATTAGTTCCAGCCACAATTGCACCAGCTGCGCAGGCTTTTTTGATGTTGGGAATCAAATCTTCAACACCAAACGCAGCAATATAGGCAGCTGTTGTATCACCAGCCCCATTTGCATTTATTGTTTTAAAATCAGGAGGAACAATCTCTATTGCTCCTTCAAGACTAATTAATCTTGCTGGTAGATTTGACGATGTTAATAAAATATATCTTACAGTTTTTGATTCCACTAAATCATTTGCTTCATTCACGGTAATTTCATCCTTACTTACGGTTAAAAAATCTAATTTGTAATCAATCTTGTGTTCATATCCCGCTTGGCTAACAAACAAATTTTTATTTTTTTGAATTTCAATAAGGTCTTCTTTTACAAATTCAATTGAATATCGATCTAACATTAGTGAGTCATATGAATCTATATTATCAAAGTTGTTCCAACTTGACTTTTGGTACCCTGAAGAAACAATAGTTCTCTCTCCAGTTTTGTCTACAAAGATTGAGCAAGTAGGTGTGATACCTTTATCGATTATTAAATCATCATGATTAATGTTTTTTGACTTAAGATGATTTAATAAATATTTCCCTAAAGGATCTTTGCCAATGCTATTTCCTCTTACATGAACAGATTTGTTCCAAAGAACAATTTTTTCAGCACAATTAATTGCTGTACCACCCGCTCTGATAAGCGAATCTGAACTTCTGATATCGTCACCTTTTTTTGGTATTTCATCAACAAAGTAAATTAAATCAGGGTTTAATGTTCCAAAGCAGAGTATCTTTTCGAAAGACATAAATTAAATTTAAGCTTTACTTTAAACTAAACCACTAATTACTGCGCCAGCAACAAGTATTGCAATATAACTAAATAGACCACCAACTATAGCTGCTAGCTTCATGCTGCGTGATATAGCACTTGGTCCAGCAAGATGATAAACAAGAACACCAAAAAACGGTACCAGATAAACCACCCCCAACCACACATATTTCATACTTCCATTTACTTTGTCGTTAGAGTCAATATCTTTTATTGCTAAAGCAGCCCAAGCAGCGTACAACACAAACGGCATTAAGTATCCGTATAGTTGAAATAACAGCTGCCATAATGTTGGGCTTGAAATTGGAACTCCGCTCATAATTATCTCCTTTTCAGCATTGTAGTAATTTTCTAAATCCTCATTAAGTAAATCCGTAGGTACATTTATTTCTTCTAAGTTTGGTACAAAAAATAAATTTATTGCTGGAGATGGCTTATTAATATCAGAAAACTCCATATTCATCTGTTCTTTTGGCCAAGGGTATTCTTTGTATCTATTTTTGTCTAAATCAGTAGTTTGTGCATCAGCAAAAAATCCAGCAAGCATCATGAGCCCCGAAGGGTCACCTTGTAGTGGAAACCTGGCAAGAATATTAGTTGAATTTATTGAACTACAGTTGTGTACTTGCTCAAGTAATGGAGGTGTGCTGGTTTGGTAAACATTATTTTCAAAACAGTTTCCAGGACCCCAAGGACCAGCTAAGGCTAAATCTGTATACCCAGAGTCTAAAACAACATTATCAACAACACTTACATGTTGTGAAAAGTATAAATTTGCATCAAGCATCGGGCTTGCGACAATTCCATAACGGTCATGATTTATCACTAAGTTTTTTTCAATGACATCTCCAACCCTTCCTGGAACAACAATCCCCATCCCTTTAGCTACAACGCCAAAGCGATTTGTAGGAGCTTCATAGTTATTATTGTTAATCACAAGATTTCCTACAATTGTTGTTTCCCTACCAGGAGGATTGAGCTCAGAGTCAAGAGTATTTGGAACAATACCTGACATATTATCGCGCCATATATTGTTATATAAATACAGATGACCACCTGCATTAGTTCCTGAATAACCTAATGCATTACCCTCAATTACATTATCGTATATTAAGGAATTACAGGGATAACACTGTCCTATATAAATTCCACTATCAGGGTGTCCAGAAGCGTATATATTATCAAATACACCGTCAGTTGAATTAAATGCATATACACCGTAATCTCCATTGTTGTAAACAGTTAAATAAGAACCTTTAAACCCTTTTGCTGTATTCCAATAAACGCCATTTAGTGTAAAGTTTCTTACAGACAAATTCTCAACTGTTACCCCATCAGTATCATAAATCTGTATTCCGTTTTCACTCATAAATTGGCCATCTATTATTACTTTGTTTCTATCAGTACCCCTCAGTGTTAAATACGAAGTAGTCACAGTTATGCTTTCGTTATAAACTCCTGGGTTAATTAGAATCAAATCTCCTTCTTGTGCAACATCAACAGCATCTTGAATTTTTGTAAATTTTTTATCCTGTCCTACACTCAAAACATTTTCACTTAAACTGACGATCACTTTTTCAGGTTCAACTGCATAATCAACATCACCTACAATAACTGTACCGACCATACCTTTGTTGTTAGTTCCATGATATGGACAGTAATAATCGTAAACTCCCGGCTCATTAAATGTGTGTTCATATTGATCGCCTTTTGTAATAATTCCATATTCAAAATAGTCTGATGATATTGCTTGCCATGAACCGTCACTCGCAATCACATTGTGATCATTTGCTCCACCAGATTCCCAAATTACTGTAGTACCAGGTTCAACTCTTAAAACTTTTGGAGAAAATTCATCATCGACGACTCTTATAACTTGTGGATCCAAATTTGCAGATTCTTCACCTCCACATGCAAAAAGCATCATAAGAAAAGATAAAAAAAGTATGCGCAGAATATTATGCATACTAAATTTTACCTTCCCCTAATTGCAGATTCCATCTAAAAAAATAATTAGTATAAGAACATGGAAGAAAGATATCCAACACAACAAAAAATTTGGACATGTCCTAAATGTGAATCAACTGAATACTATGAAGATACAGTGACCATGACTGGTAAAACTTGGTCAAGATTTATGAATATACAAAATAGAAAGTTTTTAGCAGTAACTTGCTCAAAATGTAACTATACAGAGTTCTATAAAGGTGTTTCTAAAGGTTGGGAAAGCGTTATAGACTTTTTAGGCAACTAAGCCTGAATCCAATCTTCAGGATTGTCATCGACAAAAAAGTCTGATACAAGTTTTGCCTCTGGATCTATCGCATACTGATCAAAATCTGTAACGCCTTCTTCTTCAAGTACATCTTGGTCTAAAAAGAAATTACCGGTACATGACGAAGAGTCTCTTTTTAATACTGCATATGCGGCATCAGCATATATTGAAGGCTTTCTGGAACCTTTTACTAGCTCTTCTCCAATTACATTTCTTACAGCTGCGGTATCAAGTGAAGTTCTTGGCCACAGACAATTAGATGCAACATTGTGCTTCCCAAGTTCTTCAGCCAGACCATGTGCAACAAGTGACATTCCATACTTTGCAGTTGTATAAGCAAGGGTCATACCAAACCACTTTCTCGCTATATCTAAAGGCGGTGAAAGCGTCAAAATGTGTGAATTATCTCCTTTAATAAGATGAGGTATACATTTTTGGCTAAGCATAAAAGTACCACGCACATTAATGTTATGCATCAAGTCATATCTTTTCATAGGCGTATTGACAGTATCAGTTAAATGTATGGCACTTGCGTTATTGATACATATATCTATACCACCAAATTTACTTGCTGTTTCCTCAACAGCTGCCTCTACTTGATCTTCAAATCTAATATCACAAACTATTGGAAGTGGATTGCCTCCAACTTGCTTAATTTCATCTGCAGCTGTAAAGATTGTTCCTGGAAGTGTTGGATGTGGTTCTGTAGTCTTCGCTAGAATTGCAACATTTGCTCCGTCTTTGCCAAGCGCTTTTGCAATCTCAAGACCAACTCCACGAGAGCCTCCGCTCATAATTATTGTTTTATTTTTAAAGTATGTCATTTGTATATTCTATTAAAAATGCGTAATTTCTGTAGAGTCTTTTATCGAAAGTACATTCCTCAAGGTACCTATAGTGAAATATTAAATTTTACTCGATTAAAAGATTGGCTTTTCTATTAATTTTGGCTTGCTGCAACACTTGCTATGATAATTATTAAAGTTATCACACCTGCGGATGCAATTAAAACTTCATTTCTGGTAATTTTTATTTTTGGTGCTGAGCTCATCACACTCGCAAATAAAAGTATCGCAGCTGAAATTATTAAGGCAAACAAAGGTGCATAATCATGAAAGTTAAGGAAAACTTGAGCAATCGCAACGGATATGACTCCACCTACAACAATAGCCCCCAATGGAATAACAATAGAACCAACAATCCTATTTCTAATTTTATTAGCTTCGGTATTTTCATCACTTTCTAGTCCTTTAGGGACTCCTAAAATCATTGAAAGTACAGAAATTGCCGCTTGTATGAATGTTGACAAAATCACTATTCTCCAAAACGCTCCTCCAACACTGATAAGGTTTGTGACAGGATCTTCGGGTAAAATTCCTAAGATTGTTTGACCGACACTATTTATAATATAAAAAGCTGATGAGGACCCAAAGACAAGACCTAGTCCGACACCGGTGTATATAGATTCCCTATCATTTGTAAGCACCCCAAAACCTTCATAATTAGTTTCTAGAAATTTTTTGATATTTAAGGAATTTAATGCTCCAATAAATGCAGTTGTTAATGAAACAATAAGCACAAAAGAAACAGTGCTATATTCTGCAGTTAGTTTTTGGGTTTCAGCTTCTAAAATTAAACCATCATAAAGAAAAGAACTTGCAAGCAGTCCTTGAATGAACCCTGCTAAAACTCCAAAACCGAGTCCATACTTTACAGATTTTAAAATTTTTTGACTTATAGAAACGGGTGGAGGTGAATCGTCAACTATAACAGTTGCTATAGCACTGATCTCTTCAGCCGGTATCTCAAGTGGTGTCTCTTCAACAATCTCTTCTGTTTCATTTTCGATAACTTGTTTTTCAACAGCTACGTCTGTTTTTTCAACGGTAGTTACTTCTGAAATAGGGGTCGGTATTGAATCACCACCACTCCAGTTATTTAATATATCATCTGAAGAGACGCCAGTTGCTTCTGCCCTAGCTTGAATAGATCTAGATAAAAGATCTAGTGGTATACCACTAGAGCTACTTAGCTGTTCTAATTTTTGTCCATCCATAATAAATCTATATAATTCTAATCAGTTGAACTATTTCTAACGACATCATCAAACGTTTTTTCATTTTGATACCACTTCATCCATATAACTAAAATAGAAATCCAGAGTATTATGCCTCCTCCAAGCTTGAGTATTAATCCTGCTAGCGTTTGATCGTTAATCACAGATATGTTGTAAATATTTTCGACATTTACATAAGCGCTGTAAAGTGGCTCTGTACCAAAAGCAAGAAAACTTGCAGGGATTGTTGGAAGTAGTGATTGAAGAAACAAGTATCCTATTTTTGCAGCTGAATTCATAGGTTTAATTTCATCATTAAAACCAATAACAGGAATCCACATATTCAGTGAGACCAGAAGCATCACAGAGTGTATTAAAAAATGGAATAATGTATTTGTTACCATCAGATTTACAACTGTAGACCAATGCATTCCAACCATTACAAAATTGAATAAGAAAAACGCAACAACAGGTTTTGCAGTTATTTTAAGTACGGATACTAGTGGTTTAACAGACACTAATTTTTTCATTTCTTTATGCATACCCATAAGCAATAAAGGTGGAGATACAAGAGCTAAGACTAAGTGTTCAGCTGAATGAACAGAAAACAAATATCTTTCACCAATGTCGTGAATTGGATAATCTGTAAAAGCCCAAAGAATTAGTAAACCTGAATACCACAACCTTCTTTTATCTTTTTTTATTGTTTTGTCTTTAGTTGATAGTTCAAAAAATATAACTAATGAAACTATCAATGCCCAAACATCATAATGTGGATGAAATGGTAAATTTTCCATAAAATTTTAAGAAAAGTTAGCTGATGCACGCTCTATCATTACAATTGCAAATAACACTAAAGCCAATATCATCCCACCAGTAAAGAATCTGTTGACCATTTTATTTTCAAACCTAAGGTGCATAAACCATCCGACAACAATTATGAATTTTCCGACAGCTAGAATTATCAATATAGGATCGGTGAAAACCCCTACAATGTCCTCTGTATAATATAAAGCTATTTCAATTGCGGTTAGTATCCCAAGAACAATTGCAATTTGTACATACTTTTTTGGAGTGGGATGATCTATATGATTTTCGGACATTTTAAATCAAATATACTACTGTAAACAATACTATCCATACAATATCAACAAAGTGCCAGTAAAGGGCTACAAACTCAAGATTCATACCACCCTCTAAAGTAAGGCCTTTTTGTCTTTGTCCAATACCCCAAAGAGCAAGGAGGAGAACCACGCCAATGAATACATGAAGTCCGTGAAAACCAGTAAGAACATAAAAAGTTGAACTGAAAATATTTGTAGAAAGCTCGAAACCTTTATGGTAAAACTCTGTGAATTCGTAAATTTGTCCTGCTAAAAATACCGCACCTAACATCGCGGTTGCTAAAAGCCAAACTCTTGTTTTTTCTTGATCGTTTGCTTCTAGTGCATTGTGTGCCAAAACCATAGTTAAAGAACTCATGAGAAGTATAAAAGAGCTAATTGAAGTAAATGGTATGTCGTAGACATCTGTTAATTTGATGCCTGGAAAGTCTCTTCCTTTAAAAATCATAAAGGTAGTAATCAAAGTCCCAAAAAAAAGTATTTCAGTAGATAGAAATACCCACATTCCAAGTTTTCTGGTTTCTACTCCTGTAGGTTCATGTGGATATGAATGAGAACTACTCATGCTCTAAATTTTCTTCAACCTCTTCTTCTAGTGGTTCCGTTCCCCACCCAAAACCTCCAATTAGAAGAAATAAAGTACCAATTAAGGCAAGGGGAATGGATTTATAAATTACTGCATAACCTAAAAATGGAAGACCAGCAGCAAGTAAAATAGGGAAATATGAAGGATTAGGCAATACAATATTTTCTGATGGATTTAGACCCTCTTCTTCAAGTTCAACAAGCATTTGATCGGTAGATTCTTTTCTTACTGCTCTCCCATCCTCATCTTCATCATATTTTGAATGCCAAAAATCATCTAATGATTTCACTTCTGGAGCTTTTGAAAAGTTCCATACAGGTGTTGGTGATGGGATAGTCCACTCTATCGTTCTTGCATCCCAAGGATCAAATGGAGCTTTTTCTCCGTTTCTTTTTGAAAAAATCCAATTAATCATAAATACAATTATTGAAACTGCAATTATAAAAGCACCAATTGTCACAATAATATTCCAAAATTGAAGATTAGTTTCTTCAGCGTAAACCCAAGTTCTTCTCACTTGGCCTTGAAGACCTAACCAGTGCATAGGTCCAAAAGTTAGATTAAATCCAATTAACATTAACCAAAAATGAATTTTTCCTAGAGTTTCGTTATACATTTTTCCCCAAACTTTTGGAAACCAGTAGTAAAGTCCTGAAAAAATTCCAAACAATGCGCCTCCAAAAAGTACATAATGAAAATGTGCAACAATGTAATAAGTATCAGTTTGCTGTGTATCAGCAGGTACTACTGAATGTGTAACACCACTTAATCCACCAATAACAAACATTCCGATAAAACCTAAAGAAAATAGCATAGGAGTATTAAGTTTGATTTTTCCACCCCAAATAGTACCCAACCAATTAAAGATTTTTACTCCTGTAGGTACCGCTATAACCATTGTTGAAAGTCCAAAACCCGCTTGAGCCACAGGACTAATTGCAGATGCGAACATATGGTGTGCCCATACTCCAAAACCTATGAAAGCAATTCCAAAACCCGCAAAAACAATTGCAGCATAACCGAATAAAGGTTTCCTAGCAAAAGTAGGTAGAACCTCAGAAACTATACCAAACGCTGGAAGAATAAGAATGTATACCTCTGGATGACCAAAAAGCCAAAACAAATGTTGCCATAGCACTGGATCCCCACCTCCTTCTGTGAGGAAGAAAGTAGTGCCAAATTTTCTATCAAATGTTACATAAAAAAGTGCAATTGCAATGATTGGCAAAGAGAAGGCAAGTAGGAACGAAACAGCAAAAGTCATCCATGTAAATACTGGCATCCTCATAAATCTCATACCTTTTGTTCTCATGTTGATAATTGTTGTAATGAAATTAAATGCGGATATGAGTGATGCGATTCCTAGAATCTGGAGCCCAATTGCCCAATAATCCATTGCTGTTCCGGGAGAATATTTCAGTCCAGCATTTGGTTGATAACCAAACCAGCCACCATTGGGAGCAGATCCAAGCCAACCAACTTCCTCAGCAAGATATCCTCCATCCGGAGCTCCTGCAGTTCCAAAAATAAAAGTAGAATAAAGAAAAGCTCCTCCAAATATAAATATCCAAAAAGAAAGAGCGTTAAGCCTTGGAAAGGCAACATCTCTGGCTCCAATTTGAAGAGGAAGCAAATAATTGAAGAACGCTGCACTTATTGGCATAATTGCCAAGAATATCATTGTAGTTCCATGCATCGTAAACATTGCGTTATATTCTGCAGCTGTTAAAAAATTGTTATCAGGCTGTGAAAGCTGAATTCTCAAAACTAACGCCTCAAGACCACCGATTAATAAAAAGAAAAACGCTGCGTAACCATACATTATGCCTATTCTTTTATGGTCAACAGTTGTTATCCAACTCCAAATACCTGTTTCAGAAGAGGGTCTTTTAAAAATATTACTTTGTTTATTCGGCTCAATTATTTTTGTCATTTAAGTGTCTCCAGATACGCAATTAAAGCATTAATTTCCGATTCAGTCAATTCTAGGTTCGGCATAAATGTACCAGGTTTTAACTCTGCTGGATTAGCTAGCCATTTTGTAAGGTTTTCTGGATTATTTTTCAATGCTGCACCGGCAAAGACATTTCGATTAGCAAAATGGGTTAGATTTGGCGCAATTCTATCACCTTGAATATCCCAAACACCATTTATAACATGGCATTGTGTACAACCCGCATTCAGATAAACTTGCTGACCTTCTGCTGCTAAAGATAAATCATCGGTACTAAATGCAACTGCATCTTTTTGTTGATTTTTTACCCACGCATCAAAATCACTTTGGGACATTGATAAAACTCTTCCGCGCATTTTTGAATGACTCAATCCACAATATTCACCACATTGAGCCCAAAACTCATTTGGTGAATCGGCATGAAGATTAAGATAAGTCGTTTGTCCAGGAACAAGGTATCTTTTACCATTTAATTTAGGCACCCAGTAGTTATGAAGAACATCATTAGACCACATTTCAAGTCTTACTGGTCTGTCTGCTGGAATCACTAGAACATTTGCAGTGGTTATTCCATAATCAGGATATTTATATTCAAACCACCATTGATGACCAATTACTTCAATTTTAAGGGCATTCTCTGGTTCTCTTGCTAAATCAAAGATTGTTCTTACTGTTGGTACAGCGATCGCAGCCAAAATTAATACAGGTATAACTGTCCATAATATCTCGAGTTTTGTATTTCCATGAATTTGTTTTGGCTCTGGAGAGTCTGGTTTTTCTTTATACACAAATACTGACAGTAGTAACGCACCCTGCACAATTACAAAGATTACAACAGCAATCCAAAAAGTTATCCAGAATAGTTCATCGATTGATCTTGCATAAGGACCCTCAGGGCTAAGGGAGTCGAGAGGAGCATTTTCAATACATGCAGAGAGGAAAACTAACAGCATATATTTTAAATTCTTTAACTTAAAAATTTTTTTCACAAGCATATTTATATTATCAACAATATTTAAGAATAGCGTTCAAACAATATATAGTGTAATTAAAGTACTATGACACTATGAAGGTTCAAACAAAAAAAGTTGCTTCTAATTATTTAAAACTTTCTAAATTAAGAATTGTTGAGCTGCTACTTATTACAACTGTGCCATCAATGGTTGTCTCTATATATGGCTTTCCACCTGTTGAGTTGGTTTTGTTTACATTATTTGGTGGTACAGCATTAGCAGTAAGCGCTAATGTTCTAAATCAAATTTTTGAAATCGAAACTGATAAATTAATGGCAAGAACATCTGACAGGCCCCTTGTCACTGGAACTATTTCTGTAAAAAATGCATATATGTATTCAATTTTGTTGGCACTAATAGGATTTATGATTTTATACACACAAACAACTCCGCTAGCAGCATATATTGCATTAATGGCAAACATTTTTTACTCATTTATATATACATTAATTTTAAAACCTAGAACAAATCAAAATATTGTTATTGGGGGTGCAGCTGGGGCTGCCCCTGTTCTTATAGGATGGGCTGCAACAGGAACTGCACTTGATACGGGATCGTGGCTTTTATTTCTACTTGTTTTTCTTTGGACTCCTGCTCATTTTTGGGCGTTATCAATTGAAAATGTAGAAGACTACAGGGGTGCAGAATTTCCAATGTTACCAACCCAAGAGTCAAAAAAAAGAACATCAATTTTTATTGGTGTTTATTCATGTGCTACCGTAATAACATCTCTTTTAATTGCACCGGTATTACAACTTGGTTTGATTTATTTATTTTTGGCATTAATTTTTGGAATCTATTTAATGATTAAATCTTATGGTTTGTACTCAGATAAAATCAAACCAATATCGTACTTTGTATTTTCTAATACTTATCTAGCAGTTATATTTTTGTCTATGATTGCTGACATTCTTTTTACAATAAGGAATACTTAATCATGGAAGAAATATTTTTTTCAATAACTTATCCTCCAATACCAATTACTAAAGTTGGGCCAGTCTTTCTTTCCTTACATGGAGTTTTTGCAGCAATTGGATTTTATTTTGGGGCTAGTCATGCTTTAAAACTCTCAGAAAAAGATGGAGCAAACCCAATTTTATTTTCTGAGGCGCTAACCTGGGCAATCTTTGGAGCTATTCTTGGTGCAAGATTTTTTACCATACCTGCACAATGGTATGCGAATCCAGGGTATGGATTAAGCGATGTTTTTACATTAGCTGGTAGCTATTCAATTATGGGTGGTATGGCAGGGGGAATTATTGCTGCATATCTAAAAATTAGCATTTTTAATAAAGAAGACTTTAAACAATATGGAGATTACGCTGCCACAGGATTAATACTTGGAACTGTTATTGGAAGAATTGGCGATCTTGCTATCGTTGAACATCTAGGAAGAGAAACAAGTTTCTTTTTAGGTTATGAAATTAAGCCAGGATATGACGTTGCCCCACAACACAATTCTTTAGAATGTATGGAGCCACTGCTAACTTGTGGAACATACCATCACGTTGCACTGTATGACTTAATCCTTGCATTAATTGTTTTCTTTATTTTTAGATCATCACAAAATCGTTATGAATTTGGGAAAGGATCTTGGATTGGTTTATGGGCAGTATGGTATGGAACTCAAAGAGCATTTCTAGACACCTTAAGATTTGGAATGGGAGATTCTACGATTGGTGTATTTACCTGGAATCAAATTGGAGGAGCCCTTCTCGCATTTTTAGGATTAATCTTTTTCTTAAAAAATAAAAATATTAAAAAAGACTAATAATAAATAGAAGATAAAAAGCTATAAAAGAATACCCAACAACAATGTTTCTTTTAATGACATTTCTTGATAAAAATATTACAAGAAAAGAAACAAAATACATCATAAATAGCTGGTAATCAATTCTTGAAAGAATACTTCCAGGGCTTATTGAAATTGCCACACCACCAACCAATCCAATATTAAAAAGATTTGAACCAAAAATATTTCCAAAAACAATGTCAGGCTTTCTCATCCTCGCCGCTGCTATTGTTCCAGCAACTTCTGGAAGACTAGTACCAATTGCAATAATTGTTGAACCTATTACCAAAGATGAAACGCCAAATGTTTCTGCTAGCTTAACTGCATTATCAACCACTAACTGACTTCCATAAAGAGTTGCAGCTAAAGAAAGTAATCCCCTGAGCCACACGTAGTTTTTTTCTTCAGGTTTGAAATCTTCTTCTTCAACACTGTCAGCACTTACCATTTTGTAAACTACATAAATTGTCAAAACTAATAGAACAATCCCTAAGTAAAGCGGAAAGCTACTAAAGAGAACATAAGTTGATACAAATACAGTGGTGAGGATTGCCATCCAAACCGGACTAAGTTGATTGAGTTTAATTTTCTTGTCAAAGTCCTTTGGAATTGCAAGATACAAAACTGCCACTACAAGTAATGAATTAGCTATATTTGAACCTACTATATTTCCAATTCCTAGATCCAAATCTCCATTTAATGCAGCTCCCGTACTTGCAAACAATTCTGGTGCAGATGTACCAAATCCAATAAATGTTGCACCTATGATAGAGCTAGGAATTTTGAATTTTAAAGCTATTTGGACCGCAGAGCTAACCATTTCATCAGCTCCCTTTACCAGTAAGACTAATCCAATCGAAAACCCAACAAAAAGAATTACTATTTCCATGATTTCAATTTTCTACTTAGAGTCTCTCCATGCAATCCACTCTTTTACTTGTGTGAGGTCATATCCTGGCCCATTCACAGCAAGCGTAATTTCAGTTGCACCAGCTTCTAGCAAATCATCTGCCAAATCTATTCTTTTTATATCAATTCCAATTGATCTTTTGATTTCATTTGGATCTCTTCCAACTTTGTCACACCAGTTATTAAGTACATTATTTTTATGTGCGACTGTTTCAATCCCGCTTCTTTCTTCAGTTTTTGTAGCAAATCCATGCCATATATCTGCATACTGAGCCACTAATCTTAAAGTAACTTTTTCTCCACCACCACCGATAAGAATAGGGATTTTTCGTTTAGGTTGAGGATCGAGTTTACC
The DNA here is from genome assembly GCA_003281085.1 of OCS155 cluster bacterium AG-349-E07. Classification (GTDB taxonomy): domain Bacteria; phylum Actinomycetota; class Acidimicrobiia; order Actinomarinales; family Actinomarinaceae; genus Actinomarina. Next base: position 306,692 of record QCCZ01000001.1, read on the forward strand.
CATTCTGTTTACAATTCTTTCGAGTGATTTTTCTAATTCTTTTAACCTCCATATTGCAGTGCCAAATTCATAACCATACTCTTCATAGTCTTGTTCAAACCAGCCTGAACCTATTCCAAAAATTAATCTACCATCTGATATATGGTCAACAGTTCTGGCCATATCAGCAAGTAGTTCTGGATTTCTATACGAGTTACATGTTACTAAAGGACCTATCTCGACAGAGTTAGTTACCTCTGCCCAACTTGAAAGCATTGTCCAACATTCAAAATGTTTACCTTCACGCCTTTCTCCTTCAGCCCACTGGGTTCCATCTTCTTTGTATAAAGGGTAAAAATGATCCCAATTATAAATTACATCTGCACCTATTTTTTCAGACTCTATTGCAGCAGCCCTTATCTGATCATACTCAGCATGTTGTGGTTGTAAAAATACAGCTATTCTTGGTTTCATATTTATTCTCCTTACAGTTCAAATTTAGTATTAATAAACTCATCCTTTATTGCGTTTTTAAATTTTATATTCGCATCCATTCGCTCAATATTTTGTCTTGTTATTTTTTCGGCTGATGGAAGTGGATTTTCATTAACAAAAGATTTAATTTCTTCACTCAGTAACTCGTCATATATTGATGGCAGTGAATCAAGTATTCGTGATGCTGTCCACCCAGGCATTAATTCGAGCAAGGCACTCCAATTATTTTTTATTTCCATAAACCCGTTAGAAGCATTCTTACTATTTGAAAGTAAAGTAGCGATTATATAAGGGGCATCTGCCCCTCTGATTGTTTGATCCAAAATTGCTCCAATTACATTTTTTGGAGTACCAGGGTCACTTAATGTACCGATGACCCCTCTATATCTTGCTTCTATTTGGGGTGATGATGAATTTTTAAACTTTTCAATATATATTTCTGAGGAACACTCTTGATTCATTCCAGCAATTGATAACACTAAATTAAAATAATTACCATCAGCGTATTCTTCATATTCATTTGAAATAAATTGATTTGCAAAAAATTCAATAAATTTTGTATCTTCAGTTATCTTTGCATAAGTTCCACACAGTAAGGACCTTAACTGGGATTCTTCTTGATCAAATTTATCTTGATAGTCTTTTCCTAGAGATTCTATTAACGGATAGCTAAAATCTTTTACATAATTTTTAAAACTATCATTTTCTCCAATTTTTGCAAAGGTAGAAAATATGCTACTAATTAATGACCAAACATTTACATCTTTTTCCCCTGTATATAAGTTTAAAAGTTTGATAAAAAGTGATAGCTTCAACTCACCTATTCGCAATGCCATCCAAGAATCTTCTAAAATTCTATATTTTTCGTTTAAGTCAAGTTTTTCAAAATTTAATAATATTTCTTCAAATATATCTTTACTATATGATGAGTGAAAAAATGACCAACCACCATTATTTATAAATGGAATTTCACCATCATTTTCAATCGTGATTGAATCAGAATCCATAATTAACTTATTAACTTTTTCGTTATCCAAGTATCTAATATTCAATGGCACGCTCCAAAGAGAGCTGTCGGTGCTTCCATCAATCAAATATTTCTTTTGAGATATTTTAAAACTGGAACCTTCTTTTTCGATATTTACTATTGGATACCCTTCTTGTTGTATCCATGTAGGAAGAATTTCACTAAGGTTATAAGAACTTGCACTTGTAAGTTCGTTCCAAAGGTCAGAAGAGTGTGTATTTTTATACTCATATTTTTTAAGATATTTTCTCACGCCATCCTTAAAAGTTTCTTCACCTATAAATGTTTCAAACATCCTGAGTACGGTAGAACCTTTTTGATAGGTTAATACATCAAACATTTCTTCTGCTTCTTCAGGAGTTTTTACTTCAAACTCAACTGGCCTTGAAGACTTTAATGAGTCAACTCCAAACCCTCTTGACCTGTCCAGGTTCATCTGATTCCACAATTTAAACTCGGGGTAAGTTGCTTCAGAAGCTATAACTTCCATTAAACTTGCAAATGCTTCATTTAGCCAAATACCATCCCACCAGTTCATGGTTACCAAGTCTCCGAACCACATATGAGCCAATTCGTGAGCAACTACTTCAACAGACCTTGATAATTCTGCTCTTGTTGCTTTTTCTACATCAATAAGCAGTAGCGTTTCTCGAAAAGTAACGGCCCCAACATTTTCCATTGCACCCATAGCAAAATCAGGTATTGCTATAAGATCTAATTTTGATCCTGGATAATTTATCCCGTAGTAATCCTCAAAGAAATCCAGAATTTTTATTGCAGCTGTGCCAGCAAAATTAGTTTGTTTAGAAAAACCTGGCCTATGCACTATTCCTACATCAGTTGTTTTTGAAGATCCTATCTTAGAAACTTCTAATTTACCAACAACAAAAGCTACTAGGTATGTTGACATTCTCATAGAGTCAACAAACTTAGTTGTAGTTCTATTGTTTTCAGTTGATTCATTCAACACTTTTTCATTGCTAATTCTTATCAAATCACTGTCTGTAGTTAAAGCTATGGAAAATATAGCTTTGAATTCTGGCTCATCCCAACAAGGAAATGCCATTCTCGCTGCTGTTGGTTCGAATTGAGTAGTCGCAATCCAAACATCTTTATTTTCTGAATCTTTAAAGCTACTCCTGTAAAACCCTCTTAATTCATCAACTATTGTGGCTTTGAAATCAAGATAAAGTTGCCAATCTCCTTGAGTAACTTTATCTTCGAAAATAAGCGAAACTCTCTCTTCTTCAGGTAAATAATTAATTGAAGCCTCAATATGTTCACCTGAGTCATTTTCTATAAAAGCATTTTTTATATCAATTCCTAATGAGTGAAGCTGTAATTCTTTTGTTTCATCAACTATTTCCAAAAAAACAACTTCTTTGCCCGTGTAGCTGAATTCTTCTAAGTTAATGTCTAGATTGATTTCGTATCTTTGAGGAATTGCTATTTTTGGTAGCCTAATGTTTTCATTCATTTAAAAATATTAGTAAGAATTTAAATCAATCCCATTCCAAGTGGATAAATTCGTCAGAATTTTTAAATTGCACTTGATGCGCACCGAAATAATCTCTTTGAGCTTGAATTAAAGCAGAGGGATTAAATTTACTTGATGTTCCTACAAACCAGTTGTATGAAGAATTTATAACGGGAATTGAGATACTGCTATCAACACACGATTTAATTACTTCTTTTGCATCACTGAGATTATTCTGTAATAAATCTTGAATAGAAGAGGTTGTAGTAATAGGGTTCAGTAGCTTTGCATTACCCAATTCATTTAGAAGGTCAGATCTAATAATGCAACCAGCTGACCAATTCTGCAAGACCTCTTTTAAATCTATATCTAATTGCTCTTTGTTACTCACATGCTGGATAAAGAGCAAACCTTGAATCATTGTTGCTAGTCTTGCAAAATATATTGCGTTGTTTAAAGATTCTGAAGAAATATCTATTAACTGTCCATCAATATTTTTTGACCATAAGTTTTCATAGTTACTCTCTACTCTTGCATTGAATGCTTCAAAGACACTAGGTAATGGAAAACCATAGTTAAGTGAGGTCTCAACTGTTAGTTTGCCTGTTCCTTTATGATTTGCATTATATTGTATTTGATCAAGTAAATATCCTGAATCGTTTTTCTTTAATAAAATTTCTGAAGTTATTTCAATTAAGTATGAAGATCTGTTTTGTGGGGAAAATTCCTTGAAAAACTCACTTATCTCAATATTGGTATAGTTTGCTCTTTTTAAAATATGGTAAGCCTCAGTAATAATTTGCATTTCAGCATACTCAATACCGTTATGAAGCATTTTAATAAAATGGCCAGTTCCGTAACCTTTATAAAACCCAATACTTAATGAGTTTTCATAACTCGCAGCTATTGAAGATAAAGAATCTTTTAATTCATTATTAATTGATTTCTCTGAACCAATCATTAAGGCCGGGCCATTTCTTGCACCCTCTTCTCCTCCCGAAACACCCATTCCTATAAAATCTATCTCTTTCTCAGCACACAGAGCACCCAGTATGTTGCTGTCAAGATAGTATGCATTACCCCCGTCAATCAATATGTCATTTGGTTCGAGATAGCTAATTACTTTTTTTGCCATATCGAATGTTGGTTTACCAGATGGAATTAGCATAAGAATTTTTCTCGGTTTTGGTAAAGATTCTATAAAATTCTCGAGGTCAGTAGAGCCAGAAATGTTCCCATGAGAGTCTTTCTCTATAAGAGAATTAATCTTATCTTCAGATTTATTAAATACGTGAACAGCCGTGCCCTTTTCAGAAAAATTAAGAGCAATATTGCTACCCATTACCCCAACACCAATTAAACCAATAGATTTAGTCATGATAAAAGTTTAACAACATCTTTTTGAAGCAGATTTTCTAGGTAATAATTTCTAATTTCTACAATTACTTCTAATCCCTCTTCAATATTTTTAACACTTATGATGGAAGAGTACTTGTGTAGTTGATCCAAGTCCTTAGGCGATATTATAAGCGAAACTTCATTTAGATCACCAAAGACATTTGTTGTAATCTCGGAAATTAATTTTTCAATGTTTGTCCCTTTTGTTGATGATACAAATATTGCATCTGGATATTTTTCTGTTAAATAATTTAAAGACGCCTTGTCAATTCTATCTATTTTATTGAAAACCAATATTTCAGGCACATCTGCTTCAATCTGGTCTAGTATTTCATGCACAGTATTTATGTGCATTTCTGGTATTGCAGATGCTGCGTCAACAACATGAATTAATAAATTTGCTTCTTTAACAACTGTAAGTGTTGATTTAAAAGATTCAATCAATGTTGTTGGAAGATTTTGAATAAACCCAACTGTATCCGAGAGTATTATGTGCTCATTTATTCCATCAATTTTTAACTCTCTTTGTAAAGAATCAACAGTTGCAAATAACTCATTAGCTACATATGTTTTCGAAGACGTAATTTTTTCTAGCATGGTAGATTTTCCTGCATTCGTATAACCAACAATTGAAACAAGGGGTGTATTATTTTTCTTTCTAAAGCTAGATTGCACTTCTCTTTGTTTACTAACTTTTTTAATTTCCCTTTTTAATTTATTAATTCTGTTGTCAATTAATCTATTGTCTGTTTCAAGCTTTGTTTCACCAGGTCCTCTTGTTCCTATACCACCGCCCTGCTGATTCAAAGTTTTACCTAAGCCAGCTAAACGTGGTTTTAAGTAAATTGATAAAGCTAATTCAACTTGTAAGCTGGCTTCCTTTGACTGAGCATGAAGTGCAAATATATCAAGGATAAGACCAGTCCTGTCTACTACATCACACTTGAATAAAGCTCTCAATTCTTTTTGTTGATTTGGAGTTAATTCGCAATCAAATAAAACCACATCAATATCATTTGCATCTGAGATATCTACCAATTCTTTTATAGAACCTTTACCAATAAAAGTTTTAGGATCAATTTTTTCAACCCTTTTAGTCTGGATTATTGTTGGACTTGATCCAGCAGTTTTTACTAAATTTACAAGCTCTTTAAGAGACTCTTCCTTGTCAGCTCTTATTTCGTTTTTTAAGACTATTCCAATTAATAATGCTTTTTGAGTAGTGACAAAGATATCTCTATCAGATACTGTTAGAAGCCTTCTATCTGATTGGTTTGGATTATTTCTTTGATTCAATTATTTCATTATAGGTAATTGGCCATTTTCAGAAGATTTTGAAAGCTCTTCTTCAGCAATAATTTGAGATTCTCTAACAGCTAAAACTACTTTTCCAGTTGGAGGCCAGATAAATTTCCATGCACCACTAGCTACAGCCCAGAACTGCTGTCCTGTATCAACATCAATAAGAGGAAGTGCTTCTGAAGTTTTTTCACTACCAGCTGGTACAAGAAGTCCTGACTTAGTAATTGTCTCTTCTTTTAGGTGACCAACTCTCCAACCTGGAGAAACTTTGAATCCGGCAGGTGCTTCTTGCACCTCATCTAATAAGTTTTTTTCTTCTGCCATTTTTCTATATTAAACATGTATATCTTATAAAGTAGCGGAGGTGGACAGGAATCGAACCTGCCAAAGACTTTTACACCTTTCAACAGTTTTGAAGACTGTGGAGCCCACCAGGCGCTCATTCACCTCCATTATTAAGACTAGTTATATAAAAAAATATTATTTGAATAGAATTAAATGTAATGAAAAGTTTTCACCAAATATTTAATGAGCTTAAGAAAGATAGAGGATTAAGCAACAAACAGATTGCTTCATTTACTGGTGTAAAACTAAAAGAAGTTAAACAATGGGAAGCAGGAACCAGTTTTCCAATTGAAACTAAGGTAGTTGATGCACTAGAAGGATTACTAGGTACTGAAATTAGCGAATCATTAGAAGGATACAGTTCGAAAAGCAAAATAAATAGCCAAGTCAAAACTGCCGAGGACGATATTTTCAAAGTAAAAAAAGAAAAAATAGATGTTACAAATACAAAGATTGATAAGTTACGAAACTTGTTTCAAAAACAACCTCAGAATACTACGGAGTATGAATTTGATAATGAAATTCAACACATAACGGATGATTACTATTTTGAAGAAGACACAGCTGTGCCTGCACAAAATGTTTTAGAAAAACCCTATATATATGATGAAAATCAAATAGGTTTTTATTTTTCGAGAAATTTAAAAACTATTGGTCTGCTTTCTGTTTTAGGTGTAATTATTTTTAGTTTTTTTCAGCTATTTTGGGACTCCTTTAACTTATTTTTAGAAAACTTACTGTGAGATTACTTTTTTACACAAAACTAGGTTTAGTCCTTTCAGTACTCTCTATCCTTGCTGGTGCATTTGTTAGGGCAACAGGATCAGGGGATGGGTGTGGTGCAACTTGGCCAACATGCAAAGGAAAAATAATTCCAACGCTTTCAGATACATCAGAAATTATTGAGTTTTCACATCGAAGCATTAGTGGAGTCTTATTAATTGTTACTTTGTATATTTTTATTAATTCAAGAAAATTAGAAAAAGACAGTATTGCAAGAACCGCTGTAAACTATCTCACATTTTTTGTACTATTTGAGGCATTAATAGGTGCTGTAATAGTGGTATTTGAATGGGTAGGATTAAATAGTTCATTACCTAGAATTATTGCTGTACCAATCCACCTTGTTAACACATTCGGCCTTTTAGCTAGCTACGTAATTCTCTATAAAATACTTGAAAATAAATTAGACAGCATAAAAAATCTTTGGGATCGAAATTTTATAATTATATCTATTTTCTTTCTTCTTACAGGAGCTACAGGATCAATAACTGCCCTTGCTGATGTACTATATCCAAGCGCATCTTTTTATGAGGGTTTTCTTGATGATTTTGATAAAACTTCTGAGTTATTGACCAGATTGAGAATTTTTCATCCTATAATTTCAACAATTTTATCAATAGGTTTATACATTGAATCCAAGCAACTTAAAGAAAGATTCAATATAAACACAAATTTTCTTAAATTTTTGATTTTTTCAGCAATTTTTCTTGGTGTTATCAATGTTTTATCAAACATTGTTCTATTTCTTAGTATTTTTCACCTAGCAATGGCTGATTTACTATGGATTACCTATATATATGTGAGTTTGGATAAGGTAAAAAATAATCTACCTACAAATTAGCTTTAAATTAAACACTGTTATAGACTTCACCTTTGTAACTAGATGAGAAAAGGAAAAGTCAAAATATACGATGGTAACTAAAACAATTCCTTCAAAACCAAAACCTGAGGCTAAAGAGGTCGATTTTTCAAATGAAGACATTACTTTAACACCTGAACAGGAAAAAGCTGCTCGTGAAAAAGCTAAATCTCTTACAAAAAAATTAGCTGATGACAAAGGAAAACTTACTACTGATCTTGTGAGTCAATATCTGACAGCTATTGGTAACTTTGACTTATTGACTGCTGAGCAAGAAGTCGAATTAGCACAAAAAATTGAATCAGGAGAAAAAGCTGCTGTCAAACTTCACAAAAAACAATTCAAAGATAAAAAAGGTGAGATAAGACTTAAAAGAGACAGAAAAAAAGGTGCAGAAGCGAAAGATGCGTTTTTGACAGCTAACTTAAGACTTGTTGTTGCAAATGCTAGAAGATACGCTAACACATCTGGAATTGACTTTTTAGATTTGATTCAAGAAGGTAACTTAGGCTTAATTAGAGCAGTTGAAAAATTTGATTGGAGAAAAGGTTTTAAATTCTCAACTTACGCTACTTGGTGGATTAGACAGGCAATTACAAGAGCAATAGCAGATAAATCTCGTACTGTAAGAATCCCTGTTCACTTACATGACACAATGGCAGCTGTTAGAGCAGCACAAGCACAATTAAAAGCTGAGTTAGGTAGAGATCCAAAACCGCAGGAAATTGCTAAAGAAGCAGGCGTAGGCGTAGACAAAGTGGAACTTGCTTTAAGTGTTGCTGATACTGTTTCTCTAGAACAGCCAGTTGGTGAAGACGGTGCTCAACTTGGAGATTTTATTCAAGATGAAGATGCAAGTGACCCTTCGTTGATAGTTCAAGATCTTGATGTTGCTGAAAGTTTACGAGACAGCATTAGCAGATTACCTGAGAGAGAGGGAAGAATTCTTGCTCTGAGATATGGTTTTTATGATGGCGTTCCTAGAACCCTTGAAGAAATTGGTGAAGAATTTGATTTAACAAGAGAAAGAATTAGACAATTGGAAAAACTCGCTCTTTGTAGATTAAGACATCCGTCATTTGGAATTAGAGAACAAGATTTAGTTTAATTTTTTTATAAGAAATTCGCTTAACTCTATTCATCGTTGTTAAGCTAAATACATGTTCGAATACCTTGAATTAGCTATTGATTCTGCTGTTAATAGCGGTGCAAAATACTCTGATGCAAGAATTTTAATTTCAAAATCAAGAAATATAGCAGCTAAAAATGGTGAATTAGAAAACTACAATGAATCTGAAAAAATAGGTATTGGAATTAGGGCTTTAGTGGGTTCATCTTGGGGCTTTTACTCAACTTATGATCTGTCAAAACCTTCGTTAACTAATGCTGGTATAAAAGCTTTTCAAATTGCAAAAGCTTCATCTATGGTTTCTGGCGATGATCTACCCTTTGCAGATGTACCAGTAGTTGAAGATAGTTATACAACTCCTCATGACGAAAATCCTTTTTCGATTTCAAATACAGATCAAGTTGATTTACTCCTAAGGTCTACTGATGAAATGAAAAAACTAGGAAGCTCTAGAGCTTCAGGCAGATTAGATTTTTGGGATACTGAAAAATGGTTTTCATCCAGCCAGGGCCATAGAATTTATCAAAATATTATTGAGTCTGGAGGAGGGATTTCATCGTTAGCAGTTGGTGATGGAGAAACTCAAATTCGCTCATATCCACAATCTTTTGGTGAATATAGAACAGGCGGGTGGGAAGTAATAAAAAGTTTTGAATTTGAAAATCACACTGAGAGATTAGCAGAAGAATCTCAGAGATTATTGGTAGCTCCCCAATGTCCAGAAGGAACAATGGATTTAATTTTAGAAGGAAGTCAATTAGCATTGCAAATTCATGAATCTGTAGGTCATGCAATAGAGCTAGACAGAATCCTAGGATGGGAAGCTGCATATGCTGGTACATCACATTTAGACTTAAAAAAACTAAACCAACATAAATATGGTTCAGAATTAATGAATATAGTTGCTGATGCAACATTGCCTGGGGCACTTGCAACTTTTAAATATGATGACGAAGGCACTCCTGCACAAAGAGTGGACATTGTAAAAGAAGGAATTTGGACTGGAGTTCTATCTGGTAGGGATAGTGCAGCTGTCGCAGGAGTTAAACCTGGGGGAATGGTACGAGCTGATGGGTTCGGCAGACTTCCTATGGTGAGAATGACTAATGTAGGATTGTTGCCAGGTACATCTTCATTAGATGAAATAATACAATCAACTGAAAATGGAGTTTATATGGAGACAAACAGGTCCTGGTCTATAGATGATCTAAGATTAAATTTTCAATTTGGATGTGAAGTTGGCTGGCTTGTTAAAAATGGAAAAATTATAGACATGGTAAAAAACCCAACTTACACAGGAATAACCCCTATTTTCTGGGGAAATATGGATATGTTGGCCAGTGAAGAAGAGTGGGTTTTTTGGGGAACTCCAAATTGCGGAAAAGGTCAGCCGAGCCAAATAGGACATACCGGCCATCCAGCTTCACCTGCAAGGTTCAAAGATACAAGAATTGGAGTAAGAGGATGAGAATTTGGGATGACTTACTTGACGAGGTTAAAGAAAATCTTCCAACTGCAATAGAGTGTGAACTAAAATTATTGCATTCAAAAAGTGCACTTACAAGATTTGCAAATTCCCAAATTCATCAAAATGTAGATGAAGAATCTGCAGAAATTTATTTAACAATTCATAAAGATTCTAAAACTACAACAATCTCAAATAATATTACCGCTATTAAAGATGTAGGAGAATTTGTTAGCAAAGCCTTATTTTCTTTGGAGGACAGCCCTATAGACAAGGGCTGGTCAGGGCTGCCAGATAAATCTAATTCTTATAACGGATATAAAGACCTTGAAGAATCTACTCCTGACGACAGAGCAAAAGTTGTCAAAGAATTTATTGACGAGGGAAAAAGTATGAATGCGGCTGGATATTGTTCAACTTATATTAACAACTATTTTGTTTGGAACTCTAACGGATTGCATTCCTCTGACTCATCAAGTAGTGCGTTTATAGATGGAATCTTTAGAACGGATACTTCTGCTGGATCTTCACATAGGGGAGATCAAACTCTGACTTCTCTTGAGGGTTCTACTGCTGGGTTTGAAGCAGCACAACTTGCTACTGACTCACAAAATCCAGTCGATATTGAACCTGGAAAATATGAAGTTGTTTTAGGACATGAAGCAGTAAGTACAATATTGGTCTTTTTAGAAGTTTATGGCTTTAATGCAAAAAGCAAAATTGATGGAATGAGTCCAATAATAATTGGAGAACAACAATTCGATGAAAAAATTAATTTGGTTGATACTCCTGAAGATCCAGATTCAATTGGTTTTAAAATAGATGCATCGGGCTCCAAAAAGCTAAATTTAGATGTTGTTAGTAATGGTGTTCCTCAATCTTATTTTCATACAAGAAGAACTGCTAACGAACTTGGAATGAAAAATACATTTCATGAACTTTTTGGTTGGGGCGAAAACTTTGGAGGAATTGGAACAAATGTAAAGCTACTGAGTGGAGATAAAAGTTCTGAAGATATGATATCCGATGTAAAAAAAGGAATTTACATTAATGAATTTTGGTATTGCAGAGTATTAGATCCCATAACGCAAGTAGTTACAGGTTTGAATAGAAATGGCTCATTTTTAGTGGAAAATGGAAAAATAACTAAACCAGTTGGAAGGTTGCGCTTTACACAAAGCTTTATATCTGCATTAGCAAACGGAAATGTTAAATCAGTCGGAAATCATTCAAGGTACTCTGACTCAGAATTTGGCGAAGGAATACTTTCAGTTCCTCAACTTCATTTAAAAGAATTTAATTTTACTGGCGGTGTTTCTGGATAAACTAAGCTATTTTGATGGTCAAAAACCATTAATTATTCCTCACAGAGGTGGTTCAAATATAGTTCCTGAAAATACACTTCATGGTCTCCAAATGGTTATATCTGAAGGCTTTACCCATTTTGAAACTGACTTGAGAATGTCCAAGGATGGAGAAATATTTTTACATCATGATGATTCATTTAATAGGACCACTGACGTAGAAGGAAAAGTAAAAGATTTCAATTGGTCTGAAATAAAAACTATTAATGCTGGGTACGAATTTTACAATAGGAACAATTTACCAGGCAACACAACAAGCTTTGTAAGATTGGAGGATGCGTTATTGATGAGCCAAGTTTTAAAATTTAATCTTGATTTGAAAGAAACAGGTCTCGCAAAAAAAGTTGTAGAAATTGTCTTGTCATTAAATGCACAAAAAAGAGTTCTAGTTTCTTCATTTAGCCCATCAAGGCTTGATGAATTTTTACTTGAAAGTAAAGGTCAAATTGCTACATCAGGAACTTTTAGAGAAAACGCAATTGCTAGATTCCTGCCGATAAAAAAAAGAAATTTTAAGGTACAGGCTTTGCAAGCTCCATTCAAGTGGAGAGGTATGCAAATTTATTCAAAAAAACTAGTTGATTTTTGTAAATTAAACGATTTACAACTTCACGTCTGGACCTTGAATTCTTTAGATAATTTAAAAATATGTTTGGATTTAGGATGTGATGGGATTATTACTGATGAACCAATATTGTTTAGAAAATATTTAAATTCATAAACTTAATTTGTATTTTTTTCTATAAACATTTCGGCTTGAATAAAAATATGCTGTTTTCTATCTGGATTCATTTTGTCAAGTGAACGTGTTAATAGTGCAAGTCGTGGATTGTTTTCATAAAAAGTTCTATTTTCTTCCGTAAATTTCCAATAAAGTCCATCTAAAACATCACACCAATCACCCTTTTTATAATTGGACATTTTCAAAATATAATTCGATCCACATGTGTATGGCTTTGTTGACATAAGACCACCATCGGCATATGTTGCCATTCCGAATACATTTGGTACCATCACCCAGTCTGAAGAGTCTATATACATTTCCATAAACCATTTATAAATTTCTCTAGGTGAGATTCCAGCAAGATTCATGATATTGCTAATTACCATCAACCTTGGTATGTGATGAATATATCCGTCATTTAAAGTTGTTTTAATACAATCATCAAGAGGGTCTATACCAGTTGTTCCCTCGTACCAAGACTTCGTCAACTTCCTTTCATGGTTCCAATAATTTTGCTTAATTTGAAAATCACCTTCTTCATGATAAATACCTCTTATAAATTCACGCCAGCCAATTATCTGCCTAATAAAACCTTCAAGTGAATTAATTGGAATATTATTATCTGATGCGAACTTCGTGGTTTTTTTAATAACAGTTTCAGGATCTAGTAAACCAGTATTTAACAATGCACTTATACAACTATGAAATAGGAAATTTTTTCCTTCCAACATCGCATCTTCATAAATACCAAAATTTGTAAATTTGTTTTTTAAAAAATCTTCTAGTTGTCTTTCAGCTCCTTTTCTGGTGACCGGAAACCAAATATTTTCCAAGTTTCCAGGGTGTTTATTAAAGTTTTTGTTAATCAAATTAACTATGTCGTTGTGATGTTCAGAAGATTTAAATTTCAAGTTTTTTGGAGGCTCTACTCCTTTAGGAATTTTTTTTCTATTCTCTTCATCAAATGACCACTTACCTCCAATTGGCTTCTGATCTTCATCAACCAATATATTTAAACTTTTTCTGGCCTTTTGATAAAAAGAAGACATTCTGTAAACTTTTTTACCTTTAGCCATGGGCACAAAATCTTCTCTTTTAAATAGAAACATTGGAGATTTAATAAATGTTATTTCAATCTCTTCTTTTTTTAAGTGTGCAACTAATTCAAATTCTAATTCTTTATCTTCTATTTCAAACATATGAACACTGTTTATTTTTTTTGATTTTAAGAATTTAGCCAAGAATATAGAATATTTATCGTTGTCATCTCTTCCATCTAATTTGAAGTAATTGACTTTTATTGAATTCTTTGTGAGTTCATCTCTATATTCTCTCATTGCTGTTAAAAATAAATATAACTTCGCTTTATGATGTTTGAAATAAGTACACAATCCATGGTCCTCGGCCATGAAAACTTCATTACAATTATTTTTATTTAGTATTTTTGGATTAAAGAGCTGATTGCCAAGTATTATAAAAAATTTGCTTTCCATGTTAATCGAACATAGTTTACCATTGTAATGTAGAAGTAATAAATCTATAGCCATGGGGGAAATATGAATGAAGATATTTTAAATATTGGATTTATTCCAGAAGTTATTTGTGAACAACTACCTGGGGATTTCGAAGATATAGAATTGCTTGCAGAAGAGTTACCAAAAGTTTTGGCCAACGAACAAATAACAGACAGAATATCAAAGCTTGAAATAGAAAAAGATATTTCAAAACTATCTTTAAGCGAACTTGAGAGAGCAATGCTTCTTTATTCATATATTGGCCATGCTTACATGTGGGGAAAAAGTAAAGTCGAAAACGTAATACCTATTCAAATCTCAAAAACATGGTATGAGATTTCAAAAAAACTAGATAGACCTCCAATACTTTCTTATGCTTCATACGCTTTAAATAACTGGAAAATAGCAGACCCAGACAAGCCTTTTGATGTTGAAAATATATCTATCATGCAAAATTTTCTAGGTGGAGTAGATGAGGACTGGTTTATCATGATTCACGTTGCCATTGAATATGAAGCGAAAGAAATATTATCAAATTTGAAATCCTATTTTCTTGAAAAAAATTTAGATCAATCATATTTACAAAAAGCTTTAGATAGTATCAAGAAAATAAATTCAATTATGAATAGGATGCCAGAAAAATGTGACCCGTTTATTTATTACAATCGAGTAAGGCCCTACATATTTGGCTGGAAAAATAATCCTGCAACACCTGATGGTGTAATTTACGAAGGTGTTGATGCATATAATGGAGAACCACAGCTTTTCAGGGGAGAAACAGGTGCCCAAAGTTCAATTGTTCCTGCTTTAGATGCTCTTCTTGGAGTTACTCACTCCAATGATCCTTTAAGAGAGTATCTTGATGAGATGAGACTTTATATGCCAAAAGAACATAGAGAGCTATTAAACGGCTTAGATGAATGGTCAAAAAATGAAAGAACAAAATTAAATATAAATAAAGAATCAGTTGAGTTAATCAACGAATTGATAAAAGAGGTACACACTTTTAGGAACAAGCACCTTGAGTATGCGAGAGTTTATATTTATGAACAGTCATTAACAAACAATTCGAACTCTAACATTGTTGGTACAGGAGGAACTCCATTCATGAAGTATTTAGATAAACATTTACAGGAGACAGTTCCAGCAAATGATTAAAAAGCTTGGAATTCCAAAAGAAGTAAAACAGGATGAAGGAAGAATTGCATTAATACCTGAGCACATTACCCAATTTACTGGTTTGGCAGATATTTTTGTTGAAACACAAGCAGGATTAGGGTCTGGATTCACTGATAAAGATTATGAGGATGCCGGAGCAAAAATAATACATTCTGCGGAAGAGCTTTATGAAATTTCTGAAATTATATGTAAAGTTAAGGAGCCTCAACCTCAAGAACTGGAATTGTTGAATTCATCCCATATATTGTTTGCATACCTCCATTTGTCATCAAATATATCATTAACAAAGGCATTACTTGATAAAAAATTAACCGGTATTGCAACTGAAATGATAATGGATGGTAAAGAGTACCCCTTGTTAATTCCAATGTCGAGGATTGCCGGTAACCTAGCAATTCAGAAAGGTATGCAATTTTTAGAATATTCATCTAAAGGTAAAGGAGTGCTTCTATCTGCAATTTCAGGGGAAAACAATTCAAAAGTCACAATAATAGGTTGTGGTGAAGTTGGCAGAGCTTCAATAAACCAATCTATTCAAATTGGAGCTTCGGTAACTGCTATTGATGTAAATGAAAGTATTTTGGAGGATTTAAAAAATAAATACGGCGAAAATATTTCGACAATAATTAGTGGTACTGATGAAGCTGTAAATGCAATCAGATCAGCTGACTTAGTAATCGGTGCTGTTTTACTGCCAGGCAGGAAGCCTCCGGTAGTTATAACAGAAGAAGATATTAACGAAATGGAGCAAGGAACCGTCATTGTTGATGTTGCTATTGATCAAGGTGGTTGTGTTGAAGGTGTCAAACCTAATACTCACAGTGACCCTTTTGAAATAAGAAACGGTGTAATAGTTTCTGCAATTGCAAACTTACCAGGAGCAGTTCCTAGAACCTCTTCTATTGAGCTATCTACAAATTTACAAAAATATGTTGATAATCTTTTAGTTGAAAACTGGTTCGATAAATATAAAAATAATGAAAGTCTAAGACCATCACTGCAAATACACAATGGACTTTTGTTATCAGAAGAGGTCGCAGATAGCTTAAGTTTGACTTTGTCTAAGCTAGTTTAGGCATCCATTTTTTTCTAGATTTACTAAAACTATCTATTTGATCTGTGTACCCCAGTGTTATATCAATTTTGTCTAAACCTTCAAGGATTCGTTTTTGAGAAAAATCATCTAAATCAAATGAAAATCTTATTTCCTCACATTGAACTGTTTTATTTTCAATAGAAATTTCGATGTTAGTACTTGGAGTAGCATCAATTTTCGCAAAAAGTGCATCTACATTTTCTTGACTTGTTTCTATAGGTACAAGACCGATATTGATTGAATTTAATCTGAAAATATCAGCAAATTTAGTTGAAATTATCGCATCAAATCCCCAATCTTGTAAGCCCCAAGGAGCATGCTCCCTAGAAGAACCAGTCCCAAAATTATCTCCAGCAACTAAAACTTTTGACCCTTCATATGCTTTATTATTCAAGGGAAATTCAGGCTCTTTCTTCCAATCATAAAACAAGAACTCACCATAACCTGAGCGCTCAACACGCTTAAGAAATTGTTTTGGCATTATTTGATCAGTGTCAACATTAGACATATTAAGTGGGAGCATTGTTGAGTAAATAGTGCTTAATTTCTTCATTTACAGGTTCCTAATATCAACAAATTTTCCATATAAAGCTGCAGCAGCTGCCATTTTTGGACTCACTAAGTGGGTTCGCCCTCCAGCACCTTGTCTACCTTCATAGTTTCTATTAGATGTAGATGCACATCTTTCACCGGGACTTAAAATGTCTGGATTCATTCCTAAACACATTGAGCAACCCGCTTCTCTCCAGTCAAAACCAGCGTCAATAAAGATTTTGTCTAACCCTTCTTCTTCAGCTTGTTTTTTAACAAGTGTTGACCCAGGAACTATCATTGCGCCAATTGTTTCCGAAACTTTTTTACCTTTTACTACATCTGCAGCTTCTCTTAAATCTTCGATTCTTCCATTGGTACAGCTACCAATAAAAACTCTATCCAATTGGATTTCACTAATTTTTTCTCCAGGCTTTAAATCCATATACTCTAAAGCTCTTGATGCCGCTTCTTTTTCGGATTCTTCATCAAAATCATCTGGATGAGGAATAGTATCATTAACAAAAATTACCTGTGAGGGATTTGTTCCCCATGATATAGATGGTTCAAGTTCACTAGCATTTATTGTTACAACTTTATCAAACTTAGCATCTTCATCAGAATATAAATTTCTCCACTCATCAATTGCATCATCCCAGTCAGAACCCTTAGGAGCATAATTTTTCTCTTTTAGATAATTGAAAGTTACGTCATCCGGAGCAATCATTCCTGCTCTAGCTCCTCCTTCAATTGACATATTGCAGATAGTCATTCTGTTTTCCATGCTCATATTTTGAATAACATCACCTACATATTCAATAACATGACCGGCTCCTCCTCCAGTCCCAATTTTTCTAATAATTCCTAAAATTATATCTTTTGGTCCTACACCCTCAGCTACATCTCCAATTACTTCCACCTTCATTGTTTTGGGTTTTTCCATTGCCAGTGTCTGAGTAGCTAAAACATGTTCTACTTCTGAAGTTCCTATACCAAAAGCAAGTGCACCAAATGCTCCATGAGTTGCTGTATGGCTATCGCCACAAACAATTGTCATTCCTGGTTGAGTTATTCCTTGTTCTGGACCAATAACATGTACTATTCCTTGACGTGGATCATTAATACCAAATAATGTAACTCCAAATTCTTCACAATTGGTTTCCAAAGCTTCTATTTGAATTTTTGACAGTGGATCTTTAATTCCAAGCAATCTGTTAGAGGTTGGAACTCCATGATCCACAGTAGCAAGAGTAAGTTCAGGATGTTTGACTGACCTGCCTGTGATTCTTAGACTATCAAATGCTTGAGGTGAAGTAACTTCATGTACTAAGTGAAGATCTATGAATACTAAATTCGTACTTTTATCAATTGAAGCTATAAGATGCTTGTCCCAAATTTTTTCAAATAATGTTTTTGCCATTTCAGATATAAATTATATTATTTTTTTTCAATTTATTCTATAGAGTTGTTTTTGTTTTATTATCATTTAATCTCTGCTCATTTAGAATAAAGCATCATGGAAACAATTATTGAAAAGTTTTTGGAAATAGCAATTATATTAGTAGCTGCTAAGTTCGGTGCAGAATTAATGAGAAGAATTAATCAACCCGCTGTAATAGGAGAACTAGTTATTGGAATCATTATTGGTTATTACGGATTAGGACTTCTTCCGCATTTTGAATCCGGAGATGTTGTATCAACTTTAGCTGAAATTGGTGTAGTCCTTTTGCTATTTGAAGTAGGATTGGAAACTAATTTAGACGAGTTCATAGAATTGGGCTCAACTTCTCTTCTCGTAGCATTAATAGGTGTTGTAGCACCATTTGCTTTGGGCTTTGGCTCAATTTATGCACTCAATTTAGGAGGAGAAGATCAATTTGGAATAGCTTTATTCGTAGGTGCAGCTATGACCGCAACCTCAGTTGGTATTACCGCTAGAGTGTTTGGAGACTTAGGTGCTTTAAAATCAAGAGAAGCAAAAACTATCATAGGCGCAGCAGTTGTAGATGATATTTTAGGTTTATTAATTCTTACTGTTGTCGCGGGAGTTTTAGGAAGCTCAGGAGATTTCTCAATAGTTGATCTTGGAGTAATCAGCGCAAAGGCAGTCGGTTTTTTAATTGCCGTAGTAATTGTTGGAAGAAAACTTTCAAAACCAATATTTAATTTCTTTGTAAAAATTCCATCACCAGGAACATTTGTAACAGGAAGCTTTATTTTTGCAATGCTTCTTGGTGCAGCAGCCCACTTTGTAGGACTTCATCCAATAGTTGGAGCTTTTGCAGGGGGTGTAGTTGCTGGTGAATCAGGCATGACTCATAGAATTAGAGATGAGATGAAGCCTTTAAACTTTTTACTTGTTCCAATATTTTTTGTTTATATTGGCTCGGAAGTGAACATTCAAACTTTAGCTTCTCTTGATGTATTTTTATACGGAATGTTGGTAAGTCTTTTAGCGTTTGTTGGTAAATATGTATCAGCTCTAGGAGCTATGGGCAAAGGATTAAATACTTCTTTAATTGGAATTGGAATGTCTCCAAGAGGAGAGGTTGGGCTGATATTTGTTGCTGTTGCTACAACCACATTATCAGACATAATTACAGGTGATATTATCTCAATAATTATCTGGATGGTCATAGTAACAACAGTTATTGCGCCTATATTGCTTAATAGAATATTACAAAAAGTGCCTTTATCTGAGAGAGATGATGATGAAAGGTTCGAAACTCCTGTAGTAGAGTAATTTTTTACTACAAAATTATTTAACTTTATTATCATTAATTTGTTCAAAAAAGGGGAAAATTAAATGTTTTTAAACTATCAAGGTTCAATCATTGCAGCCTTACTCGGTCTTGGTCTAGCAGCATATTTTGCAAACAGAATACTTTCAATAGAGGTAACAGACAGTAAAGTTCAAAGCCTATCTGATGCAATAAGAAAAGGCTCAATGGCATTTCTCAAAAGACAATATTCTTGGGTAAGTATTTTTGTTGTAATTCTTGCAGTTTTAATTTCAACCTTAACTGATTGGGGCTATCCATATGGAGCAATAGCATTCATCGGAGGTGCTCTTTTTTCATCACTGGCAGGATTTATCGGAATGAGAATTGCAACAGCTGCCAACGGTAGAACCACAGAAGCTGCAAGAGACGGAGGTACACTCAAAGCTTTACCTGTGGCGTTCAGAGGTGGAGCAGTAATGGGATTTTCTGTTGCTGGACTAGGCCTTCTTGGTGTGGCATTAGGTTACTGGGTATTTATCGACATAATGGATTTAGAAAATGGATATGATATTTTAGCCGCAATAGGCTTAGGTGGATCTTCAATTGCTCTCTTTGCCAGAGTCGGTGGTGGTATCTATACAAAAGCAGCGGATGTCGGTGCTGATTTAGTTGGAAAAGTAGAAGCAGGAATACCGGAAGATGATCCAAGAAATCCAGCAACAATTGCAGATAATGTTGGAGACAATGTTGGTGATGTTGCAGGAATGGGTGCGGATCTCTTTGAAAGCTACGTTGGATCTCTAGTAGCACCATTAGCTTATGCAGCAATTGTATTTGCTGGAACTGATGTTTTGCCTTCGCTACTTTTTTTCCCACTAGCAGTAGGAACTATTGGTATGTTGGCATCTATTGTTTCCTCTTTTCTTGTAGTTCCTAAGGAAGGCAAGTTGGCTCAAGCACTTCACAGAGGAACCTACTCAGCTGCAGGAATAACTGCTGTTGGCGTGTATTTTCTATCAGATACGATGTTTGCTGATTTTTCTGAAAACCCAATAGGATTATTTATATCAGTTATCATCGGTTTGCTCGTTGGTATTACTGTTGGTCAAATATCAGAATGGTTTACCTCTGACCACTATTCAATTGTTAAAAATATTGCAGATCAAGCTAAAACTGGACCAGCGACAGTAGTTTTATCTGGAATTTCTGAAGGAATGCGATCTGCAGCATTCTCTGTAATAGTAGTTGTTATTGGTGTTGGTGGAGCTTACACATCTGGAGCATGGGCTTTAGGAGAGTCTGGTGGAATTTATGGTGTTGCTGTTGCAGCAATCGGTGTTTTGGCAACACTCGGAATAACTGTTGCAGTCGATGCTTATGGTCCTATTGCAGATAACGCAGGCGGTATTGCAGAAATGGCTCATCTTGATCCTGAAGTAAGAAAAGCTACAGATGAACTTGATTCACTAGGAAACACAACAGCTGCCATTGCAAAAGGATTTGCAATTGGTTCTGCTGCTGTAACAGCATTAGCTTTATTCTCTGCATTTGTGCAAAGCGCAGGCCTGACTGAACTAGATATTACGCAAGTAGAAGTTACAGCAGGATTGTTTTTAGGTGGAATGTTTCCTTTCTTGTTTGCTGCGATGACAATTAATGCAGTAGGGAGAGCTGCATTTAAAATGATTGAAGAAGTCAGACGTCAATTTAGAGAAATTCCTGGATTGCGTGAAGGAAAAGAAGGCGTAACTCCTGAATATGAAGAATGTGTTGATATTGCAACTTCAGCAGCTTTAAAAGAGATGCTTCTTCCAGGCGGTCTTGCAATTGTTTCGCCTTTAATTATTGGTTTCTGGAACAAAGAAGCTCTTGGAGGCTTTTTAGCTGGTGCTTTAGTAACAGGGTTCTTACTTGCAATATTTATGGCTAACTCAGGTGGTGCATGGGACAATGCAAAAAAATATATTGAAGCTGGTGGCGGCGCTGGTAAAGGATCTGAAGAACATAAAGCTGCCGTAATTGGAGATACTATAGGGGATCCATTTAAAGACACATCTGGTCCGGCAATGAATATTGTTATCAAAGTTATGAC
This sequence comes from OCS155 cluster bacterium AG-349-E07, assembly GCA_003281085.1. Classification (GTDB taxonomy): domain Bacteria; phylum Actinomycetota; class Acidimicrobiia; order Actinomarinales; family Actinomarinaceae; genus Actinomarina. The sequence continues at coordinate 328,174 of QCCZ01000001.1, forward strand.
TATAGTAAGTCTGATATTTGCATCTGCGTTTTAAAATTTAATTGAAAACAGTTCATTTTGTTCGTCATGGAGAAACAGAGCAAAATAAAAATGGAATTTGGCAGGGTCATACAAACACACAATTAAGCAAAATTGGAAAAGCTCAAGCTAAACTTTTGTCAGATAGGCTAAATTTAACAAATCAAACAGTTTTTACCTCAGATCTAGCTAGAGCAAAAGAAACTGCTTATTTCTTATCAGATTCACCAACGGTAAGAGAAAATTTAAGAGAAATAAATGTTGGAGACTTTACAGGAAAGTCTGTAAAAAAAACATACTCAAACAATTTAGACATATTCGATGCCTTACAAGATGATACGTATGTTTTTCCAAATGGAGAATCTGTTCAGGAATTTAAACAAAGAGTCCATCAAGAGGTTGATTATATTTTTGACAATATTGATGAAGACTCTGAATGCATAGTAGTGACACATGGTTTCTTTATTGGCACCGCTATAGGGTTAGTTCTAGGGTTTAATCAGTATCCATATCCAATTGGCAACATTCAAAATACATCCGTTTCTACAGTTATAAAAAGAGACTCTGTTATGCAAGTTAATAAATTCAACGATGCTATTCACCTACCTAATTCATATATTGATTATCCAGCTAAAGATAAAAGTAGAATTCTAACATTTATTAGACATGGTCAGACCGATTCTAACACTCAAGGCGTATGGCAGGGTCATGTTGACAATCCTTTAAATACATATGGTGTTGAAACTGCAAAAGAACTGAAAGGTAAATTTTCAAATTATGATTTATATCTATCTTCTTCATTTAAAAGAGCTTTTGAAACTATCTCACTAATAGTTGATGATAAAGATATAATCGCAACTGAACTTTTAGCTGAAATGGATTTAGGCCAGTGGGAAGGTTTAAGTACATCAGAAATAATGAAAAATTATAGAGAAAATTTCATTCAGTCCTTGTTCATTAACTTTAGAGTTAAGTACGGAATAGATGGGGAGTCAATGAATGAAGCTGGCATTAGAGTAAGAGATTTACTAAACGATTATGATAAAGCCAAAATGTTAGTTGCGAGTCATGGCGGAACTATAAAAGCTGCAATTACAACTATTTTAAACTGTCCAGAACTAAAGGCTGCTTCATCATTTACGATTCCGAATAATTTAGGTGTATCTTGTTTGGAGGTCAAGGACAACAAATATTCTTTATGGTCGTATAATGTAGGAAAAATAGGATATGAAAACATTAGTTATAACGAATGATTATTTTCCAAAAAAAGGTGGAATTTCTACTTACATAAAATCTTTTGAAGACCATCTTGAATTTGAAAAAATAATATATGCTCCAAGTTGGGCAGAAGGACCTAATGTTGTTAACTCTAAATCAAAGTTTATCTTTGGTAGTAGAACTCATTTAAGAGAAATAAATCAAATAATAAACCAGCACAACATCGAAATAATTTTACACGCATCAAGCAATCCACAGTTCTACCTGGTTGATAAATTAAAAAATTTTGGATTGAAGCAGTATATGATTATTCATGGAGCGGAATTTAGTGTGATTGATTCGATTCCAATTGTCAAAAAAATATTTAGAGGATCACTTGAATCGTTAGAAAAAATATTTACCGTTAGCTATTTTACAGGTAGAAAATTACAAGAAATTACTTCAACTGAGATTGTACTTATGGGTGCAGGTGTTGAAAAAAATGAATATCAAAAAGACTTTAAGAAAAATGAAAAATTAATTGTAGGAGTAAGTAGTAGATTTGTATCCAGAAAAAAAATCGATTGGGTTATTGATTCTTTAAACGATTTACAAATGGATGGATATGACGTTACATTAAATATCTTCGGTTATGGAAAACTAGAGAAGTATCTAAAAAAACTTTCCGATATTTCATCTCAAGAAGTAAATTTTTACTCAGATGATGATGAAAATGCGTTAAATGCTTTTTACAAAGACTTAGATATATTTGTCATGCCTGCAAAATCTAGATTTTTTGGAAGAGAATATGAAGGCCTCGGAATAGTTTATTTAGAAGCTGCAAGCTATGGATTGCCGGTTCTTGTTGGAAGTTCTGGAGGGGCTTTTGAAACTATTATTCCAGGAAAAACTGGCTTTATTGTTGGTTCAAGAATTGAAATATATGATGCTATTAAATATTTCTACGAAAATAAGGATAAGATTAAAGAATTTGGAAGTAATTCAAAGTTATTTGTCGAAGAAAATTTTTCATGGGAAACAGTGGTTGAAAAATTTAAAATAAACACTAACTAGATTCAGTATCTCCAAACAATTCAAGAACTTCTGAAGGCGTAACAGTTAGAGCTTTTCTTGGACTTTCTAGTGGTTTGTTTTTTTTCTCAAAAAGAATTTTGTTAATAAGATTATCTTTAGTTGCATCCTCAGGTTTCATTCTGAATCTTCCTCTATAAAATACAATCTCTAGTGATTTGGCGAGTTCAACTAAGTTTTCTTTTGATAATGTCTTTATATCTTTTTCATTAAGTTCAAAATGTTTAGTAACTTTATCAATCATACTTTCTTTGCTTACATTTTTTGGAAGTTTTAATATTTCACCACCAAGAAAATTAGATATTTTTCTTAATTTTTCACCTTCTATCAACTCTCTTATTTCATCTTTCTTCATTTCAGCTAATTCTGAATTTTCAAGTACCGTTCTGTCTCGTTGTTTCATTGCATAACCTCCATAGGGTCCAACTGCTGCAGAATAAGTCCATTCATTTAACGATGTGATATATCTAGGATTTTTAGCTGATAGTGAAAATCTTTTAATACATTCCTCTTCTGTTAATTTATCTGGATCTTCCTCTTCAAAAATAGGTCCAATTAAATTTTTATAAACGCATTTTTCTTGCCTCACACCTTTTTCTTTTATCCCATGTTGTATATAAAAACTTCCATTTGGTCCAAGTTTTATAAATATGGATGAAGAACATTCAGGGCATTTTGCAACTACTCTCTCTTTTTTTAAGCTTTTCTCTTGTTGGGTTTCAACTTCACTTATATATTCTGCTTCTATTTCTTCTATGGTTATCTCAGGTGGTAATCCAACCTTAAAATCATCATCTCTCAATAAATATGGATATGGTATTTTTCCCTGTATCCTTCCTGTTTTTACTACGTACCGTGATTGAAATGGTAATTTTACGGTAGTCAAAGCCAGAGGGTCTTGGATACCATAATTCTCAACGTGGCTTTTGATTGTCTTATGAGATTTTTCGAGAAATTCAATTTTTGATTGCTCTGGATTTTTACTTTCAAGAATTAAATCTAAATCATCTTCCATAGTTTTCGAGAACTCATAATCAATGTATTGATTGAAATACGGTTTCATGAAGTTATTGATTAAAGCTATAGCTAAAATTCTTGGTTTCAGACTAGATTCAGAATTAATAAATACGGAAGTAATGCTTTCAATAATTGAAACGTATGTTGATGGCCTACCTATACCTAATTCCTCCAATTTATTAATAAGTGAAGTTGAAGAATACCTATTGGGAGGATTTGTATATTTTTCTTCGCTCTCTGATTCAATAATTTTTATTTCATCATTTTCTCTCAAGTCTGGAAGCTCTTGAGACTTCTCTGACAAATCTTTAATTAAATCCCTATATCCACCAAATGTCCAAGTTGTCCCTGAGATTCCCAAAATTAAGGGAGAGTAAGTATTTTCTTTCGTTTCTATTTCAATAGTTTTCGTGATTCCTTGAGCATCAGTCATCTGAGATGCGACTGTTGTGTTAAAAATCAAACTGTAAAGCTTGTACTCATCGCTGTCTTCTTTGTGTGTTTTCAGTAATTCTTGAGGAGTAGTGAAGCTTTCACCAGAAGGCCTAATTGCTTCATGGGCTGCTTGTGCATTTTTGCTGTCACCATATAGATTTGGAGAATCGGGTAAGTGTTTTTCAGAAAAATTTTCCTTAATATAAGCTCTTGAGGCTTTAATTGCGATATCTGATAACCTAATTGAATCAGTTCTCATATATGTAATTAAACCCTCTTGGTAAAGCCGCTGGGCCACACTCATGGTTTTTCTTGGCTGAAAACCCAAATTACTTCTAGCGGAAGATTGTAAACTTGTTGTTTTAAATGGCTTTGGAGGCTTACCACTCCGAGACGACTCTTTAATGGATGAGATTGATGCAGTTTGATTTTTTAATATACTAACTATTTCGTTAGCTTCATTTTCATCTAGGTATTTTTTATCCTTACTAGTCTTATTTCCTTTTTCATTAAAATCCGAAGATGAAGCCAACCTCTTTCCACTAACTCTTTTAAGATTTGCTGTAAATTCATAATCATTACTTTTACATAATGCCTTGATTTCAAAATATTTTGATTTTATAAATTTTAGTCTTTCTTCTTCTCTCTCAACAATTAACCTTATAGCAGGACCCTGGACTCTTCCTGTAGAGATGAATGCTCCTCCAAGATCCCTAACTTTGGGTGAAATTTCATATCCAATCATCCGATCAAGAGTTCTCCTAGCCTCATAAGATTTAAATTTGCCAATATCAATAGTTTCAGGATTATTGATCGCGTTTGTTACTGCTGCTTCTGTAATTTCATTGAACTTAATTCTCTTTGGTTCACTTTTGAGTTCAAGTGATTCCATTAAATGATATGCAATAGCTTCACCTTCTCTATCATCATCAGTCGCTAGATATACATCCGATGCTTCATCCGCTAGGTCTTTTAGTTCTTTAACAATTGCTTTTCTGTCTTCAGGTATTACATATATATTCTCAAAATTCTTAGGCTTAACAGCACCCCACAAGATTTCCTTATTGGAATAGCTAGCAGGTATAGCTTTAGCATTACGTGGAAGATCCCTTATGTGGCCAACACTTGATTTAACGATATATTCAGAGCCTAGAATCTTTGAAATAGTTTTTACTTTTGTTGGCGACTCAACAATAACTAAAGGTTTTGACATGCCCTTATTGATAACACTATTTTTGGCATATGTACAGGATTTAAGAAAAAAAGTATTCTAAACATAAACTAGGATGGATATAAGGCAATGAAATCAATAAAAATATTTTCAAAATCTCAGTTCTCAGTTCTATGGTGGTCGGGCACTTTGTCAAGCTTTGGAGACTGGGCAACATTATTTGCTTCTGTCGCATTAGCAAGTTATTTAGGATCAGAAGGCGGCAATTCTGAGCTTACCGCCGTTATTCCAATAGTTGCAAGGATAATCCCTGCGCTCATGTCATCTTTCGCAGGAATATTGGCTGATAGGTTTAATAAAAAAAATGTGATGATCATATGTGATCTATCAAGAATGGTTATAGTTCTAGGACTTTTTTTTACAACTACCTTAATTCAACTTTTTCTTATAAATTTTTTATCTGAAATTTTTTCCCTTATCAGACAACCTTCAAGAGAATCAGTAGTTCCTGAAGTAGTTGACAATGAATATTTAGTTAAAGCAAATTCTTTGTTTACAGTAGGCACATATGCGTCACTTCCACTAGCTTCATTAGCTTTTGGTGTAATTTCTGATAATTCTTTAATTGAAGGAATTGTTTCTTACGGAAATGGTTGGAATGGGTCTGTAATATTTGTAATTGATTCGGTCACTTTTTTAATTTCATCATTTTTACTTTTGTATCTTAAAACAGATTCTCCAAATAAAAATATAGAAAAGCAATCGAATGTTCTTGGTGATCTTAAGGAAGGCTTAAATTATTTTCTTTCTGTTCAAGAACTCAGAACAGTGACAACATCGATATCGTTAAGTCTTGTTGGGGCAGGAGCTCTTTTTGTTTTAGGAAACACATATTTGACAGAGTCACTTAAGTTTACTCAGAGCTCTTTTGGTTTTATGATTGCTTCGTTTGGGTTTGGGATTATTTTTACAATGGTAATTTTAAGTTACTTTGTAACCTCGTTCAGTAGAATTCCATTTTTTATTGGTATAAGCATGGTAATAACTGGCCTCTCACTTTTATTTGCATTTAACTCATCAGAATTTTCCACAATCTTATTTTTTATTTTTATTTCAGGAATAGGATCAGGATCTGTTTACTTATTAACTATAAGTTATCTTCAAAGCACAACAGATAAAAATTTAAGAGGAAGAGTATTTGGTAATTTTTATACAATTGGGAGACTGTCAATTCTACTTTCACTATTTATTTCTGGATTTGCCGCAAATTTTATTAATCAATATTTTGAGTTTGATGGAGTACTTTTTGTTTTAAGAATAAGCTCTGGGTTTATATTGCTTTCGGGTTTAATTACTTTTGTTAAAGGGTACAGAACGATAATTAAAGATTTTGGATTTGAAAATTCCAATTTTAACAAGTTAAGATTAAACCTTGATACTGATGAAGATGAACCATTATGAATTGTGACTATGTAGCTTTTGAAGGGATTGATGGATCTGGAAAGTCAAGCATCATTGAACAGCTTTCAAAAATTTTAGATGAGAACAAAATAGAAAATAAGATAGTCAGAGAACCAGGCGGAACTAAAGTCGGTGAAGGTATTAGGGAGTTATTATTAAGCCATGACTACAAAGTTGACCCCCTCACAGAAGCCTTATTATTTTGTGCTCAAAGATCTCAATTAGTAAACGAGCTTATAAAACCATCAATTCAAAATGAAATAAAAATTTTGTCAGATAGAAGTGCATATTCCTCTGTTGCTTACCAGGGTGTTGGAAGAGAATTAGGCTATGAAAAAATCTATCAGTTAAACGATATTGCTATTGGAGGTTTCTGGCCAGAAAAAGTTGTTTTACTTGATATTGATCCATTAGTTTCCTTAGATCGTCAAAAAGTTGCGGACAGAATTGGTAGTGACAAAATAGAGTTTTTTCAAAATATAAGAAAAGGATATTTGAGGCTTTCAGAAGAATTTTCGGAAAGTTTCTTAGTACTAGACGCTGAAAAAAATTTAGAAGAAAATTTGATGAAGATGTGTAACTGGTTAGGAATTGACAAAGCTTAATAAATCACTTGAAAAAGAACTAGATGGCGTATTCCATGCCTATCTTCTGTTTTCAAACTCGTCAAGAGAACTTATCAAACAAGCAAAGAAATTTGCAGGACTTATTGCGTTTAACGATGAATCTATAGATGCCCATCCAGATATAAAAATAGTTGAATCTGACAATCTTCGTACATTAGGTGTTGAAGATATAAGGACAGTTATAACACAAGATAATCTTTCTCCAATTGAGGGAAGATATAAGGTCGTAATATTTCCACCACTAAAATCTTTGACTGAGGAAGCATCAAATGCACTTTTAAAGACTATAGAAGAGCCATCAAAAACAAGCGTATTTTTGATACTGTCTACTGGGAATTTTTGGTCTCACAGTAGAGATGATTCAAACAATATGATTCTCTCAACTATAAAAAGTAGATGTAGAACTATTTTTGTTGATACTGATAAAGATATAAAGTTTAATTATTCAGATGAAGACTTTATTGATTTTTTAGATTTTGAAATAGTTGATGGAAATCAGTCTTTTAAAAAAATTTTAAATATTTTAACTATCCAAAAAAAAGAGTTAAGTAATTTGATCCATTCATTTGCTCTAGTAAACGAATGTAAGAAAGTCATTGATAATCTTGATGATGTATCTTTAACTCTTAATTCACTTATTGTTAGTTGTCTTGAGTATTTAACTAACTCAATAATCATTCAACAGAACATATCAAGAGAGATGTATGAATTTGCTGTCAAAGTTGAAATAGCTATGGCAGACATAAGTTCCGGCATGAGGCCGCAAGTAGTTTTAAGCAACTTGTCACTGGAGGTTTAAAATATGAACAAATTGACCCTTTTAGGTACAGGCTGTCCAAGCCCAAGTCATTTAAGATATGGACCAAGTAGTTTAGTTTCCTATGAAGGAACAAATTATTTAATTGATGCTGGTTCGGGAGTTACTCAAAGGCTAAGTGAAGTAGGTATAAAGCCAGGAGAAATAGACTATTTTTTTATTACCCATTTACACTCTGATCATATTGTTGATTTATATCAATTATTCATATCTGGATGGCACACTGGGAGAGAAACTAAATTTAAAGTATTTGGCCCGAAAGGTCTAAAAAGCCATTTCGATAAAATCTTTGAAGCTTATAAAGAAGAATTAGATTTACGAAAAGAATGGGAGAAAAGACCTAACGTAGAGGGATTAGCATATGAAATTACCGAAATTAATAATGAATTAAAAATCGAGCTTGATAACGCAACTATAGAAAGTGTAAAAGTGGACCACCATCCTGTTGATCCTGCATTTGGGTATAAATTTATTCTTGGACCAAAAAATATAATTTTTTCTGGAGATACTCGATACTGTGAGGTTCTAGAAAAATCTTCAAAAGATGCCGATATTTTAGTACATGAAGTGTTTGTGGGTTTGGATTATGATCCAGTACGAATGTCATCGGACACGATTGAAAATATAAGTGATTATCATACAACCCCAGAAGAAATTGGGGTATTAGCCAGTAATGCAAGTGTTAAAAAATTAATCTTAAACCATTTTGTACCTCCTGTTTTTGATGAAGATGTCTTAGTAGAGAGAATTGCTAAACATTTTGATGGAGAAATTGTAGTTGGTAAAGATTTGATGCAGTTTGATATCTAATAGAAATATGCTTTTTTCTTTTTAAACTTTAATTTTAAATTGTAAAATATTTACATGACAGTTCCAGTAATTCCAAGCCTTCCTATCATTGGTCATTCTTTACCTTTTCAACGTAATGCGCTTAAATTTACTTCTGAAATGCAAGAAAAATATGGAGATGTATTTCAGATTTCATTGTTAAATGAAAAGTTTATTGCACTTTTAACCCCAGAGGCTACAAAAGATATTTTTTTAGATAAAGACGATCTATTTTCTTCGAAGGAAGGTTGGGCAGTATCACTAGGACCAACTTTTGAAAATGGGTTAATGTTAAGAGATTTTGATGATCACAAATATCATAGAACTTTACTGCAAGATTCTTTTCGACACGATGCAATTCATGGATATTTAGAAATCATTCAACCAATTATTAATCAATGGGTAGAAAACTTAAAGAAAGCTGGGAGCTTTAATTTGTATCAATCTGTTAAACAGCTCATGTTTGATATTTCTCTAAGTCTTTTTTTTCTTGATGTAAAACAAGACGAATCTGAAAAGTTAAACAAACTTTTTATGGATTCAATTGCTTCTGCAACTTCTGCAATAAGGTGGCCACTGCCATTTACCAAAATGAAAAAAGGACTCAAAGCACGTGAGTTTTTGCTTGATTATTTTGAATCAAAAGCAGGACTTATTAATGATGACAGTAAAAAGACTTTATTTGCTGAATTAGTAAATACAAATAAAGGGGATGCGGGATTAACAAATTTTGAGATAGCTGAGCACATGATTTTTTTACTGTTGGCAGCTCACGACACTACAACTATCACTCTTACAAATTCAATTTATAGCTTGTCTCAAAATGTAGATTTCAGGAATGACTTAATTAAAGAAGCAAATGAAGTTAATCATTCTGACATCTCCTCATTGAAGAATGGATTAGTAGGGGAATCAATATTTAAAGAAGCCATGAGATATTATCCACCTGTGCCATTTTCAATCAGATATGTTGTAAGGGATACCGAAATTCAGAGTTACCCACTTAAAGCAGGCACTTATGTGACGATAAGTCCATTACTTTTACATCACGATGATAGGTACTGGGACAATCCAGATGCTTTTGATCCATATAGATTTATTGATCCAAACTATCATAACAAAGCTTATTTTCCATTTGCTGGAGGGGCTCATACATGTTTAGGTAAGTTCTTTGCAAGCTATATTTACAAAAATGTAATCTACAAATTTGTTCAAAATATTGACAATTTTGAAATAGATGAATCCCTTGAAATAAGGCCAACCCCGATACCACATCCAGTTAAGGATGTGCTTGTTTCAGCCTAAGATTCAATAAAATGCCAAAGATGTAAGCACGCAATAGTTTTATAAGGGTCCCACTTTTTTGCATATTTATCATATTTCTCAAAATCGCTAGTTTTTTTGACCATTTTAAGTTCTTCCATTGCGACCCTAATAGCAGCATCTCCGCTAGAAAAAATATTTTTGTTTCTAACACAAAACATCTCAAACATCTCAATACTCCATTTACCGATTCCAAAAATTTTAATTAGATTATCGTATCGTTCCTTCTCGGACATCCTATAGAGATTTTTAGAATTTGGATTCTGACTAAAGAACAACACTAACGATTTAATAGACTTAGCCTTGTTTTTACTTAATCCGAGGCTTTTTATTTGACTGACAGTAAGGTTTTTGAAACTTAAAATTTTAAAACTTTCTTCATTGAGTTGTTTCAACATTTTTTCTATAATGCCTTTGGCAGCTTTTGTGGAAATGAACTGTGAAATAACAATATTTACTAACTCATTAAACGGGTCTATTTTTTTGATTGAAAATATTAGATGACCATTATTTTCAATAACTTTGCCTAATTTTGGATCACTTTTTATTAAACTTTTTTCAGCTTTTGAAAAATTTTTATTCATTCAATATTTAACTTATTTAAATTTTTTAAATTGTAAAATAAAAAAACACTTACAGCAATTCCTACAAAAGATAGACCTCTAAATCCAATTAGCAAGTAGCTTAAGCCCAAAGAAGTATGAGCTACAAAACTTCCTAAGAAAACAAAAGAGTCGCTTTTTATGTTTAAGGGAGTTCTGTATTTGATTGAAAATTTTGAGATAGCTGCACTAATGGCAACATAATTAAAATTCCATCCAAGTCCTAGTAGGTATAAACCTATTTTTAACGCTGTAGGTCCAGAATTAGTAAAAGTAATTAAGCAACTTATAAATAAAATTACTGTTCCTACATATGTAAATTTTTTGTATCCGTATTTATCTACGTAATTTCCGAGAATGGGTGAAAATAGAAACATCCCTAACGTGTGATAGCTAATAATAATTCCAACCAGCTGAACGGTTTCACCTATATCTTGTATATGTAATGGTGTAGCTGACATTATTACAACCATTGTGAAATGATTTAAAACCAAAAGTAGTGATAATAAGTTACCATTTTTCTTATTAGAGTTTTGATTATTTGATTCACTTTCTAAATTACTCGGACTCCTTAAAATACTTTTTTTTGAGGTAAATATAAATAGAGAAGATGCTGCAAATAGCATCCCAACTAATGCAATTACATAACCAACTATTAGTTCTGAGTTAAATATATTTTCAAAAAAATTAGAATAACTTCCAACCATACGTGGTCCAAATACAGATCCAAAAACTGAAAACCACACAGCTAGAGACAATGCAGTAGCTTTAAATTTTTCACTAGCAACAAATGAAGCAGCGTATCTAGTTTGGAGTGTTGCTGACTGGCCAATCCCTAGGATAAAAGCCCCAAATAATAACATTACAAACGAGTCAACTATTAGGCTGTAAAACATAATTGCCCCTCCAAAAGCACCAATTAAAAAGGTAAAAGCTAGAGCGTTAAGTTGAGAATTGTTTTTTGATATTAAATATATCATTCGAGTTCCTAAGACTGCACCCCCTACCCCTACTGCATTTGGAAAACCAACAAAAAGTGGATTGCTAGAAACTTCTCTTGCAGCGAGTACGGTGACAGTAATAGAAGCTATAAAACCTATAGAAGAAAAAGCTACAGACAAAAGGAGGCTTGAAATTTTTCTTATCTCGCTAAGCATATAAGAAGGTTAGCTAACTTAGTAACTTAAACTTTTACATATGTTCTTTGAAAAAAAAATATATTTTATTACTATGAGTTTTGCATAAAGAGAGGGAAGCCTCAGCAACCTAGATTGCCAACTAAGGTGCTTTTTGATGTGGTTATTACAACAAAAAATGGCTTTTTCCTTTTATTTAATAAGGAGTTTTAATTGTTTAAATATGTCACAGCTGAAACTGTATCTCCCGGACATCCAGATAAAATAGCAGATTTAATTTCAGATTATGTTTTAACCAAAGCTTTAGAGAATAATCCTTCATCAAGAGTGGCTGTAGAAACAGTTTTAACTGGAACAAAAGGTGGCGGTCTAGTAATGGTTGGTGGAGAAATAAGTGAAATTGCAAATATTTCTACAGAAGACATTAAAACAATTGTTCATGAAGCACTTAGCAAAACTATAAAAACTAGTTTTGAAGACTTTGATCTTGATAGATTAAATATTTATAACGAACTAACACCTCAGTCAGAAGAAATAAGGGCAGCAGTAGAAGAAGACGAAGACCAAGGAGCGGGGGACCAGGGAATAATGATTGGATTTGCAACTAATAAAACAGAGTCTTTTATGCCTCCAACATTTGATATTTCTAGAAATATACAAAAGACATTGTGGGATTTACAAAATTCAGACCCAATGCTTGACCTTGATTCAAAAGTTCAGGTAACTACTGGGGGAGATAAAGCAAAAGTAGTTGTGTCAACTCAACATAAAAAAGAGATTAATATTCAAAAACTTTACGATCAGGTGTCAGAAATTGTAGAAAATCATGTAAATCAGAATTTTCAATTGGATTTAAATCCTTCAGGGTCTTTTGTTAAAGGAGGTCCAGCAGGTGATACTGGTTTAACAGGTAGAAAAATTGTAGTAGACGCATATGGTCCATCTGTACCGGTAGGCGGTGGAGCATTTTCGGGTAAAGACCCTAGCAAGGTTGATAGATCAGCTGCCTATGCAGCAAGACATTTAGCAAAAAACATTGTTTTTCATAAACTTGCTGATGAATGTCTTGTTAGAGTGTCCTATGCTATAGGAAAAGCAGAGCCGTATGAATTGACAGTTAACACCTTTGATACTTCAAATGTTAAAGAAAATGTCATTAATGACTTTGTCAATAAGTTTGACATGAAACCTGGAGCAATTATTGAGAGACTCGACTTAATAAATGTCAACTATAGAATAGATACACTTTTTTCCCACTTTGGTCATGATGATAGAAATTGGGAAAAAATAGAAAATATTTAGAAGTCTTAAAAACTTTTGATATAATTTTTAATAACATAAAGAGAAGGTTAAGGCCTCGGCAACCTGGAAGACTATCCAAGGTGCCTGAAGATGTGGCAGAAATGCAACTAAATAGTCAAAGTCCTTCTCCAAATTAAAGGAGAAATTTATGAAGTTTAATTCAAAACTAATACATGCAGGTTGGGATTCTGATGAAAATTCTGAAGGATCAATAACAGTTCCTATTTATAGAACAACAGCCTATCAATTTAACAATACCGAACACGCTGCAAACCTATTTGGCTTAAAAGAGTTTGGTAATATTTACTCTAGATTAGGCAACCCAACAGTTGGAGCATTGGAAGCTAGATTAACAGCCCTTGAAGAAGGTGCTATGTGTGTAGCATTATCCTCAGGAACCTCTGCTGTGATGTACTCACTAATCAACATCATGAGTCAGGGGGATAATTTTGTTACTGCAAATCAACTTTACGGCGGAACCTATACAATGTTTGATAATATCTTGCCAGAATATGGTATAAATTCTAAAAAAGTAGATATTACTGATTTAGAAGCTGTTGAAGCAGCAATTGATGAAAAGACTCGAGCAATTTATTGTGAGACAATAACCAACCCAGGATTAGTTGTTGCTGACATATCAGCTTTAGCAGATATTGCACATTCAAAGGGAATTCCTTTAATTGTAGATGCTACCTTCACAACATCAGCCATACTAAAACCTTTTGAATATGGTGCGGACATCGTTGTCTACTCATTAACTAAATGGATGTCGGGTCATGGAAGAGTTATTGCAGGTGCAGTGATTGAAAAAGGTGGTTTTGATTGGGGTAATGGTAATTTTCCACTTTATGATAAACCCGATACCAGTTATGGAGGTATGAGATGGGGTCATGACCTAGGTGATTTAGGAAATGTTGCATACTCACTCAGATTGAGAACAGTTCCTTTGCGAAATCTTGGTGCAAATATGTCTCCAGATACTGCTTTTGAAGTTATGAGTGGCCTCGAAACACTGGCTCTAAGAATGGAACGTCATTGTGAGAATGCAATTAAAGCTGCGGAATATTTGACTAAACACGATCTTGTAGAGTGGGTTAGGTTTCCTGGACTCAAAGATGATCCAGCATATGATCTGTCAGAAAAGTATTTAAAAGGTACTGGTGGAACAATGGTGGTCTTTGGGATTAAAGGCGGAAAAGATGCTGGACAAAAATTTATAGATAATTTAAAAATGTTCAGACATGTTGCAAATGTTGGAGACACTAGATCTTTAGCTATTCACCCAGCAACAACTACACATTCTCAATTAGATGAAGATCAACTTATTGCAGCGGGCTCACCACCTGAACTAATAAGACTTTCAATAGGCATTGAAGATATTGACGACATCATTGAGGATCTTTCACAAGCACTTGAAAGTACAAAATAGCTCTAATAAGTTTTTCATTCCACAATTGTTTAAAAAAATAATTAAAAACTTCTTATAAAC
>QCCZ01000002.1 GCA_003281085.1 OCS155 cluster bacterium AG-349-E07
ATCTTTAACTATCTGAACATACTCTCTCGTCTTTTTTAATGGCTTTCCATAAGCAACTCCATGCCAACCTTCAACTACTTGAGGTCCAGAAACACCAATTCCTAACCTAAACCTACCACCAGAAAGTTTATCAATAGTAACAGCAGTCATTGCCGTCATTGCAGGTGATCTCCCAGGGATTTGCATGATGCCCGATCCTAACTGTATATTATCTGTCAATGCAGCAAAATATGAAAGTGGTGTAACAGCATCATATCCATATGCTTCAGCAGTCCAAATACAAGAAATCCCTATTTCGTCCAATTCTTTAATTAATTTTTTCTCACTTGAAATATGAGGTCCGAAATATCCGACGTTTACACTTACTTCCATATGTAAAGGATACTACAAATTTATGTCAATAAATTCATCGTGTGTTAACAAACTATGCATCTGAATATCATGATTTTCAGAAGGAATTTCTTCTAATATATGGTTTTTATCTGTTATACCAATAAAAGTTGAATTTAAATGATTAGCAAGTAATTGATCATAAATACCACTACCCTTGCCAAGCCTAGTACCTTTTTTATCAAATCCCACTCCAGGTACTAAAAATATATCAACTTTGTCAATAATTTTTAAATTAATTGGTTGATAAACATTAAAGCTGTTTTTTTCAAACGGTTCTTCATAAATACATATCTTTATTTCTCCATCCTTTATGCATGTTGTTGACAATTCTGATTGTCCCTTTAAGTGCATATTGATATTAATTTCGTTTTCGAGTGGTATGTACGTACATACGATCTTATCTTTGATTAAATTTTGTAACCTATTTACAACAGTCTTAGAGTACTCGGCATCGACCAAAGAAATATTTTTTAGTTTCTCTCTTAAGTCTATTTTTTTCAACATAATTTATTATCTAGATAGTTCTACATTACACTTACAACATGTTGAAGAACAAATTACTTACCTGGTTCAATTTATTGATAATGGGTATTTACACAATCCCAATTACATACTCTATATGGTTTGTAGGTTTGTTTAATAGATTCACAAAATTAAAGTACTACCTTGCTCAAAGCTGGACAATTCCCTGGATGTGGGCTGCTAGATCAAAAGTAACTTTAATTAAAAATTTTGATTACAAAAAAAATCAGCCTTATGTTGTTATTTCAAATCACTTATCAAATTTAGATCCGATGATGCAATTTAGATATCTTAAAATTAAATGGGTATTTATGGCTAAAAAGGAGGTGTATAAACTTCCTGTGTTTAGAACTGCGGCAAGGGCATTTAATTTTATAAAAGTTGATAGATCGGACAAAAATGACCGAAAAAGTATTAATGAACAGGCAAAAACCCTTTTCAGAAACGGATGGTCACTTATGGTTTACCCTCAGGGAACAAGAGCAAAAAAAGATAATTTTCTACCTTTTAAAAGTGGTGCATTCCATATTGCTTTAGAAAATAATATTCCAATACTTCCTGTTGTAATTGCAGGTACTGGAGATATATGGCCAAGAGGTAAAAAATTTATGACTAGTGGTAAAGCAATCATAAATACATTAGAACCAATTGATATGTCTAAATATACAAAAGAAACTATTGATCAACTTGTTGAGGAAACATATCAAAAAATGTATGAAGTGTACAAAGAATTAACTGCTTCCATAAAATAAAATAAATCTTACAATACGAATATGAATATCTTAATTGCAGCGCTTTCTATTTTTCTTTTGAGATTGCTTGACCAAACACTTGGGACCTTAAGAATATTATATGTGAACAAAGGAAAACCATTATTTGGTGCTATTTTAGGATTTATTGAATCAGCAATTTGGATAGTTGCTATTTCTCAAGTCATTCAAGATTTAAATGATCCATTTTTAATATTTGGTTATGCACTTGGGTTTGCTGCAGGAACAATTATGGGATCTTACATTGAAAACACAATAGCAATTGGTGATATTGTTGTGAGAATTTTTGTACCTAAAGATAGTGACAGTGAGAAAGTAGCTGAAGAACTTCGAATAAATGGACTTGGTGTAACAATTATTAATGGAGAAGGTATGCAAGGAGAAGTTACCATTGCATGGTGTGTAACTCCAAGAAAAAGACTTAAGGAAGTAATGAGGATTGTATCAGAAATTACTCCTGATGCCTACGTAACTACTGAGCCTACAAATCCAACTAAACTAACTGGAAACAGAAAGTAACTTAGAGACCTTTCTCAAATTCATCTTCAAAAGATACTCTTTTTCTGTTTGAAGACTTTCCTCTATTCTCTGATTTTTTATCTCTACCGTTTCTATTACCATTTCTGGATCTAGAAGGTTTTCTATCACGGGAATTTTTTGAATCCCCACCTTCTGCTTCTTCTGGGATGTCTAAATCTTCAACTGGCGATAAGCTAACTTTTCCATTTTCAATTGAATCAACAGTAACCTTAATTTTATCCCCAACTGATACAACTGCTTCAGTATTATTTACTCTTTTAGAAGAGTGGAATCTTGATACATGCAATAACCCATCTCTACCTGGAAGAATATTTATGAAAGCTCCATAAGTTGCAACACTTACAACTTCTCCATCATATGCTGCCCCGACTTCAGCCTCTGGTGGGTCAATAATCATCATAACCATTTCTTTACCTGCTGCTATTGCTTCTTCTTCAGTTGATCCTAAAGTTAAAATACCATCATCATCAATCTCTACAGAACATCCGGTTTCTTCCTCAATTTTCTTGATATTCTTACCTTTTGGTCCAATCACTTCACCGATTTTATCTTTAGGTAATTCAATAGTTTCGAGTCTTGGTGCATTACCGGAAAGACTTTCTGCTGGTTCAGAAATAGTGTCTTCCATAATATCTAGTATGTGATGTCTTGCGTCCATTGCTTGATTCAATGCTTTTCTTAATACATCTGCAGGGAGACCTTCTATTTTCATATCAAGTTGCAAGGCAGTAATGACATTTCTTGTTCCAGCAACTTTAAAATCCATATCCCCAAGAGCATCCTCAGCACCCAAGATATCTGTTAGAGTAACATAAGTATCATCTTTAGAAATTAGCCCCATTGCGATACCAGCAACATGTTCTCTAATAGGAACGCCTGCAGCCATTAATGACAAACTAGATGCACATACAGAAGCTTGAGAAGTAGATCCATTGGATGAAATTGCTTCACTTACAACTCTAATGGTGTACGGAAAGTCAACTTTTGGTGGAACAACAGGTACTAATGCTTTCTCGGCTAATGCACCGTGTCCAATCTCTCTCCTCTTTGGACCTCTCATTGGATAAGCTTCTCCGGTTGAATATGGAGGGAAATTATAATGATGCATATATCTTTTTGATGTTACTGTATCAATAGTATCTAGCATTTGTTCAAGCCTTGACATACCTAAAGTTGTAACATTCAAAACCTGTGTTTCTCCTCTTAAAAATAATGAAGAACCATGAACAGTTGGAAGTAAGTTTATCTCAGCAGATATATTCCTAATATCAGTTGGGGTTCTTCCGTCTAATCTAGCACCACCACTTAAAACTCTATCTCTAACAGTGTTTTTAACGATCGACTTAAAAGCTAATTTAATTGCTTTAGTATTGTCATCTTCTTCATCTAAGAACTTCTCTACAGCTTGCTCTTGAAGCTCACTTTGTTTTTCACTTCTTTCAGCTCTATCTGTTATAACCATTGCTGCTTCAATATCGGAGCCAAAAGCTTCACTGATTTGTGACTTTAGTTCTTCTGAGTAATCTTCAATAATAGGCCAGTCGATCTCAGGAACATCTCTCTTAGAAACTAATTCTTTTTGAGCTTCTATTAATTTCGCAATAAATTCCTTAGACATATCAATACCATCTGCAACAATATTTTCTGAAGGTGCAGCACTGCCTTCATCAATTTTGGCAAAGGCATTGTCTGTTGCCCCTGCTTCAACCATTACGATATCTATTTCACCTTTAGGATTTAAACTTCCTGCGACAACCATATCGAATACTGAATCTTCCAATTCAGAATTTGTAGCCTGAACTACCCAGTTGTCATTGATTAAAGACATTCTTACTGCTCCAACTGCTGACTCAAGAGGAACTCCTGCAAGTTGTAGACCTAATGATGCAGCATTAAGCGCTAAAATATCGTATTCATTTTCATTATCAACACTCAAAACTGTTGCGATAATTTGGGTTTCACATCTAAATCCATCTTTAAAGGAAGGTCGAAGTGGTCTGTCTATTAGACGACATGCTAATATAGCTTTCTCTGTTTGTCTTCCCTCTCTTCTGAAAAATCCTCCAGGAATTTTTCCAGCGGAATACATTCTCTCTTCTACATCTACTGTCAAAGGAAAAAAATCAATTCCATCTCTAACACTTTTGTTAGCAACTGTTGTGACTAAAACTGTTGTGTCACCTGAAGTAACTACTACTGAACCAGGTGCTTGCAGAGCTAATTTACCTGTTTCAAATCCAATCTCTGCTTTACCAATATCAACTTTTACATTATCAATCGACATATAACCTCTTTCTTGACCAAGGTTATTAATTGTCAGCTTTCAATAAAAGCTCTCAATTAACAACGCAAGGTCTATTTTTTATCTTCTTAAGCCAAGTTTTTCTATAATATCACGATATCTTTGAACATCCTGGTTTTGTAAATATTGAAGAAGTCTTTTTCTTTTACCAACAAGCATTAATAATCCTCTTCTTGTGTGGTGGTCTTTTTTATGTGTTTTCAAATGATCTGTTAAATGATCGATTCTATTACTCAATAAAGCAACCTGAACTTCAGCAGAACCAGTATCTGTATCGGATTTACCGTATTCTTTTATAATTTCTTGCTTTGTTTTCATTCGAGATAATAATAGTAGCTGCTATATCTAATGTGAGATTATTTAATTTTTATTAATATCTTCAATATCTTTTGATATTTGTTGAGCTAATTCATCAATACTTGAGAATTTTATTTCATTTCTTATAAATTTTTTAAAATGTACAGTTAAATCAGCACCGTAAATATCGTCATTAAATTCAAAAATATGTACCTCTAAACTTTGCTTGGCACCTTCAGATACAGTAGGTTTATATCCAATATTCATAATCCCTTGATAAAGATTGCGATTTAAGAGCACGTCTACTTTGTATACCCCATTTTTAGGTATTTGAATATTCTTATCAATGTTCAAATTTGCAGTAGGAAATCCAATCTGAAAACCTCTTTGATCACCTTTGATAATGGTACCGCTTAATGAATATTCATAACCCAAAGCTTCATTAGCCTGTTCAACAAAACCTTCACTCAAAAATGACTTAATTAAGGTTGAAGATATTTTTTCATTGTTGTGCTCATAATCTTCAATAGTATGTACAGAATCTTCCCCAAAATATTTGATTAAGTAATCTACGTCACCCTCACGGTTTGCACCAAATTTAAAATCATTACCTACATAAATATTTTTAGCTTTCATATTGTTTTGTAACATCTCGCAAAAAGTTTTAGGTGAAAACTTCATTACATGTTCAAAATTAATAAAAACTAAATTACTAGGTTCAAATTTTTTGAATAATTCAATCTTCTCATTATTGGTTGTAAGTAACATATGTTCATTATTGAAGTATTTTTTTGGAAGTGTATCAAAAGTAACTATTTGAAATAAATTACTTGATTCTTTTGTATATTTTAATAGTTCCTGATGACCTAAATGTACCCCATCAAATCCACCGATACACACAGCTGGAAAATCATCATCAATATAATTGTCGGAAGTAAAATTTTCATATATTTTCATACGAGTACTTTATCTGGTTTGTAATATTTCTCATTAAAAGGTTTATAAATTGCCACAATATTGTTCTCGATAGATATTATATAATTTTCTTCATTTGAAAACATATTTCTAGGTAGAAGTTGACCATTCCTTATTGTTTGAATCATTTCAACATCTAGATCAATTTTGGGTAAATTTATAACCTCTGCCCAATCTAATGACATTATTGTTGAATTATGATTTAATGATTCAACATTTGTATTTAGACTTTTATGATTAATATTTAAACTACCAATAGCTGTTCTTGTGAGAGTTTCTACTATTGCATGAGTATTTACGTATTCACCTAATTGTTGAACAATACTCCTGATATATGTTCCCTTACTTACTGTTATCTCAAAAGTAACTTTATTTTCATTTACTTCTAACAATTCAGTACTTTCAACAAATATTGTTCTATCAGGGATTTCTACATCTTGATTTTGACGTGCATATTTGTATAATCGTTTCCCTTTTACTTTTATTGCTGAATAAATTGGTGGAGTCTGGGTAGACTCACCAACCAAATTGGTAAGAAATTCTTGTATTTGAGTCTGTAGCTGGTGTGCATTTATATCATCATGTTTTGTAATTTCTGAGTCTACGTCAAGAGTTGGAGAAGAGTAGCCCAGCATTGCAATTACTTTATATGTTTTATTTGTGTTGCTTATGTAATCAAATAATTTTGTATAACCATTGGTAGCAAGAAGCATTAAACCGTCAGCGTTTGGATCTAGGGTGCCTGAATGGCCTACTTTTTTAAATTTAAAATTTTTTTTTAATTTGGTACACAGATCCTGAGAGGTCCATGTTTTTGGTTTGACTAGTAAATAAAAGTTAGATTTGTGAATTAATTGCATTCTTTACTTTATTTTTTATTTCTTCCATACTTAAATTTGTAGAAAATCCAGAAGCTGCTTTGTGTCCTCCACCACCAAATAAAGCAGCGATCTGTTGAACATCTAATTCATTGCGAGACCTTAAACTCCCTTTAAATGATTTATCTTGCTGTTCTTTTAGTAATAAAGCTATATTTGATTCTTTTACCAATCTAATAGAGTCAATTAAAAAGTCTGTTTCAGAGGAATCAATATTGTAATTTTGATAATCTTCTTGTAAAACATACGATACAACCAATTCTTCATCTTCATATAATTCAATCCTGTTTAACACTTCACTTTGTAGCTTTATTGCATTCAATGGAATAGACCCGTAAATATTATCACTAATACTGGTAAGTTCAGCACCACTTAACATTAGTTTTGAGGCAATTTCAAATACTTCATTGTCTGTATTTGAATATTGAAATCTACCTGTATCTGTAATTAATCCAGTCATAAGGCAGTTAGCTATATTCTTATCAATAGCTATCTTTGCAGACAGAATTTCTCTAAACAGTACTTGTGTAGTGCTAGCAGCATTAGAGTCAATAACTTGAATATCACCAAAAGATGGATTGATGTGATGATCTACTACAATGACTCTCGCAGAATTTAATGCTATCTCTTCTAAATCCCCAAGCCTTTCTGAGTTTCCACAATCAAAAACATAAACGTTTTCATAATTTTTTTTTGGACTATCAAGAATTAAATCAATAGGTAAATGATTTAAATTAGAAGGCACATTACCTTTCATATCAAAAGAAACGTCTGATTCTACTCCCTTACTATCAAGTATCAATTTGAATGCTAAAGCAGAACCTAAAGCATCACCATCAGGATTGATATGACCTGTAATTAAATTAGAAGAATTTTTTAAATCTTTAAAAAGATCACTCATTGTCTTTAGTCCTATCAATTAGTTCGTTTATTCTTTGTACATTATTAAATGTATTATCTACTTCAAAAATAATTTTAGGAACATTTCTTGTTGTCATTTCTCTTCCCAATACTTTTTGAATCTTTATTCTATTTTTTTCGAGTGAATTTTTTAATGATCCTTCATTTCCATCTAATGTAGAAACAAAAACCATTGATTTCTTAAGATCTGGAGATGTTGAAACATGTGTGATTGTTGCTTTATTAAGTATTGGATCAGAACTTCTTAAGAGTGCACTTGAAATGATTTTTTGAATGAGAGGATTGATTCTGTTTATTCTTCCACCACGTGTTTGATTACTCATTGTTTGATTCTAGACTTCTACTTCTCCAAGTATCTCAATAGTATCGCCTTCTTTTATATCTTTATAATCAGATAAACCAATACCACATTCAAGACCTTCGTTGACAACTTCAACATTGTCTTTAAACCTTCTAAGTGAGACTATGGTTCCTTCATATATAACAACACCATCTCTAAGCAAGCGTGCTTTTGCATCAAGTTCTACTTTACCTTCAGAAACTATTGAACCGGCAACCACGCCAACTTTCGGAGCACGGAAAGTAGTTTTAACATCAACCATTCCGATAATTGCTTCTTCAGTTTTAATAGTCATTTGGCCAAGTACTGCTTCAGCGATATCATCTAACAATTCATAAATGATATTGTACGTTCTTACGTCTATTCCCTTACTTTGAGCCATATTCCTGGCCTGACTATCAGGTCTTACATTAAAACCAATAATTAAAGACTCTGTAGCACTAGCTAAATCTACGTCGGATAAAACAATTCCCCCTACAGCTGAATGAACAACTTGGATGTTTACATCATCAGTTGCTAACTTGTTTATACCATCTTTAATAGCTTCAACTGAACCATTAGTGTCAGCTTTTAATATTACATTTACTGTATTTAACTCACCTTCCTGTAAGAGCTTCATCATATCGCTAACTCGAGTCTCAACTGAAAATGATGAGTTGTCATGTTCTTTTAATTTAGTTTTGTTTTCTTCAGCTTTTGCCTTGGCATCTTTTTGATTTTTAACAGCAACAAATTGGTCACCAGCAGTTGGTGATTCATCCCATCCTATAATATCTATTGGAGATCCCGGCTCTATAGACTTTACTGTTTTATTATTGTGATCAAACATTGATTTCACTCTGCAGAATGCTTGTCCAGCATAAAGAAAATCACCCTGTTTTAGAGTGCCTCTTGTGACTATGACTGTAGCTACATTTCCTCTACCAACTTCCATTCGTGATTCAACAATATACCCAGAAGCATTTGTATTAAAATTTGCTTTTAGTTCTTCTATTTCTGCTACAAGTGCAAGTGTTTCAAGCAGATCATCAACTCCATCACCTTTAAGTGCAGATACTTCAACTACAGGAGTGTCTCCACCTAAATCTTCAGAAATTACTTCATATTTTGTAAGCTCAGCTTTAATCATTGACGGATTGGCCTCAGGTAGGTCACACTTATTTATGGCAACAACTATTGGTACGTTTGCAGCTTTTGAGTGGTTAATTGCTTCAATTGTTTGTGGCATTACTCCATCATCTGCAGCAACAACCAAGACAACTATATCCGTAACGTTTGCTCCTCTAGCTCTCATTTGTGTAAATGCTTCGTGACCAGGTGTATCAATAAAAGTTATTCCTGATTCTCCTACGTCTACTTTGTAAGCACCTACGTGCTGTGTAATACCTCCTGCTTCACCGTCTGCAACTTTTTCATTTCTTATGTAATCCAATAAGCTAGTTTTTCCATGGTCAACATGACCCATAACAGTAATTATTGGCGCTCTTAAATTTAATTTATCTGGATCATCTTCAAATTCTTGAAATTCAATAATATCTTCTCTTGAAATTGTTATTTCATCTATTAAATCAGGAATAAGATTGTATTTTTCAAAAAGCTTTTCTATATCGCTATCTTCTAATGGTGTATCAATAGCTTTCATAATTCCCAATCCCATCAAATCACCGACAATTTGCGTAGCATCAACATCTATAAGAGAACTAATTTTTTCTGGGGATGAATTCCTAGAAATCTCTATAATTTGAACATCATCTTCAGGAACTTCTTCAACTTCTGTTTTTGGCGCATCCTGAATTGTCTCTTCTTGTTCTTGGACAACTTCAGACTCAGACTCAGGTTCATCTTCTGGTAATAAAGCTAACTTAAGTAGTTCCTCTTCTTCCTCAGTTAAACCAGATGATGCTGTTTTAACCTCAAAACCTAACTCTTTTGCATGAAAAAGTACATCTGCTGAAGCAATATCCAACTCCTTGGCGATTTGATGAATTCGCTTTTTTGCCATTTACTCTTCCTCGTTTTTAGCTTCTTCTGTTTCCTCTATGTCTTCTTGGGGTGAATCTCCTAAGCCTTCTATGTCAATTTTATAACCTGTTAATTTTGCAGCTAATCTTGCATTCTGGCCTTCTTTACCAATAGCAAGTGAAAGTTGGCTGTCTTTGACAACAACTCTCGCTGACTTTAAATCTTCATCAATTTCAACTTCATCAATATCTGCTGGACCTAATGCTTCCTTTATAAATCGAACTTTATCTTCTCTCCATTCAACAACATCAAGTTTCTCTCCTCTTAACTCGTTTACAATTTGTCTAACTCTATTACCTCTTGATCCCACACAAGCTCCTTTAGGATCAACATTTGGATCATTAGAAAATACAGCAATTTTTGTTCGACTACCTGGTTCTCTAGCAATTGCTCTTAATTCAACTGTTCCATCTGTCAATTCAGGAACTTCCAGTTCAAGCATTCTTTGAACAAATTCTGCTCTACTCCTACTAACAATGATAGGTACTCCTTTAGCATCTTCTCTTACCTCTGTGATCAGTGCTTTGACCCTATTGCCTCTTTCAAGTCTCTCGAATGGCACCCTTTCACCAGCAGGTATTACTGCTTCAGCATCTTGAAGATCGAGTATTGTCTGATTAAATCTTGGATCAAATTGAGTTACTATACCAGTGACAAGTTCTCCTTCTCTTCCAATATAAGCATCAAGGACTGTAGCTCGTTTTGCATCTCTAATTTTTGTTGTCATCATTTGCTTAAAGGATTGTGCGGCAATTCTCCCAAACTCGTCTTCATCTAACTCAACTTTCCACTCTTCAATGACATTTCCTTCATTGTCTAATTCTTGTGCATAAATAAGAACTTCTCCTGAATCTGGATTTAATGTAACTCGAGCTTCTTCAGCTGCTCCAGGTATTCTCATATAAGCTGACCTAAATGCTGAAACTAATGCTTCATACATGCTTTCAACAGCTACACCTTTTTCTAGTGCTAATGCCTCTATTGCTTGTTTGCTCTCATTACCTAATTTCATTTTTATCCTTTTACTTTTTCTTTAAATTGCTTAAATTCAATTTTTGCACTTTTAATATTAGAAAAATTGATTACTACCTCTACTGAGTTAACAATTAATTTGATGTCTTGTTCGTTAGACGATTCTATGTAACCTTCTAATACATATTCATCTTCTATAGGTTCAAATAATTTAATTTTTACTAATTCACCCAAAGCTAATTCAAAATGCCTGTTTGTTTTTAGTTTTCTTTCAATCCCTGGACTTGAAACAATCATTTCATATGAACCTTTTTCAATACCCATATTTTCGAGAAGTCTTTGAAATTGTTTATTTAATCTTGAAGTTAAATCAATGTCAATTTCATTATCACTAACTATATAAACTTCAACTCTTGAAATAGAAGGATAATTAACAATATTTAGGTCATAAAGTTCAAGATTTTCTTCACTTAGATATAGATCGAAAGCCTCTAAGATTTCTTTTTCAGAAACCATATAAACCTCCATTCATAAAAAAAGCGGGCTTGAAACCCACTATACATAGTTAAATTGTCTCTAAGTAATTGTAACAAACATTGGAGTTTATTTAAAGCCTTTTTTAATATGCTTTAGAAAAAATTACCTTTTTACCCTCAACAGACTCATTGTTTACAGCTTTGGCAGAACCTTCATTTTCCAAGAGATAGCATCTGAGTGTAGCTTTGGTTAAATCTTTAATTTCAATCTCATCAGAAGTATTTTCATCCCAATAACATGTAACAAAACCTGGAGTTGAATTCAAAGTATCAATTAGTTCTGCTTTACTGTCTACATGGATTGTATTGTCTTTTCTAAAATTCTTTGAGGTCTCTAGTAAGTTAGATTGAATGTCGTCTAAATTGTCTTTTAATTTCTGAGATACTTCATTTATTGATATGGAGTTCTTGCCATCAACACCGTCTCTTCTCGAGAAAACTACAGAATTTTTTTCTATATCTTTAGGCCCTAATTCAATTCTTAATGGTACTCCTTTTAATTCCCATTCATTGAATTTGAAACCTGGTGAAATATTATCCCTATCATCAATTTTTATTCGATAACTTTCACGCAATTCTTCGTGTAATTTATTAACAGTTTCTAATACAACTGATTTACTATCCTCATTAGGAATTATTGGAATAAGTACTGATTGAGTAGGTGCTAATTTTGGTGGGAGTTGTAATCCTTTATCATCACCATGAGCCATAATAATCATTCCTATTAAACGAGTACTAACACCCCAGCTAGTTTGAAATGGATGTTGTAACTCATTATTTTCATCAGAATATTGAATTTCAAAAGCCTTTGAAAAATTCTGTCCTAACTCATGTGATGTACCTGCTTGCAATGCTTTCTTATCTTTCATCATTGCTTCGATCGAATAAGTAGTAGTAGCACCAGCAAATCTTTCATTAGCAGACTTGATACCTTTAACAACAGAAACGCCGGCTGCATTTTCAGCAAATTCAGCATATATGTCTAACATTTGCAAAGCTTCACTTGTTGCTTCTTCTTGAGTTTTGTGTGCGGTATGACCTTCTTGCCAGAGAAACTCTGAAGTTCTTAGGAATAATCGCGTTCTCATTTCCCATCTAACAACATTTGCCCACTGGTTAACTAACATTGGTAAATCTCTATGGCTTTTAATCCATTTTGCAAACATATGGTTAATAATTGTCTCAGATGTTGGTCTTACGACTAAAGGTTCTTCAAGCTCTTTTCCGCCAGCATGTGTGACCGTAGCTAATTCAGGAGAAAAACCTTCAACATGCTCCGCTTCTTTTTGAATAAAGGAGTTGGGTATAAAAAGTGGGAAATATGCATTCTCATGACCTGTTTCTTTAAATTTTTTATCTAAGTAGGCTTGAACTCCTTCCCAAAGAGAGTAGCCATATGGTCTTATTACCATCGTTCCTTTTACAGGAGAATAGTCTGCCAATTGTGCTTGTTGAATTATGTCAGTGTACCACTCGTTGAAGTCTTCTGACATAGGTGTAATTTTTTCAACCATGACTATATATTAAAGGTTTTAATTTTCAATATCAGTATTTGAAGATATCTCCACAACTGATTTTTTTCTTTCCAAGAAATTGTTAATATCTCCCTGAGAATTTATGAGGTCGTTTGCATCTTTACGTGCGATTTCTGCAGCATTTTTATCTGCAGCAGCTAGCCTTGCATCTATCCCCTGTTCAATAATTAATTTTGCCTCTGATAGTAAAGCATCGACCATTTCTTTTTCATTAACAACTCTTACTACTTCACCTTTTATAAATAAGTGCCCTTTATTTTTGCCAGCTGCAATACCTAAATCTGCAGATCTAGCTTCACCAGGACCATTCACAACGCAACCCATAACAGCAACTTGTAATGGAATGTTTTCATTATTTAATGCATCTTGTGCTTCTTCTGCAACTTTAATAACATCAACCTCTGCTCTTCCACAACTTGGACAAGCAATTAAATCTAAAGAGTTCCTTTCTCTTAGACCTAAATACTCCAATAAAGCTCTTCCACTTTTAGCTTCTTCAACCGGGTCAGTTGTTAAAGAGTAACGGATTGTGTCACCAATGCCTTCACTTAATAAGGTTCCAATTCCTGCAGTTGACTTAATTAACCCACCAGGTAGTGGTCCTGCTTCTGTTACGCCAAGATGCAGAGGGTAATCTACTTTTTCAGCTAAAAGCCTATATGATTCAATCATTAATGGTACGTTCGAATGTTTAACGGAAATTTTTATATCGAAAAAACCAACATCTTCTAGATACTTTAATTCTTTTAGAGCAGATTCAACTAGAGCTTCAGGTGTAGCATCACCATATTTCTCGAGTAAATCTTTATCAAGAGACCCGCCATTAACACCAATTCTAATTGGTATGTTTGCTGACAAAGCTTCTTTGGCCACTTCCTTAATCTGTTGTTCTTTTCTAATGTTTCCAGGGTTAAGTCTTAAGCCATTAACACCAGCATCAATAGCTGCAAGTGCTAGTTTGTATTGAAAGTGTACATCAGCAACTATTGGAACCGGGCTTCTTTGTGTGATTTCAACCAACCCTGTAGCAGCATCTACTTCATTACAAGTTACTCTTACGATATCTGCACCATTAGAAGCAAGTTCGTAAATCTGCGAGAGCGTAGATTCAACATCTTTAGTTTTTGTTGTAGTCATAGATTGAACAGATATAGGAAAATCTGACCCAATTCCAACTTTACCTATTTGAATTTGTCGTGTTTTTCTTCTATGAAATTTCATAATCTTATTGGCTGCGTAATATCAAGATAAAATGCTGTTATTCCTAAGAATACAAAGATAAAAATTACAAGAGCAGCTATTGGATATAATTTTTTATCTTCTATTTTTTTACCTGTAATGCCTTCATACAACGCTAAAACAATTCTTCCACCATCTAATGGAACTAACGGTATCGAATTAAAAACAGCTAAGAAAATATTAACAAAAGCAAGCAAACTAAATAAATTTACATAACCTCCCTCAGCTATTTGGTTTCCAGCTTGTGCTAAACCAATTGGACTCAACGGTCTTACTTCATCAGGAACATCTTCGCCTGTATAAGTACCAAGTAAAGCTTCAAGAGTAGATGGGTTAAATAATGTAAAAATCCCTTCAATAGCTGCCTTAGTCATATCAATTTCTATAAGAGTTGTTGCAGGTATGGCTTGTAGCAAACCAAGAGTTTGTTTTTCTAAAACAGGTGAGACCCCTAAGTAACCTGAGAGTTCATTGTTTACGAGTCTTGACTCTAATATAGTTGTAGTTAAGTACATTTGAGAATTTCGAATATATCCTATCGATACATTTTTATCTGGATTAACTTCGATAATTGAAACTAACTCTTCCCAACTCTGTACCTCTGAACCGTTAAATGAATAAATTATATCTCCTGGAATCAAACCTGCTTTTTTTGATGGAGCATCATCATTTGGATTGCTTATTGATTCTCCAATTGTAGCTACCTCTAGCGTTGGTTGGTCTATCCCATAAAAAGCAAATATAGAAAATAAAATTATCCATGCTAGAAAAAAATTGACCAATATTCCTGAAGAGGCAATATAAAGCTTTTTAGTCCAAGATGCAGTATGAAACAATTCGTCATTTTTATAGTCTGATACAGGTTCGTTTTCATCCATTCCTGGTATCTTTACGTATCCACCCAGCAAAATAGCCTTTAAGCCATATTCAGTATTGTTTCTTTTGAAAGAAAATAGTTTTGGGCCAAAACCAACAAAAAATTCAGATACTGCAATTTTTGATCTTCTTGCAGAAATGTAATGACCAAGCTCATGAAGTACCACAAACAATGTAAGCAATAAAATAGTTAAAATAGCATTCATATATTAATTATTACACTTATTGGATTAAATCTAAAAAATGAACGAATAGAACAAGAATTGGAAAACTTAATAATTGTGAATCAATTCTATCTAATACACCACCATGACCTGGCAACAAAGTGCTTGTATCTTTAAGTTCAATAGATCGTTTAATTTTTGATTCAAACAAATCTCCCAAAGTCCCAAATAACACGAACAAAATAGAAATTAATATTTTTTGCGTTAAGGTAACAGTTAAAAAATAATTTAAAACAAAGAAAACAAAAATAGATCCAACAAATAATCCGGCTGCAAAGCCTTCTACTGTTTTGTTAGGTGATATGTTTTCTGAAAGCTTCTTTTTGCCATATCGCCTACCAAACTCATAGGCAGCAACATCATTAATTGATATTGAAATTAATAAAAGAAAAGTAAATAATGGCCCAAAATTATTTAAAAAATAGCCAATTGAAGCTAAACCTGTTCCAAACCAAATAAGAAACAAAAATGAGCTTCCGAATTTATCATAGACTCCATAATTTATAAAAGTTCCTGTGTAAACAATTACACCTATAGGAAAAATTAAATATGGAATGTGAAAATTGTTTAAACCAAAAAAATATGCCACAAACAAAGGAGCAAGAGCTGCATATAGTAGTAACGGATAAGGAAGTATTGTTTCATATTCGAACATATCAAACCATTCTTTAGTAGCAAGAAGACCAACGATAACCAACAAAATTAGTGCTGAAGTTTTATTAATAAACATTACAGCAACAATAACTATCAATGCTAAACCAGTCACAACTCTTGGATTCGATGAGAAAAATGAAGGATTTTCTTGGTCTTTACTTGTCTGAGATAAATCATTTTCATCAGGAAGCTCAATGTATCCAGGCCAAAACGTACCATCATTATCTGATTGAAATAGTTTTTTAAACCTCAAGTAATTCATTTTGCTTTATCAAAAGTAATTCATCAATTTTATTTACATACTTATCAGTTAACTCTTGTACTTTTGATTCTAATCTTTTTATCTCATCAGCAGAATTTTCATCTTTTAATTTGGAAATTTCATCTATGCCAAATCTTCTGTGTGATCGTATTGAAACTTTTGCATCTTCTGATGATTTAGAAGCTACTTTACCAAGTTCTTTTCTTCTTTCTTCTGATAAAGGTGGTATTGGTATACGAATTACTTCTCCATCATTTGTTGGATTTAATCCAATATCTGCATTTAAAACTGATTTTTCAATTTCTTCTAGAGCTGTTTTGTCAAAAGGTTGTATTACTAATAGCTTTGGATCTGGTACTGATATAGTTGCTAATTGCTGAAGTGGTGTCTTAGTTCCGTAGTATTCTACATTTAATTTATCGACTAGTGATGGATTTGCTCTGCCGGTTCTGATCGTTGAAAATTCATCTACCAAGTGATTTAATGAATTAATCATCTTTTGCTCAATATCTTTTATAATTATATCGCTCATTATTGTATTAAAGTTCCTAGTTTCTCACCTGTAATGGCTTTGTAAATATTTTGTTCTTTAGTACCATCAAATACTCTTATGGGCATTTCGTTTTCTTCACATAGTGTTATTGCAGTTAAATCCATAACTTTTAATTTGCTTGAGACCACATCTTTATATGAAATTTCATTATAAAGCTCAGCTTGCTCTTCAACTTCTGGATCTTTATCGAAAACACCTTCAACTCTGGTTGATTTCAGCATTAAATCCGCATCTATTTCTGCTGCTCGAAGTGAAGCCGCTGTGTCAGTTGTAAAATATGGGTTACCTGTACCTGCTGCAAAAATAACAACTCTACCTTTTTCAAGATGCCTTATTGCTCGAAGTCTAATATAAGGTTCTGCAACAGCTGTCATGGTTATAGCGGATTGGACTCGCGTTTGTGTACCGTTCTTGTCTAAAGCATCTTTTAAAGCAACAGCATTTATAACTGTTGCTAACATTCCCATGTAATCTGCATTTGCTTGTGCCATATTTTTTGCAGATTCTTGTACGCCTCTAAAAAAGTTACCACCGCCTACAACAACACCTATTTGAATATTCTCATTATTAGCTGCTGTTATCTCAGAAGCGATTCTTTCAATTACCTTTGGTTCAATTCCAAAATTAGTTTCAGGATTAGAAAAGGATTCTCCAGAAAGTTTTAGTAGAACCCTACTCATTATTAAGTACCAACCTCAATTCTCGAAAATTTCTTAATGTAAATTTTTTCACCTAATTTTCCAGATAGCTCTTCAATCATTGTACCAACTTGACCCTCATAAAATTCTGGATTGCAAAATGTTTGTTCATTCAAAACATAATCTTTGTAAAAAGATGAAATTTTTCCATCAACAATCTTTGTTATAACATCTGCTGGCTTTCCTTCATTTTCGGATTGCTTTTTAATAATTTCTTTTTCTTCCTCAATTCTTTCTGAGGGAACATCTTCAACATCTAAAAATTCAGGTTTTAGAGCTGCTATATGCATTGCTACTTGCTTAGCAACGTTTTTAAATTCATCTGATTTAGCAACAAAATCTGTTTCACATGCAAGTTCGACTAGTACACCAGCAACAGCTCTATCCTGTTGAAAATGTATATAGTCACCAATAGTTCCTTGGTTGGCTTCTTTATCAGCTCTTTTTTTCGAGTCTGCTAAGCCTTTTTCTCTAAGATACTTAACAGCATTATCAAAATCTCCATTGCTTTCAGACAGAGCTTTTTTGGCATCCATCATTCCAGCACCAGTCATATCACGTAGTTTTTTTACATCAGCTGCTGAAATTGACATTATTCTTTCTCCTTATTCTCAACTTCACTTCTTTTTCCTGAACCTTTAAGACAAGCGTCAGCAATTGCTGAAGCAATTAACTCGATTGATCTAATTGCATCGTCATTACCAGGTATAACAATTTCAACTCCTTCAGGATTTACATTTGAGTCTGCTAAACCAATAACTGGAATGCCTAATTTTTGAGCTTCAGTAATGGCTGTAGATTCATTTGAGAGATCTACGACAAAAATTGCATCCGGAAGTTTGTTTAAATTTACAATTCCGCCAATTGATTTAGTAAGTTTTTCGATTTCTCTTTTAATCCTTAATCTTTCAGATTTTGTATATGCGTTTATTTCACCTGAAGACTCTAAAGATTTTAATTCCTTTAGATAAACTACCCGTTTTATAATTGTTTTAAAATTTGTGAGCATACCACCCAACCATCTAAAATTCACATAAGGCATGTCAGCTCGAATTGCTTGATCTTCAATTACTTGTTGAGCCTGTGGTTTAGTTCCTACAAATAAAACTTTTCCACTATTTGCAACTAACTTTTGTACATATTCCTGAGCTTGTTCAATAGCGTCATAAGTGATTCTGAGATCTAAAATGTGAATACCACTTTTAGCTCCGTAGATAAATTTATCCATTTTGGGATTCCATCTTTGTGTTTGATGACCAAAATGTACGCCCGCTTCAAGCAGGTCTTTCATTGTTGTACTCAATATTTCTCCTTTGGTTAATACATCCCATATTCCTTGCCTAAGCGGTTTCCAAACTTTCGTTCACCAAGGAAACTTGCAAATATGGTGTCTATTTTCATTTGAATTCTAATATCAAAAAGATATTATTCAACCCCTCGGATGAGATTGTTTGTATTTTTTTTGGAGTTGCTTTTTAGATACATGAGTATAAATTTGTGTTGTACTAGGGTCATTGTGACCAAGTAGTTCTTGAACTATTCTCAAATCAGCACCGCCCTCTAATAAATGCGTTGCAAAAGTATGCCTAATGCTGTGTGGAAATGTTCCAGTTCTAAATTTAACGATCCTTCTAATTTCTCTGTCGCTTAATTGGCCTCCTCTTACACCAAGAAAAAGATAATTTTTTGACTTATCATTCTCAAATTTTGGCCTTGAATTCTCAATATATTTTTTTGTACTAACATATGCTCTTTTAGTCATAGGTAAAACTCTTTCTTTACTCCCCTTACCTAAAACTCTTATAGAATTATTTTTGTTAATACTGTTTGAAGTTAAATTTGAAACTTCACTGACTCTCAGACCAGATGAATACATTAATTCTAAAATTGCTTTATCTCTTATATCTTTTTCAGAAGATTCAGGAAGATTGTCTAGAAGTCTATTTATATATGATGAAGTTAAAACATTTGGCAGTTTTTTCTCTACTTTTAAATTATTTACAATTTTTATTTGGTTTTGATTAAAGTAATTATTGTCAACAGCCCAAGATAAGAAAGTCCTGATTGAAGTGATTTTACGATTAATAGAAGTCTTTGAATATTTATTCTTGTTTAAATGTTTTAGATAACTCGAGAATTCTCCAACACTTTCTGTATTTTCAAAATAGTGTTTTATGTCCGAGTTGTATGATTTGATTGTATTTTGTGAATAATTTTTCACATTATTGATATAGATTAAATATTCTTCAAGTACTTTGTTTCTATCTGATTGATTATTTAGATTCAAGTCTATTCTCAAGCCTTCTCTGTAGTCCTGATAGTATCAAAGTTATTATCAAATATAAAACAGTAAGTACAAGATATGTCTCTGCAAATCTAAATGTACTTCCTGAATACAATCTTCCTCTGTAAGTTAAATCTTCAACAGCTAGAACTGATAACAAAGAAGAGTCTTTCATCATTGATATGAAATCATTTCCTAAAGCTGGAAGCATATTTCTAAAAGCTTGAGGTAAGACTATAAATCTCATAACTTGCCTGTCTGTTAAACCTAGAGATGCCCCACCCTCTCTCTGACCTACAGGTACAGATTCTATACCAGCTCTAAAGACTTCAGCAATATATGCACCGTAAAATACTGATAAGGCAATTATTGCTCTTACAAGCATAGGAACATTCCCATTATTAATGTTGAAGAATTCAGCACCTCTTACAACTACAACAAATGCAATAGTAAAAATTAAAATCAGAACAGGTACACCTCTTATAAATTCTATATAAGTTCTGGAAATCGTACTTGCAATTTTATTTTTAGAAATACGCCCAATTCCTGATATCAAGCCCAAAAATAATGCAATTACAAATGAAATAATTGTTGATAAAAAAGTTATGGAAAGACCAGGAAGAATAAAATTGAAGGCTTTGTTATATTCTGGATTAGAAAAGATGACATAAATCATCCAAGAAATGATTCCAATCAATATCAGTAACCACCAATTATCAGGTTTGAATAAATTTTTAATTTTCATTTATTTTTCTAATAATAAAGCAATAGGCACGGTTTTCCGTGCCTATTACAAATTTATATATAAATAAATTATTTATTTATACGTCACAATCCTCAGGAAGATATTCAGCTGGAATGTCTTCATCACACTCTGCTATATCATCATAAGTAACTGTAAAATCTGGTGAAAAGAACTTTGCATTTATTTCTGCAAGTTTTCCACTTTTTTCCATAGCTGCAAGGCCTTGATTAACAACATCTACTAACGGGCTTCCATTAGGAAATGCGAAACCTAGTTGTTCAGATGTTAAATCTCCACCAACCAATTTAACTTGATCTTTATTTGCACCCATATATCCTAAACCAGCAGTTTCGTCAATAATAGACGCATCTGCATCGCCAGAGATAACAGCTTGGATAGCAAAGTTAAAATCATCAAATGCTTTAACTTTGTCTTCACCTAATTCAGCAACAGCAAACTCATAGTTTGTAGTTCCTTTTTGAGTTGCAACTGTATAGTCTCCATTTTTAAGATCATCAATACTTGTAATTTCATCGTTACCGACTGCTACAAGTACTCTTTGGGCAAGATTGATATAACCATTAGAAAAGTCAATAATTTCATCTCTCTCTGCTGTGATTGTGATACCGTCACCAGCAATCATAAATTGTCCATCAGCTACAGCTTGTATCATTCCATCCCAAGCTGCCGGTACATAAACAGGAACGAAATTCATTAGTTCGCCCATATGATTAAACACATCATAGTCCCAGCCTTTAGCTTCACCATCAGCTGCATCAATATAATTGAATGGTAAATATGCATTCTCTACAGCAAATGTAAATTCACAACCACCTAAATCAGGTAATCCGTTTTCTCCTGTTGTAATTTCTACTTCATCACATGGAGTTGCAGCGGTTGAACAAGCAGCAGCTACCAATGCTAAAACAAAAATTAAAAGGAGTGATTTTCTAGTTTTCACTTAGTAAACCTCCAATTTCTTAAGTACAAATTATTGCATAAAAATTCACTTATATGTATATTTATGCAAATATTTTATTCATCTAATGTATTTTTATAATTTGGTTGTCTCTTTTCAAAAAAGGCATTCATACCTTCAATTACATCTGAATGCTGAAACCTGCTATTTTGATTAATTGTTTCGTTGGCTATCGATTTTTCAAATGTTAAATCTAGACCGTCTTTAATTTGTTGTTTAACCATACATATAGATATGAAACTTTGTTTATTTAGATTTTCAATTAAATTTTTAAATTCTGTATCCATGTTTTCAGCATTTGTTAGCTTGTAAAGGACACCTAATCTATCTAATTCCTCCCCATTGATTTCATTGGATGTCATCATTAATTCTTTAGCCTTTTGAATACCTATTATTCTTGGCAATACCCATGATCCCCCGAAATCAACAACCAATCCCCTTCTGACAAAAACTTCAATAAACCTTGTCTGTGGGGTAGCAATAATAAAATCGCTAATAAGCATCATATTTGCTCCAGCACCTGCAGCAATTCCATCAACAAGAGAAATTATTGGTTTTTTGCAATTCCACAATTTTATAGCTGCTTTAGAGACATCATCCATAAGTGCATTTACTGTCTCTCCTAATTGAGCGCCAGCAGAATAATTTCCGTTGATATGTTTAATTACCAGATACTTTTGGTCACTATTTTCAAACGAATCTATTTCTTCTTGCAATTTAATCCAGTCATCAGCACCAATTGCATTCATTGCATTTTCATCATTAAATTGCAAAAATTTAATCTCATTTACAATATTCGATTCAAGTGTCATATCTAGAAGTTTAATACAAATCTATTTAGAATGTATGTATGGGATTTGATCCGAATAAACCTTACAAAGCAAATAAGACAGACTATCTGAATATAGTTGCAGCTCTTTTTCTAACAATTATTGTTGTTATTTGGGCATTAAATTAAAAGATTTACGATGGACATCTGAAAGCCCATATTTTTCTATAGCTAATCTATGCTCTTTAGTTCCATAACCTTTATTTTTTTCAAATGCATATCTGTTATATTTATTTGATATTTCAATCATGAAATTATCTCTAAGAACTTTTGCGATAATACTTGCTAGAGCAATTGGCCTACAATTATCTTCACCCCTAATAAGTGAAATAGCATTAAATTTGGAAATCTTAAAATGATCAACATATACAATATCTCCGTCTTTAAATATTGAAGAAATAGAATCTTCTAAAACTTTTTCATTTGCAAGCTTAATTCCATAAAGATCAATAAATTCATTATCACGTTCTACATACGAATATTCAATTTCACTTTCATGAACTAATTCAAATATCTGATTTCTTTTTTTTGGTGATAACTTTTTTGAATCTTTAACGTCAAGTAATAAATCTATATGTTCGT
Organism: OCS155 cluster bacterium AG-349-E07; assembly: GCA_003281085.1. Lineage (GTDB taxonomy): Bacteria > Actinomycetota > Acidimicrobiia > Actinomarinales > Actinomarinaceae > Actinomarina. The sequence continues at coordinate 22,929 of QCCZ01000002.1, forward strand.
AATTGATTCTTACGGAAGCTGCTCCAATTGGTCCAGCAAAAGAACCCCTTCCAACTTCATCACTTCCGATGATGTATGTACTTGGATTGTTGTTCCAAATTTTATCTTCAATCATCTAATTTTTTAAAGTTTTCTAATGGATAAATCAAATGAGTAGCTTTGCCAATAATATTTCTCATAGGAATAGTTCCAATATATCTTGAGTCTTGACTGTTTGGTCTATTGTCCCCCAGTACAAAAATTTCGTTTTCAGGAATTAAAAATGTTTCTCTCTTGAAGTTCACTCCTTCATCAATATCAAATATTGTGAATCTGGAATTATTTACGAACACTTCCCCATTTTCTAAGATTTCAACTGTATCGCCTCCTACTCCAACCACTCTTTTAATAATCGCAGTATTTTTTTGAGAATCTATATCACTTATTTTCCAGATTTGTAACCCATCTATATATTCTTGAAAGAAACTAATAGAATGTTCTGAGTCATTATTGTAAAAAACTACAATATCGCCGCTAGCGATATCTAATTGCATAATTGTATCTTTAACTACAAGGACTCGATCATCTATTTTTAATGTAGGTTCCATTGATGTTGACGGAATATAATATATCTGAATTAGCAATGTTCTTACTAATGTAGCTACAAGAACAGCTAAAACGATTGTCGAAATTAATTTAAGTAGTTTTTTGATAATAATTTAATAATAATTAGTTAATTACGATCTTCTTTAATTTTTGCAGATTTACCTACTCGATCACGAAGATAATAAAGTTTTGAGCGTCTTACTTTACCTTTTCTAACTACTTCTAAAGAATCAACAATTGGTGCATGTACAGGAAATATTCTTTCTACACCAACACCAAATGATAATTTTCGAACTGTAATAGTCTTGTTAATTCCAACACCGTTGATGGCTATAATAACTCCTTCAAATGTTTGAATTCTCTCTCTATTTCCTTCAGAGACTTTAACATTAACCTTTACAGTGTCCCCAGATTTCAATTCCGGTAAATCTTCTTTTAAATAATCTTTTTCAATGTTTTCGATTAGATCCATAATCACTCCAAAAATGAATTATATAAGTAAATAGACTTTATATGTCCTTTAAATTATTCTTTTTCCACTCTTCGATATCTTTATGGTTACCAGACAGCAAAACTTCAGGTACAGATAGATTTTTAAATGTTTCGGGCCTTGTATATACAGGAAAGTCATATTTGTTGTCATTAAATGTTTCATATTTTAATGAATCTGGATTTCCTAATACGCCCGGAATCCTTCTTATTAAAGCTTCGAGCAAATACATCGCTGGAACTTCACCTCCAGAAATGACGGTGTGTCCAATAGAAACTTCATAATCTGAATGGATATCCAAGATTCTTTGATCAAAACCTTCATATCTGCCTGCAATTAGATTTATAGTCTTAAATGATAATAATTCAATTAATAGAGTTTCATCCAACTGCTCCCCTGATGGTGTTAGAAAAACATTAATTTCTGAATTTGAAGAGTTAATCGCATTGTCTAATGGCTCAGGCATTAATACCATTCCAGGTCCCCCGCCATATGGAGCATCATCTACTTGTTTATATTCTCCAATTCCAAATTCCCTTAAGTTTGTAGTTTGAATATTTACCAACTGATTTTTAATAGCTTGTCTCACAATGCCTATATTTTTCCACTCCTCAATTAAATTAGGGAATAGTGTAATGACATTATATGTATTCATGAATATTGGATTAAAGTTTTAGGATTTTTAAAATCTGTATAAAGAGTGTTTCTTAATACAGGTGTTTTATTACAATTTTCAATTAGATCTATAAATTGCTGATCTGTAGTTTCTTGACCATGGTTGGCTCCAGAAGCTCTACTAATATTTTCATTAATTAATGTACCTCCTAAATCATTTACGCCTGCATCTAATAATTTACCAGCACCATCATGCCCTAGCTTCACCCAGCTTGCCTGTATATTATTAATTACATTTGTAAAATATATTCGAGCAAGTGAATGAATTAGAACAACTTCATCCCATGTAGGACCCGGCATGCTTTTTCCTTGCAAATAAATTGGAGATCCCATATGTACAAAAGGTAGGGGTACAACTTCTGTAAAACCCCCAGTTTTTAACTGGATATTCCTTATAAGCGAGAAATGATTTACCCATGACTCTACATCATCTATATGTCCAAACATGATTGTTGCTGTAGACTTCATTCCTAAACTGTGAGCTACTTCCATCACATATGCCCATTGAGATGACGTTATCTTATCTGGACACAAATATTTTCGGACTCTATCATCTAATATTTCAGCTGCAGTTCCTGGTAATGTATTCAGACCAGCATCAAAAAGAAGTTTTAAATAATCTTCAATACTCAAATTTATTGTCTCAGCACCTTGCCATATTTCTAAAGGTGTAAATCCATGAATGTGCATTTCTGGGATTGATTGTTTTATTTCTTCTACCATATTTAAATAAAATTCACCTGTGTAATCAGGATGTATTCCTCCTTGTAGACATACTTCGGAAGCTCCCATTTCAAAAGCTTCAACGGTTCTATCTACTACCTCTTTTATATCAATAGAATATGGTTTTTCTTTAAGATTTAAACTTTTTGGACCTTTTGAGAATCCACAGAAACCACATTTGTAATAGCATTGATTTGTATAGTTAATATTTCTATTTTTAACAAAAGTTACTTTGTTGCCATTTTTAAGGAAATTTAATTGATTTGCAACATCAGCGATATCATTTATTTTTTCACCAGCAGTATTAAATAAAAGATTTAATTCATCATCATTAATTTGATAACCATTTAATACATTATTTAGAATCTCATCTATATCGAAATGTTTTATTTGGCTTTTATTGTTATATACAAAATTGTTTAACTGAGGTATGTCTTTTCCGCTACCAGGATACCAATTGGTTTTCTCCCTTCTAAATCCTCTTACGTTTCTTGTGTTTAAATATCTAAAGAAACGCTCTTTAGTGAATTCTTTCCTTGCTTCATCAATTGAAAAAACTGGAGATAGTAATGTTCTCTCGTAAAAATTAAAACCTTGAATATTTTGTAATTCATCAATTTGTGCTGAACTCCAATCTCTCAGCAACAAATCAGAAATTCCATTTTTAATGTAACCTAGTGCTTCGTCAATAGTGTTTACGTATGCTGTTGTTATAAATTTAGTTTTTGTGTTTATTCCTTTTAAAAAATTAATATCTAAAGGATCTGATATCAATATAGTGTAGGGCTTCAATCTATCAATAACTTCAAGTGAAATTTCTTTGTTATTTTTAAAATCATAAACAATTCTTTTGGGATTTATATCCTTAAAGTCTTCCCAATTATTATCCTTAATTATCCAACAATCAGAATCTACTGATACATCTTTAGACAAAGTTTGAAAATCTTTTTTATGAATTTTACTAATATCAAGATCTAATTCACTTTTAATTAAAAAAGCAGATGTGCCCTCTTTTCGTCTAGAATTTAGATAGATTTCATTATTGTTATCGCAGGGTCTTATTCTTAAAAAAGAAATATTTTCATTCATGTGAGTCTTTTGGGTAACCATCTGTATCAATAATATTATTAACTTTTTCAAAAATTTCGTCATTTAACCATTCTTTTTTTATAAATTCTGGATATATTGGGAGTCTTTTTTTAAGTACTTGACCAGTTACTGAAGTATCTTTTTTTAATTTATCAATATTTGGCCAAAGGTGATCTGGGTTTACCCAATCTATAGTCAATGGTGAAATTCCACCAAGATCATTTATCCCACTTTTTAGAAACAAATTTATGTCTGGCGACAAATTAGGTGGAACTTGAATTGAAATATGAGAAGGAGAATATATTCTAGTGGTAGCAATTATTCTTAAAAATAAATCATTTGTAATTTCAGAATTATTCTTCATAATAGTATTTTTTTTAGCTCTAAAATTTTGAAGGATAATCTCTTGAATAGCCATATTATTTTGTATTAATAAAATGAGGTTTGTTATATCATCTACCACTTCATCTTTAGTAGAAGTAAGTCCTAAAAGAAGCCCTGTAGTTACTGGGTACTTTGCTTTTAGAGCATTTTCTAGAGATTCCATTCTAAGATCGATAAATTTTGTTTGAGTTTTGTAATGAGCTTGTCCCTTATCATATATATTTTTTGAAAATGTTTCAATCATTAAGCCGCCGGATGGTGAATATTTTTTTAACTCTTTTATTTCTTCAAAACTCATCAATCCGGGATTTGCATGTGGAAATAATTTAAACGTATCATTTACTTTTTTCATTGAACTGATCAAGTAATCATGAGTTGAAGAAAATCCAAGTTGTTCGAGTTGAGTCAACGCAAAGTCCCATTTTAATTCTGGCTTATCCCCTAATGTAAATAAAGCCTCATAACATCCTGCTTCATCACCTGCACCTGCAATACTTAAAACTTCTTCTTCGTTTAAATATGTTCCACCTTCATTTGGTGATTTAACAAAAGTGCAATATCCACAACTATCTCTACACATTGTTGTAAGTGGTATGAATACTTTTGGGCTGTAAGTTATTGTATTTCCAAAATAATTTATTTTTCTATCGAATGCTTTAGAAAGCAAATCTTCAGTTGGTTCAGGTCCAAAAATTGAATCGTGAATATTTCTTCTTAATTCTCTCATACTTAGTGTTTTTAAGGTATATTATTAGTTGATTGTAACAACAATTAATCAATAGTTTTGTGAGGGTTGATGACAAATGTTTCACTTGTTGGTTTTGGAAGAATAGGTAGAGACCTATTCAGACAGACATTGGGAGACAAAGACATTAACATAGTCTCAATATCAGATACTGCTGATAAAAAAAACCTAATTTATTTGCTCAAATATGACTCTATATATGGAAAATTGAATGCTGAAATTCATGAAACAGAAACAGGCATTGTTGTAGATGACAAAGAAATCATATTTAACTCTTGGAAAGATGGAGATGAAGCTGAATGGGTGAAAATTGGAACAGATGTTGTAATACTTGCAACTGGTAAACCAAAAACAAAAAAAGAAGTTGATGTACATTTATCAAAAGGGTGTAAAAAAGTAATAGTTGCCTCTACACCAGATAATTTTAAAGATATCCAAATTTTTATACCTGGTGCAAACGATGAAAATATTGATTTTAAATCAAATGTGTTTTCTCTAGGATCAAATACTGCAAATGCTGTTGCACCAATACTAAAAGCATTAGATAAAGACGTTGGCGTAGAAAGAGCTTTTTTAACAACTGTGCATGGATATTCGAACTCAAACAGATTAGCTGATGTAGCTGGTGAAGGATTCAGACTAAATAGGGCCGCTGGCGAAAATATAATACCTAGTATTACTAAATCATCAGAAGTAATTGTAAATGTACTTCCTTTTCTAAAAAATAAAATAGCATCCTCATCAATGACAGTTCCGATTCCTGATGGAAGTACAGTAGACCTAACAATAGATATTAGAAAAGAAACCACTATTGAAGAAATTAACAATCTGCTAAAAAACTATTCAGAAAATGAGTTAAAAAATATAATCGGAATTACATATGACCCAATTGTTTCGTCTGATGTAGTCAGAAGCACATTTTCTGGACTGATAGATGGTCTTGCTACAATGGGTATTAATAATAAGAAAATAAAATTAATAATTTGGTTTGATAACGGTTGGGGTTACGCTGCAAGAATAATAGACACTATTAAACGATTGGGACAGGAACTCTAAATGGGTAACATAGCTATAAATGGTTTTGGAAGAATTGGTAGATCAATTCTAAGGATTATTGTAGAAAATGATTCTGATATAAATGTTGTGGCAATCAATGATTTAGGGAACTATGAAAATCTTGCATATCTGCTTAAACATGACTCAGTAATGGGAATATTAGATAGAAATGTCAGCGTAGCTGGGGATAAATTAATTGTAGATGATAGGACTATACAATTGACTTCAATTAAAGACCCTGCGGAGCTTCCTTGGAAAGAAATGGATGTTGATGTTGTTGTTGAATCAACTGGAATATTTAGAGATAGTGAATCATTAAATAAGCATCTTGATGCTGGAGCTAAAAAAGTATTACTAACTGTACCTCCAAAAGACGATATAGATGCGACAATAGTCCTCGGAGTCAATGATGGTGATCTTAAGCCTGAAGATAAAATAGTTTCAAATGCATCTTGCACTACAAACTGTTTAGCTCCTATAGCAAAAGTTTTAGATGATAACTTTGGAATTATATCCGGATTGATGACAACTGTACATGCATATACTAATGATCAGGCATTAGCTGAAACTACCCATAGTGACTTTAGACGAGGACGTAGTGCAACTCAAAATATTATCCCTACATCAACAGGTGCAGCAAAAGCTGTTGGTATGGTTCTTCCAGAACTTAATGGTAAATTAGATGGAATGGCTATGAGAGTACCAGTTCCTGATGGAAGCGTAGTTGATCTTGTCGTTGAATTAGAAAAAAAAGTCTCTATAGATGATATCAATAAGGCAGTAAAGTATGCAGCAGATAATGAGTTAAATGGAATATTAGAGTATTCAGAAGTTCCTCTTGTATCTACTGATATTTTGAACAATCCGCACTCAAGTATATACGATGCTTCGTCTACTCAGTTACTAGAAGGGAATCATGTAAAAGTAGTTTGCTGGTACGACAATGAGTGGGGATATTCAAATAGAGTTGTAGATTTAATAGGAAACTTACTAGATAATGGATAAAGAATTACCAGTTGCACCGTCGGCTATTGGAAATTATGTAACATATAAAAAAGTTGGAAATTACATATATACATCTGGCCACGTTCCATTTACTGAAAAGAAAAAATATCAAGGAAAGATACCTTCTGAGGTATCAATAGAAGATGGTTATGAAGCTGCTTCCCTATGTGCTGAATTAACTATATCTACACTTTTAGCAAATGGTGAAATTAAAAATCTACAGCCTGTAAATGTATTAGGATTCGTAAATGCTGATAATGATTTTCAAGATCACGCAAAAGTATTGAATGGTTTTACGGATAAGCTTGCAGAATATTTTGAAGAAAAGTCAACACGGTCTGCTGTTGGAGTTGCGAGCTTACCACTTAATGTGTCAGTGGAAGTTCAATGTATTTTTGTAAATGAATAAATTAATTGGAATCTCAACTGGGATAAAAGATGTCCAAATGGCACCTGGAAATATTCCATGTGTTGTAATAAACAATGATTTTATAAACTTATGTAACAAATTTGGGAATACTGCAATAGTTATTGGTCCACAAAATGATAATCTTGAAATTGATGCTTCAAAATTTGATGCTTTGATAATTTCTGGAGGTGGAGATATAAACCCAGAAAGGTATAACCAAAAAATTGATTCTAAAACAATTCGAATATCAGACAATAGAGATTTTACTGAATTGAATCTACTCAAATCTGCAGAAGAAAACAACGTCAAAACTCTTGCAATATGTAGAGGACATCAATTATTGAATGTTTATAAAAATGGTACTTTATATCAAGATCTTAATGATTCAGGTTTTAAAGAAATTGAGCACGATAAACCATTCGAAGATGCTCGATCTCACATTCATGATATTGAAGTTTATGAAGACTCAAAACTATTTGAAATAATTAAAGAAAAAAACATAATGGTAAATTCTATACATCATCAAGGTATTGATAAATTAGGTGAAGATTTAAAAATAACTGCAAAATCAAATGATGGTTTGATTGAAGGAATTGAAACTACTAATGAATGGAATGCTATTGGTATTCAATGGCATCCAGAAAATATGGTAAAAGATACATATAGTAATTTAATTTTTGACTGGTTAAACAGTTAGGTTGTCATTAATTAAAATAAGTTGATTATTCTGATATGAAAAAAACTTATCATTATAAGGAATTGGAAAATCAGTTAAATTAGAAACTTTGCAAAATGTAAAGTTTTGAGAATAATAGAACCCAAGTAAAACTAAATCTGATTTACCTAAGTTTTTATTTATAAAAAAACCAGGCCAAGGTAATTTACTATCATTTAGAAAATCATTTTTATATTTATCTGAAATAGAGACAACCTTTTCCCTTAATCTCTCAATTGACTCAATAGTATCAAAATCTTTAAATTTAATTAGATTTCTATCTTTTAAGTGGGTTTTAAAATTCTCAACTATTAATTCTTCATTACCAACTTGCATTGATATATTGCTTAAGTCAAACCTTCTAAAAAAATTGTCTATGTTTATATATTGAAATCCCCTAAGTGAGTGAGGTTTACCTAATTTAGCAACTTGATATAAAGTATTATTAGTCAATAAATTCTACGCTAGATTGAAGACCTTCTTCATCTGCTGCTGCTTGAGCTACTGTACGAATCGCTCTAGCTACTCTTCCTCTTTTACCAATAACTCTTCCCATATCATCTGGAGAAGTTCTAACTTCAATTGTTACATTTTCATCATCTGAATCTGCAATGTCGACTTTCACAGACTTGGTGTCCTCCACAATTTGCGTAACAATATATTCAACTACGTTTTTTACAATTGAACCTGCTGCCATAAATTATTCCTCTTCTGTGTCTTCTGAAGATTCTTCAGAAGTTTCTTCTTGAGTAGCTTCTTCTTTCTTTTTATTTGCCTTTGAACTGCTTTTAACTTTTTCTGCTGGAGGAGCAGGAATAGACACAACTTCTCCCTTTGATGATCTCCACTGAGCCCATGCCCCAGAAATTTCTAATAATTTTTTCGCACGCTCTGATGGCTGAGCTCCCTTGTCTAACCATGACACAGCTTTATCAACATTAATTTCAACTTTTGAAGGGTTATGATGCGGATCATAGTAGCCCAAGTCTTCAATAAACTTTCCATCTCTTGGTGAGCGAGAATCGGCAACAACTACTCTGTAAGTTCTATTCTTTTTCTTACCTCTTTGTGCAAGTCTTATCTTTACAGGCATTAATTTCCTTTTTTTAAATAGCAATACATTATATTACATTAAGTAGAGCATAAAATGTACTTTTATTAGATTAACTTCTTATCAAAAATAACTAGAAAAGATTTAATGTTTTGCTAACCTAATTTTTAATGCAAGTAATTGAATTATCTCATCCACTTAAAAGTCACTATTTAACAATACTCAGAAATGAAAATACCAATAGTGAAGAATTTAGAGCATACGCAACCAAACTTTCATATTTACTTTTTATTGAAGGTACTAAAAATATTTCATTGAAAGAAAAAAATATAACTACACCATTAGTAGATACTAAGGGTTATGAAGTAGAAAACGACAGTGTTGCTATTTCCGTACTAAGAGCTGGACTGGGTTTAATGGATGGAGTTAAAGAGCTTTTGCCAAATGTTTCATTTGGGTATATTGGTGTTCAAAGAAATGAAGAAACTGCAGAACCAGAATATTATTATGAAAATTTACCAGATTTAAATAACAAAAACGTTTTTATATTAGAACCCATGCTTGCTACCGGAGGTTCTCTATCTTTTGCCATTGATAAAGTAAAGGAACAAAAACCAAAAGATATTATTGCTCTAACTGTTATTTCTGCCCCCGAGGGTATTGAACGGTTAAAAAAAGAGCATCCAGATATTACATTGATAACAAGTAATATCGACGAAAAACTTAACGAAAGTTGGTATATAGTTCCAGGCCTTGGAGATATGGGAGATAGGCTTTTTGGTACAACTTAATGAAAAGATGTTTTCTTGTTGTTATTGATTCTTTAGGTGTTGGTGAAGCACCTGATGCGGATACATATGGTGATTTAGGAACAAATACTCTTTCAAATGTTGCGAATGCTGTAGGTGGTGTCAATTTACCAACTATGGAAAAGTTAGGTTTTGGAAAAATTACTGAAGTAAAAAATATGGATACTAACCATATTGCTACTGTTGGAAGACTTTCTGAAAAGTCAATTGGAAATGATTCAACTACTGGACATTGGGAACTTGCAGGTTTAATAACTGAAGAAGATTTCTCAACTTATCCTGACGGATTTCCACAGGATTTAATTCATTCAATTCAAAAAGAAGCAAATATTGAATTCATAGGCAACAAACATGCATCAGGTACTGAAATATTAAAAGAAATGGGAAGAGAGCATCTATCATCGGGAAAATTAATTTTATATACTTCTGGAGATTCAGTTTTTCAAATTGCCGCTCACGAAAATATTTGTTCTGTAGAGAAACTTTACAAAATATGCGAGATTTCAAGAAAATATTGTGATCAATACAATATAGGACGAGTAATAGCTAGACCATTTATTGGGGAATATGACAATTTTGTAAGAACTTATGATAGAAAAGATTTTGGTATGAATCCCCCAGGTGAAACAATCCTAAGTTATTTATACAAAAATAATCTATCTACATATGGAATTGGTAAAATCAGTGATTTATTTGGAGAAATGTTTTTAACAACTGCTGTTCATACTGAGGGTGATTCAAATGGACTTGAATACCTTTATGATGAAGCAAAAAGTGGTAACCATAATTTTATTTTTGTTAATTTAGTTGACTTAGATATGCTGTATGGCCACAGAGAAGACCCGAATGGTTATTATGAAGGATTAAAGCTTATTGATAAAAAAATTCAAAGAATTTTAGATGTCATGAGCGAAAACGACCTAATAATTTTTACAGGTGATCATGGTACAGATCCAACAGACGGTAAAACAGACCATTCAAGAGAATACGTGCCGATGGTTGCTTATAAAAAAAATTGTAAAGCCGAATATATTGGTGATCTTGAAGGTTTCTATAATGTAGCTTCAACGATATGTGATTTTTTTGAATTAGATAATATATTTCCAGGTAAAAGCTTTTTAAATCAAATTTAACTTATTAACCTAATATCAAATGATTGAAAAAATAACAGAGTCTAAAGCGTTTATCTCAGAAATCATTGAAGGAAAAACCATAGAATCTGTGATTGTATTAGGATCTGGAATGAGTGGTTTTGAAGAAAACTTTAAACCCTTATATCAATTAAATTATTCTGAAATACCTAATTTTTTACAACCTTCTATCGAAGGTCACTCTGGGAAATTAAGTATTGTAGATATTGAGGGAAAAATAACTGCAATTCTTTCTGGTCGTGCTCATTTTTATGAAGGTTACCCTATTCAAGAATTAGTAATCCCAATAAGAACTTTTATTATGCTAGGTGCAAAAACTCTAATACTTACGAATGCCGCTGGAGGGATTTCTTCAGAGTATATCCCTGGTGATATTGTTGCGATTACTGACCATATTAATTTAACTGGTGATAATCCATTAATTGGTAAAAACTTAGAAGAATTTGGACCAAGATTTCCAGATATGTCTGAAGTGTACAATTCTGAATTGTTGACGTTAGCAGAAAAAGTAGCGGAAAATCATTTTGAGTTTAAAACTGGTGTATACGCCTGGTTTACTGGTCCTTCTTATGAAACACCTGCAGAAGTAAATTTTGCTAAAAATATAGGAGCTGATCTTGTTGGAATGTCAACAGTTCCTGAAGCAATTGTAGCCAAGCATGCAGGTATAAAAACTGTAGCTTTTTCATTAGTTACTAATTTAGCCGCTGGAATAAGCGAAAATCCATTAGATCATAATGAAGTAATTGAAATTGCTGAGAAATCTAAAGTAAAACTTCAAAACTTTATGAAAGAATTTTTGTCTGAAATAAATATCGGTAATAATTAATTCTAATTAATATAAAATTTATGAACATCACTGTATGCGCTAAACAGATTCCGGATCCAGCAAACGAAACGTCGTATGACAACGGAATTATCGTTCGGCCTGAAGAACAAGTTTTAGATGACACTGACAGGTACGGCATTGAAGTTGCACTTCAGTTAAAAGAAAAGTTCGATGCTGAAGTAACGATTATTTCCATGGGTCCCGCAGGAACTATGAAAGGCTTACAACAAGCATTACAGATGGGTGCAGATAAAGCATTATATGTAGATGATGACTCTTTAAAAGGCGCTAATTCTTTAATGACAGCTAATGTTTTAAGTGAACTCGCAAAAACAACCAACGCAGATATTGTTATTTTTGGTACCGAATCTACTGATGGTTATTCAGGAACAGTACCACAACAAGTTTCAAGATTTTTGAACTTAGATTGTATATCTTATGTTAAAGCTATAGAAATTGGTGACGATGTATCACTTACTAGGCAAACATCAGAGGGATCCGAAAAAGTAAAAATGCCACAAAATTGTGTTATATCAGTAACTGCTGGAGGTGTAGAACCTAGATATCCGAATTTTAAAGATATTATGGCTGCAAAGTCGAAACCAATAGAAAAAGTTGAATTAAGCACACTAAACATCACTGCAGAACAAAATTTGGAATTTGTGGGCATTGAAGCACTTGAAAACTTAAAAAATGGTGAAAAAATTATTGATGAAGGAGAAGCTTTCCAAGTTATTGTAGACAAACTTAAGGAACTTAAGGTTATATGAAAACATTAATATTAGGTGAAATTTTAAATGGAACGCTTAGCAGTGGAACATTAGAGATAATTAAAAAAGCACAAGATGAAAGTCTAGATTATCAAGTTGTAACAATAGGAAGTGACGATGTGCCAAAAATTGGTTGCGAATCTTTTAAACAAACCTATATCAAAAGAAGCAGTGAATCTTTACAATTCAGTAAAGTTACAGATTTGATAACAAAAATTGTGAATGATGAAGGTATAAACCTGATCTTAGGGTCATCCACATATCTTTGTAGAGATCTGATTTCTTTTATCTCTGTAGACTTAAATTCAAGTCCTGTTTCAAATGTGATTGATTTTGAAATTAATGGAGATGTAGTTTCAACAATTAACTCTATTAATGGCGGCGAAAGTTTATATAAATCTAATATTGAATCTGATCATTCGCTTTTATTAATAAGACCAAAATCTTTTGAACCTGCTGATGTTGAATTAAATGATAATTTTGAGACTATTGAAGTAGAAAATTCTGATGTTTCTATTTTTGATATTTATAAAGAAGAAAAAACTGGTCCACAATTGGAAGATTCAAAAGTAGTGATATCAGCTGGAAGAGGTCTGGTAGAGAAAGAAAATTTAGTTATTGTTGAAGAATTAGCAGCAAAATTGAATGCAGCTATTGGCGGAACTAGAGCAATTGTAGATGCAGGATGGATGCCATATTCACAGCAGGTAGGTCAAACAGGTAAAACAGTGAAACCAGATGTTTATATTGCCTGTGGAATATCTGGAGCTACACAACACCAGGTGGGGATGAAAGATTCAAAATTCATAATTGCAATTAATAAAGATGAAGAGGCACCAATATTTCAATTAGCTGATTTAGGTATCGTTGGTGATACTTTAAGTGTTATTCCGAAAATTAATCAAAATCTTTAAAATTTAAAATTATAAGGAAGTATTTCGTCAAAGGTGTATTCTTTGTAACCATCTTTATCAACAACAATGACATTCTTTGTGTCAAATTCAGCTAATCTCTGACGAGAAATTCCACATGGAAATATTGCAGTGTCTGATTCAGCATCAATACATGCAACCGCAATTGTTTCAATACTCTTTTCACCTTCTGATATAGCCTTAACCACTGCAACATCTTCCGCACAAACTGTTGCTGGATATGATGCATTTTCAATATTGCAACCAGTATATACATTTCCAGAGTCGGTAATCAGTGCAGCACCAACTCTAAAATTTGAATATGGTGCATATGCTTTTTCTGCAATATTTCTAGCTAAATCAGCTAAGTCGCTATTTTTCATTAGTACCTATTAAACTTTCAAAATCTTCTTTTGTCTTTGTGAACACTCTAGATCCAGAACCTGGCTCCATAGTGACACCATACAACACATCTCCAGCATGCATGGTTTGTTGTTGATGTGTAACGATTATGTATTGTGCATCTTCTTTTATTTTATCGAGCAAATTAATCATTCTATGAAGATTTGCATCATCAAGAGCTGCTTCAACTTCATCTAAAATATAAAATGGACTCGGGAAAGATTTAAATATTGAAAATAGAAATGCAATTGCAGCCAATGACCTCTCTCCACCAGATAATAATGAAAGTTTTTTAACTTTCTTGCCTCTTGGTTGTACTGATATCTCTATGCCAGTCTCTAAGATATTTGTTTTATCAGTGAATGAAAGTGATCCTTTACCCCCTGGAAATAATGTTTCAAATATTTCAGAAAAATGTACAGATATAGAATTAAATGATGATTCTATTCTGAATTCTATTTCAGTTTCTACTTCTTTAATGTTTAACAACAACTCTTTTTTTGAAAGCTGTAAATCATCAATGGTAGACTGTATTTCTTCATATCTGAGATTTAAAGAATCAAAGTCTTCTTTTGCTAGGTAATTGACAGTACCTATCTCTTCTAACTTGTTTTCAAGAAGTTTAATTTCATTTTCTAATTCACTTTGATTTGCAGCAATAATTCCATATTGATTAATTTGATCAATATTCAAACCATATATATTTACTAAATTAGAGTAATGATTGCCCTTAGAACTCTCCATTTCAGATTTTTTGATTGCTACATTAGTTAACATATCTTTTGTATTGAAAAGCTCATTATTTAAATTTTCAATTTGTTCATCTATTCTTTCAATTTTCTTATTAGAATTTCCATATTTTTGGTCAAATTTTTCAGATTCTATTTCTAATTTATTAGAAGTTGAGTTTGTAAACTCTATAAAAGTTTTTGCAGAATTGATTATTTCAGATAACTGTAACTTCTGATGTAATCTATCAATTCCCTCAAGATTCTTTTTTACAATATTTAATTCAGTATTCTGATTAGAAAGATTTTTTATTCTTTCTTGAGATGTAATAAGTTGATTGCTAATAAGACTTATATCTTGTTCTAATTGTTTAAGTTTATTTTCTAATTCATCTTTTTGTTTGTTTATATCAGATTTAAATTCTTCTTTATGAAAAATATTTGAGAGGAGCTCTTCTTTCTTAAGAAGTTCAGAATTTAAATTTTCAGAATCAAAATTAATTTTTAGAATATTATTTTTATTAATGTCTAATTCTCTTTGTATTATTTTTTTTGTATGAGCCGGAAATTCTTCAACTAAATCTTTTGGAATTTGATACGATTCTAATTTTATGTTTAAATCATTTAACAAAGATTCTGAAATTTGTAGATCTTCTTCCCACTTTGAAAATTCCTTTTCAAAAAGTTGTAAATCTTTATTTGTAATATCAATTGATTGTCTAATTTGTTTGATTTCACTTTCTAAAACTGCTTCATTTACCTCTGTAGAAGCAGATAGTTTTTTAATAATCTCTTCAATTTGATACTTAATGTCTACACTTTGATTTTCTAAATTAGTTAGGCTTTGCTTTTTATCCATCAACTGAGAGGTGAGCATTGATATTTGATTATTATTTTCATTTATTTTATTAATAGTTTTATTTAGCTCTTCGGAAGCTTTAATTTCTTCACGTTCTAAATTATCTTTTCTCTCATATGCAACTTGAGCTAAAGACCTAAGTTGCTCAGATAGATTTAAAAATTTTCCAGAGTAATCTTTAAATGTTGAACCTATTGAGTATCCATCACCAAGTTCATTATTTATCTGACCTTTTTGATCTTTTAATGTATTTAATTTTTTATCAATATCTTCTAAGTTTTGATCCAAGGAATTTTCTTCAATTACAAAACTTTTATATTTATCATCAAATTTTCTGAACATCATGACATTCAGTTCAATAACTTTACTCTTTAGGAGCTTTGTACTCTCTTCATGTATTTTTGCTTTTTCTGCTTGATCTTGCAGAGGTTTAAGTTGTTTTTTAATCTCACGAAGAACATCTTTTGCTCTCTTAATTTCTTTCTCGCCAGATTCAATTCTTTTTAATGATTTTTCTTTCTTAACTCTAAGTGGAAGAATTCCGGCTGCCTCTTCAATGGTTGTTCTGTGATCTTCAGGTTTAGAATTTAAAATTTCAGCTATTTGCCCCTGGGAAATAATGATATGTTGCTGCTTTCCAATACCAACATCATTTAAAAATTCTTGAATATCTAATAAACGGCAATTTAATCCGTTCATAAAATATTCTGAAGTACCATCCCTAAATAATTTTCTCCCAATAGATATTTCAGAATTTCCATTGAATAATTTTTCATCCACTTCAAAATTCAAATAAACTTCTGCAAAACCTTTTTGAGACAACTTTTCAGTACCAGCAAATATAACATCTTCCATCTTATTAGTTCTTAAGGTTGCTGGACTTTGAGTACCTAATACCCAAGAAATTGCATCAACGACATTGGATTTACCAGAACCATTCGGTCCAACTATTACATTGACTTTATTTGAAAAGTCAACAGAAGTTTTTTCATAGAATGACTTAAAGCCATTAATATCTAAAGATTTTAAATACATTATTTACCCTGTTGTTAACTTAATAATAGTAAAAAATAGAATAATTTGCTTTAAATTGAAAAAATTTAAAAAACAGTTATCGTGACTGCCTTAGTTTTTTGAGTATTTAAACTATAAAGATTGCTTAAATATTGAAAAGGTTTTTCATTAACCATTCCTATTTCGTTTAAGTATTTAGTTGCAGCTAAATCTACTCCCCTTTTACTTCCATCAATACATTTAAACAAATATGATTCATCGTTATTTGTAACAAATAGAACACCTTCTGCACCAGATTTAGCTAAAACTGTTTTGCTTGAATTGAGAATGATATTTGTATCTGTTCGATTTTCACCGCCAATAAGTAATGGGTTTGTATAGTAAGAATTAAACATATCAGACCAATTATTAGAGTATTCTGTAGTTTTTATCTTATTAACCGCTTTTAAAAAACTATCAGTTCGTAAATGTATTGCTGGAAGACCACATCCGTCTGTGCCAAAACCAATATCATTATCAGTGAAAATAAATTGAAAGAACTCTTTAACTATCGATTGTGTTTTACTTTTAAAAGTATGATAAATTTTGTTATCCTCGTTAAGAATTTTTGAAAATAAAAGCATAGCAAGGTGCTTTCCTGAGCAATTATGGTGTAATTTTGTATATTCTTTATTATCTCGTAGTAATTTATCAGCGGTAGGTTCATGAAAAGGTCTTTGTTTTCCACAAACTAATCTTTCAAGTTCTAAATCATATTTTTTTGCAATTGTTTTAATTAATTTTGTATGAATTTCTTGACCAGAATGAGAAGATGAAAATATAGCTATTTCTTCACTTGTAAATAATATATTTTGATTTTGGGCTTCATAAAGAAGAGGGATAAGTTGAAAAGGTTTAACAGCTGATCTTGGAAAAAAATAATCATATTCTTTTTGATCATTTTTATATACGTTAACAACGTGAGTCGATTCAAGAGAACCGTCTCTATTTAGTTGAACTTTTAATTTTTTAATTTTTGACATTTCCTACAAAAATATGTAGCTCTTTGGTTAATGTATATTTTATCAATTATATGTTCACAATTAAAACAATTTGTTTTGCTATATATTTTTAAAAAATTCTGATTTGAACCAAATTCACCATAAGGCAAAAAATAAGTCATATCACTTAAAGTTGTTCCATTGTTTTTAATTGCTAAACGCATAATTTTTTTGGTGTTATTAAAAAATTCTTGCCAATTATTGCTACTTAAAGCATTTACTTTTGTTTCAGGGTGAATTCTTGAGGCAAACAATATTTCGTTTGCATAAATGTTACCTATTCCACTCATGTATTTTTGGTTAAGTATAAAATCTTTTATCAATGATTTTGATTTCTTACTTTTATCAATAATTATTCTTGATTGTTTTGTACTAATATCCAACACATCTGGACCAATTTTATTCAAATAATCAATTTTTAATTCCACTTTTATGATATTAATAAATCCAAATCTTCTAATATCATCAAAATTTACTGTATCTTTGTCAAAATAAAAACGGGCTCTTGTATGTTTATTTTTTTTATCGTTTACTTGGATTCTTCCGCTCATTCCTAAATGAAAAATGATCGAATAATGTTCAAAATCAAAAATTAAAAGTTTACCTTTTCTTGATATTCCTGATAAAGATTCTTTAATTGTTGGTTTTTTAGTATTATATCTATTTGTTCTATGATCATAGATTTTATAATTCTCTAGTTTCTGACCAACAATATTTGAAGATAACGAACGTTTAATTGATTCTACTTCAGGCAGTTCAGGCATTTATTTTTTCTAATGCTTGTTTCGCAGCTTCTTGTTGTGAACTTTTCTTTGACTTGCCTTCTCCAACTCCGATAATTTCTTTATCCAAAAAAACTTGTGTTTGAAATTTTTTATCATGATCTGGACCAGTAGATGAATCCATATAATTTACTTTTTTCCCAACTTTCGCATAATACTCTTGAAGTCTTGTTTTATAATCTTTCTGCCCAGGATTTTCAGAAAGCTCTTTTATGCTCGGATATATGTATTTAGAAACAAATCCATTTACTGCGGTTAATCCCCCGTCAAAATATAATGCTGCAATTAAAGCTTCTACTGCATCTTCAATTATGGATGACTTGTTCCTACCTCCGGTAGAATCCTCTGCTTTGCTTAAAAACATAAAAGATCCAATATTTATTTCATTACCTAATTTCACTAAATTCGTCTGATTAACAGCACTTGATCTTATCTTTGTAAGACTTCCTTCATCTAAATCTGGAAAATGTTTAAAAAGGTATTCAGTTAAATCAAAATCCAAAATAGTATCTCCAAAGAATTCATAGCGCTGATTTGATATTAAATCTGGGTTTTCGTCTAAATAAGATTTATGAGTCAAAGCAATTTTTAAAAGTTTTTTGTCTTTAAAGCTATACCCTATTGTTTTCTCAAATTCTTCTATGCTTTTCATAATTCACTTAATGCGGAGGAAAACTTACTGATTAAATCTTTTTTTACAGCAGTTTCTGTATATATAATTGCATTTTTGACTGCTTCGGAATTAGAAGAACCATGACCTATTGTGACTACTCCGTTCACTCCTAATAAGTATGAAGCACCAGATTTATCTGGATTAAGCTGATCTTTAACA
Organism: OCS155 cluster bacterium AG-349-E07; assembly: GCA_003281085.1. Classification (GTDB taxonomy): domain Bacteria; phylum Actinomycetota; class Acidimicrobiia; order Actinomarinales; family Actinomarinaceae; genus Actinomarina. The sequence continues at coordinate 41,983 of QCCZ01000002.1, forward strand.
GGTTGCAAAGCTTTTTTTACTGGAATTAACAAAGGTTTAAATAAATTATCTAACAGTGCTGAAGAAATTAGATTTTGCTGTAATTTTGCAGTGCCTTCTAATGTTTTTAATACTACATTTCCAGTAAATCCGTCAGTAACAAACACATCAGCTTTTTTTGTTGAAAAATCTCTTCCTTCTATATTTCCAACAAAGTTTAAATTACTATTTTTTAATAATTTATATGCTGCTTTTTCTACATCTCGACCTTTAGTTTCCTCTTCTCCGTTATTTAGAAGACCTACTTTAGGATTGTCAATATCCATTATTACTTCAGCTAATTTTGCTCCCATTATTCCGTATTGAAAAAGAACTTTTGGCTTTACATCTAAACTAGCTCCTGAATCAAGAAGAATTGTATTACCACTTAACGAAGGCAACACAGAAGCTATGACAGGCCTAATAACTCCCTTATGTTTTCCAAGAATTGAAATTGCACTTATTAATGTTGCGCCTGTAGAACCTGCAGAAAATACTGCCTGTACTTTTTTGTCTTTAAGTAATTGCATACACCCAACTATTGATGCATTTTTTTTATTTCTTATAGCTCTTAATGGATCTTCATCCATAGAAATAACTTCGGGAAAATCAAAAACAGGTATTTCATGATTTTCTAAATATGGATTAATTAAATTTTTATCACCACATAAAACAACATCAACATCCTGCTCTTTCGCTTTAATAGCTCCTTTAACGATATCAATTGGAGCAGAGTCACCACCCATTGCATCAATAGCAATAGTATTCATAGCAAACTTAACTTACTTCAGGTTCTTTTACTTGACGACCGTTATAAGTACCATCAGCAGGATTTACTCTATGAGATTGTTTTGCTACACCTGTTTCAGGGTCTACTACATAATGAGGTTTAGATATTTTATGTGTAGCTTTTCTGCGTCTAGTTCTTGATTTAGACATCTTTTTCTTTGGAACTGCCATATCTATATTCCTTTCAAACTACAAATCTAGCTGACTTAGGGAAGAAAATGGACTTTCTTTTAAGTTTTTTTCTTCGCAATTACACTTAATTTTATTCATATTGCTGCCGCAAATACCGCATAAACCTTTACATTTATTGCTGCATATATAAAGTCTATCTAAATTATCGATAATTATTTCTGAAATAAATGGCTCTATATCTACATATTCTCTATCAAAATTAATTTCATAATCGTTTTCTACATCAATATTAAGCTTAAATAATCTTGACTTTTTCATCTTATTTGCCTTTTTAGAGAGACATCTTCCGCATTCTGATTTATAAGAAAGTTCTAAATTGATATTAATATTTAATATTGAATCATCAATATAAAGTTCCGAAATTAAATTCACTAAATCTTGATCTTCTGTGAAATGATTTGCATAAGAAATTTCAAATTTCCCAGAAAGATTGACAACTAAAGGAACAGGAGAATTCACTATATCAATGGTTTTTATCTTTGAATTGAGCTTCATTAATTTTCTGGGTTTTCTATGTTTCTAGGCTCACGTAGTTTATTTTTTTCATTTTCTAAAAAATTAGAAAGTTGATTAATTTTATTCTGAATGTCATCTATTCTCTGATCAATTGTATCTTCTATATTTGTTCTATATGTTTGCATCTCAACTTCAGCTTGTTTTATTATTGCATTTGCTTCAATTACAGCTTCCTGAATAACATATGAATTTGCAATCAATTTTTCAGATTCTGCCTTGGCATCATCTAAAAGAGCTTTCGATTCAATTTTGGCTTGATTGATAAAACTTTCTTGTTCTCTAACAATCCATCTTGCAGTGCGCATCTCAACTGGCATAGAGTCAATTATTTCATCAATACTCTTTAATATATCTTTTTTATTAATTCTCCCCTTAAGAGTATTTGAATTTAATTGATTTCTTAAATTTTCTAATTTGTCTACTATTTCGATTTTACTTTCACCTTTAAAAACATCTTCAAAGTTTGTTTCAGAATTATTCATTGTTTAGCCTTTTTAAAACTTCTGGTGGAACTAAAGAAGAAACATCCCCACCAAAAGAATGTATTTCTTTAACCATTGAACTGGATAAATAACCAAATTCCGGTGAAGAAGGAATGAATATGGTCTCAAATCCAGCAAGTGTAGAATTTGCCTGAGCCATTTGAAACTCGTAATCAAAATCTGTCATTGCTCTTAATCCTTTAACAATTGCATCTACAGAATTTTTTGAGGCAAAGTCAACTAAAAGACCTTCAAAACTCATAACTTTTATATTTTTGTAGTCTTTAAATATTTCCTCAAGCATTGATGATCTCTCTTCACGTGAAAATAATGATTCTTTTGAAGGATTAACTACAACACCAACAAGAATTTCAGTAAAGATTTTGGAACATCTTTTTATTACATCTATATGGCCATTTGTTGGTGGATCAAAAGAGCCTGGAATTAAAATTTTCATAATTTCCTCAATATAAGAATATTACTTTGACCATAGTTTTTTTCTTTATGAATTTTATAATTTTTTAAAGTATCAAGTTCTTTTGATGCTGTATGGCGGTGTATTACAACAAATCCATCAGTATTTAATATATTATAAATTTTCATGACCTCGTTTTTAACAACATCCGTTTCTATTTTGAAAGGAGGGTCATAAAAAACAATATCGTATGTACTCAAGGATGTTTGTAAAAACTTATCTACACTAGATTTAGTGATTTTATAATTATTTTCAAATTCGTTTAAATTTTGCTTCAAAATAGTTATGCAATCATCTGAATTTTCAATAAAAGTTACAAAATTCGCACCTCTACTCAAAGATTCAATTCCTAAGCTTCCTGAACCGGCATAAAGATCTAAAATATCTTTTTTTTCAATGTTGAATTGTAGAGAATTAAATATTGATTCCCTTACTTTGCTCATCATAGGTCTGGTTAATGGATCATTAATTGTTCGAATTAATTTTGACTTATATCTTCCAGCAAGAACTCTCATGTAGTTCCACTTGCTTTAAAATAATTTGGAAATAGAATTTGCGCTTCCTCGAACAGTAGTTTTTTAATATCTTCAGATTCAATTTTATCAAATATATTTTTTGATTCTAAAAGCAGTTCATAATCGAATCTCAAATCGGCTATCTTTAAATCAGATTGCCCAGATTGGCTTGTACCAGTAACTTTACCTTCACCTCTAATCTCTAAATCAATTTCTGATAATTTAAAGCCATCTTTTATATTTACAATCGCTTCTAATCTTCTCTTTCCATCTTCACTGATTGTATTTAATGTTTTTTTCTTAGAAACATGAAAAATACATTCTGATTGTTTGTCACTTCTCCCAACCCTACCTCTTAATTGGTGTAGTTGGTTTAGTCCAAATCTTTCAGCGCTTTCAATAATCATTAATGTTGCATTCGGTATATCTATTCCAACTTCAATAACGACTGTAGAAACTAGGATATCTACTTTACCATTCTTCATATCTTGCATTATTTGGTCTTTTTCATCAAAAGACATCTTTCCATGAAGAATCGAAACATTGTAATCTTTAAACTTTTCTTTATACTCAATGAAAACATTTTCAGCAGCTTGAATATCCACCAATTCACTTTCTTCAATAAATGGGCAGACTACAAATATTTGTGATTTTTTCTGGAGATGAAACTCACAAATATCATAAATAGTTTCGTTATCTTTTTTTGATCCTTCTATTAGATGTGAAGTGATGTCTTTTCTCCCAGGTGGTAATTCATTAATCGAAGAAATTTCTAAATCTCCATAAATTGACAATGCTGTAGTTCTTGGAATTGGTGTAGCAGTCATAACTAACTGGTCAGGAATATCTCCAGTTTCATTTATTAGCTTTTTTCTTTGCTCTACACCAAATCTCTGTTGTTCATCAATAATAGCAAATCCAAGATTTGAAAATTTAATACTTTCCTGAATTAGTGCGTGAGTACCAATATATAGGGCTGGTTTACCATTATTTAAGTTGTCTAAAATGTTTTCTCTATCTTTAATTGATGAAGTAAGTAGGTATATGTCACATTGATCTTTATTCATAAATTGATTAATTGAGGCAAAGTGTTGCTCAGCTAAAACCTCTGTTGGAGCCATTAATGCAACCTGATAGCCTGATTTAATTGCAGCATAAGATGCGATAGTAGCCACGACTGTTTTTCCTGAACCAACATCGCCTTGCAGCAGTCTTTTCATAGGATAATTTTTTCTAAAATCCTCTAAAATTTCGTTTACAGCTTTTAATTGTGATTGTGTTAACTGAAATGGGAGTTGGTCTATAAATTCATCTATGTCTGAATTAGAAAATGTGTAAACTAATCCTTTATTTTCATTCTTATATTTTGACTTTAGATTTTCAAATATTGACCTTAAATAAATAAACTCATCTAAAACTAATCTCCGTCTTGCATTTTTATAATCAACTTCGTTTTTTGGAAAATGAATCTTTTTTACACTTTGTAATCTATTTTCAAGAGAATGTTCTTTTATGATTTCAGAAGGTAAGACATCAAATAATCCAGGTGTAAAATCATCTTTTGTCGACTCTAATATAGCGATAATTTCCTTTAACCCTTTTCTAATGCTTGCACTTGTCATGCCTTCTACTTTTTTGTAAATAGGAATAAAAGAACCCGTCTCATTTAATTCTTCAATATCAGTAAATTTTTCAATAGCTGGATTTTTAAAATCAACACTTCCAGTTTTTTTAACTTCAGGCTTTCCTGATACAGCAACTACTTCACCTTCTTTAAATCTAGACTCTATATATTGAGGACCAAACCATTTGGCTTTTAAACTTCCTGATTCATCAGAAATACTAAGTGTTGCAATTCTTAATCTTGTCTTAGTAGTAAAAACGGATACTTTATCAATAGTTCCAAAGATAGTTACTTCATTATTTTCATCATTTTTATCGATTTCAGATATTAACTTAACCTTAGATCTGTCAATATGTGTTCTTGGAAAATAGCGAATTAAATCAACAACAGTTTTTAATTTACTTTTTTTTAAACTTGCAAACTTTTTTTCGCCTATTCCCCTAACAAAACTAAGTTCTATTTCATCTAAATATTTAAAGCTTCTTTCAACCACAATCAAACATTACCTAAAAAGTTTTAAAATGAAAGTACCTACAAATTAATAAATTAGTTATAGTTAGAATTGTATTTTGGAGGAAATATTATGGCAAATAGATGTCAAGTTACAGGAAGAGAACCACGCTCTGGGAAGAACGTTACCTTTTCTCATAAACGAAATCCTCGATGGTTTAAACCAAATATTCAAACAAAAAAATATTGGCTTGCTAGCGAAAATAGATGGGTAAAACTTAAAGTTAGTACAAGAGGAAACAAAATTATTGATAAGCGTGGAATAGAGTCAGTTGTTAAGGAAATTAGACAAAGAGGCGAAAAAGTTTAATGGCACAAGGTGTTGTTAAATCGTATGACCCAAATACCGGAAACGGGATTATTTTATTAGATACCGACAAATCAGAAGTTTTTATTATTCCAGGTTCACTTAAAGGATCTATTTTTAGAACATTAAGACAGGGCCAGAGAATAAATTTCGAAATTGAAGCACAAGATGACGTAAATGTTGTCAAAAATATCCGAATTGGACAAGATAAGTACTAAACAACTTAATGTCCTTAATTAATTTAGACTTATCCAACGAAGAAATAATTAACAAATATTTTAATGATTTATGCTGCGATAAGTACATAGAACCTTCAATAAAAGGGGGTCAATCCAATGCAGATAATGCTTTAAACACACTAGATATTAAAAATTATGCAAAAACAAGAAATAATGTATTTCCAATTGAAAAAAGAGGTTCGTCTTATTTATCTGCTTATATACGACATGGTTTAATTTCGTTACCCGAAGTATGGAATTTTGTAGAAAAATTTGAATACCAAGATAAAACAAAATTCAGAGATGAGCTGTTATGGCAAGAGTTTTCGAGGCATTTATACGCAATTGTAGGTAAAAATTCAAATGATTATTTAAATTATGCAATCAAATCAAATAAAAATATTGAAAAAAACTATCAAAACATGAATTGTATTAATTCAATTAAAACAGAGCTTGAAAGTACTGGATACATGGTTAATCAAACAAGAATGTGGTTTGCATCCCATTTTTCATTGCGAACTGGAGATAACTGGAGAAATTATGAAGATTACATGTTTAAACATCTAGTTGATGGATCAAGATTTGCAAATAGATTAGGTTGGCATTGGGTTATGGGCTCTCAAACTGGAAAAGTGTATGGTTTTTCAAAATTCCAAGTAGACAAAAGAGCAAAAAGTTTTTGTGACAACTGTGAGGTCAAATACAATTGTCCTATACAAAATTGGCCTGAAGAAATCAACATAACTAAAAAAACAATAGATGTTGATTTGAATCTTGAAACTAATTTTGGACCTGAGAGTATAAAAAATAATATTGATTCAAAACCTGAATTTGTTTGGATGACTGCTGAGTCACTAGGAGACAATGATCCAGCATTGAATTATTATTCAAATCTTCCAGCTGTTTTTATTTTTGACAAACCTTTATTAAATTATTTACAACTTTCAACTAAAAGAATTATATTTTTATTGGATTGTTTAAGAGAATTATCTAACAAAAGAAGTACTCAAGTGTACTTAGATGATCCAATTGAATATCTTAAAAATAAAAATTTTGCATCCACATTTGCAGCAGTCCCAAAATACAAAAAAATAACTCGAGTAAATATTCCCACTACCGAATTCCCCTCTGTTAGATTAGTAAAGCCTATAAATTTTTATCCATCGAGTTATAGTTCTTGGAAAAAAAGAATAGAATTGAATACATGAAAAGATATTTATTATTTTTATTTCTTTTCTTTCATAACTATATTTATATTTACTCAAACGGAAGAATCGGTAAATTTTTAAATAATCGTCCTTGTTTAATACTTCATACAACTGGGGCAAAAACAAATCTGGAAAGAAAAAATGTTTTAGTTTTCCTAAAAGAGGATAATGAAATTTGCATTGTAGCCTCAAAAGGTGGGAGCGAAACTAATCCAGGCTGGTATCACAATTTAAAAAAATATCCTGAGTGTGAAGTTCAAATTGGAAGAGAAAAATTTAAAGCAGTATCCAGAGAAATATTTGAAGATGAAAGAAATGATTGGTGGAACAAAATGGATTATATGAATAAGGGTGGGTACTCTGCTTATCAAAGAAGAACGCAAAGAAAAATTCCTGTATTAGTACTTGATATTTCTTAGTCACATTTTGTGCCTAAGAAAGTTTTGTAATTTATTTTAAAAATATCTCCTTTTTATAGACTTTTTAAAATCTTATTTATAATTTCTAGTTCTAACATTTCAACTATTTGATCAGCTTCACTCAACTGTTCTTTAGAAAACATACCTCTGTCTATAGCTAAAACATAAGATCCCGAAGCTTTTCCAGATGAAATTCCAGTTGGACTATCTTCGATAACTAAATTATAAGAAGTTCCCAATTTTTCTATCGCTCTATTGTAAATATCTGGATATGGTTTGTTTCTACTTACCTGATCTCCTCCAATAACAAAATCAAAATAAGAATCAACGTTGAACTTTTGAAGTTTTTTACTTAATAAACCATATGGACTTGCAGATACACAAGCCTGTTTATGTTCAAGTTGTGATAATTGATAAAGTACTTGTTTTGAGTCTTGAAATATAATTCTTTCATCTAGCGAGTTTTCAATTATAGAACCTAACTTCGACATCGTTTGATCAAAATTTTCTAAATCTACCTGGTCCGAATAAAACGAATGCACTATCCTGTCGTCAACTCCAATAAATTGTTTTATTTCATCTTCAGGAATACTTAATCCAAAGTCTTTTAAATGTGTCTGCCATGCATAGGCATAAAGTCGCTCAGTATCCATGATTGTTCCATCACAGTCCCAAAGTATACCGAGCATTAACCCAACTTACTTTTAATATCTTTTGCTGATTTTAATGCGGTCCCATCAGATCCTTCTGTGGACCAAGATGACAAAGAATTTCTGGCTTCAGAAATCATATCATTCATTAACTCAAATTTGCTAAACCCTTTTGACTCCCATAAGTAAAGTGCATGGCTACCGGGTATTGTATTGACTTCATTTATATATAATTCTTTATCTTTCAATAGAAAATCTACCCTTGCTATTCCCCTAATATCAACAATTGACATAAATAAATCTAAAATTCGATTAATTTCATCTTTAATTTCTTTCGATATATTTGCTGGCAGTTCTCTCTTTGAACCTTCTAATCCACCATTTTCAAGATATTTGTCAGTGTATGAAAATAATTCAAAATTGTTTGATCTAATTGGCTTTTCAATATCTGAATAATCAATTTGAGGAAATGATCTTACAGCAACCAACAAATCTAAAGATTCTCTAAGATACTTTTCAATGGTTGCACCCTGGTTATATAAATCTGAATTTGAAGAGATAGTTATTGCGGTTTTATAATCGTCTACAACTTCTACACCAATTGAAGATCCTCCAAATCTAGGTTTTAGAATATATGGTCCCTCAAATTTTGGAAGAACTTTTTCTGATACTAAATGTTTTTCCAGAACTGGTATGTTATTACTGTTCATTAAGGCAAAAAAAGCATACTTATCCATACATAATTGAGATGTGGTCAACGAAGAGCCAGTAAAATCTATCTCTAATAATGCAAATAAACTCTGCAATGTTCCGTCTTCACCTGGACCACCATGACATGAATTTACGATTAAATCTATTTCTATTTTTTTCTTTTTAATGTAAAAACCAGGATTTGAATCGTACTTAATTGTTATCTCTTTTTTAAAAATATTTTTATTTTCAATAAAATCCTTAGATTCAAGATCATTATCAACTAAAAACAATCTGTTGTCACGAGACCAATAGATATTTAAAACTTCATATTTTGAAGACAATATTTTTGCAGCTTGTAAGCCAGTCAATATTGAAATGTCGTGTTCTGGAGATGGACCTCCATAAATGACTGCTAATTTGTTACTCATAATTTAAGGGTGATGGTCAGGTAAATCATTTTCAAATAATACAACATCATTATCTTTCACCACAGAGTTTAGATAAGAAACAGCTAAATCTCTATTTTTAAAAAATTTAACTGGAACATCGTTATCTTCAAAAGCCAGTGTAAGTGATGTTTTGTTTGTAAATCCTACTACAAGAGCTTCATCTACAATCTCACTTGCATTAAAAGCAAACTCATAATTATATGTAAACTGTTCGGAACCTAGTTCTACCATTCCTGGAGTAATTAAATATTTTTTACCACTAGTTTCATATGAATGCAATAGTTCTAAACTTGCTAGATTTGAAATTGGGTTTGAATTAAAAGAATTATCAATAATAGTTTGGCCCATGTTGCCTTTTAATACATTCTGACGATGAGAGGTTTTCTCTAAATTTTCAATCTTTTGAAAATATTCTATTATGTCCATCTCTAAAGCTATTAATACACCAACCGTCAATGCAATAGAGAGTTGTAATATTTTAGAACCTTTTACAGAAGTTATGAATTTACCTGATATGTAAATTGAATGTAGTGAATTTTCATAATCAACAAAGACAGCAGCATTTTTTGATGTTACAGAACAATCGATAACCATCTTTTGTGCAGTCCATAATCTAGCTTGATTAAGTAGCAACTCATCATCTCCATTAATTATGACCGTACCTGTAAGGTCAACAATCTCTGATTTTGCATCAAGAATATTTTCTAGTGATTTCATTCTTTCTAAGTGAACAGGTGCTATGCCAGTTATTACTGAAATATGAGGCTTCACCCATGCACACATTTCACGTATTTCCCCAAATCCATAAGTTCCCATTTCAAAAATAGCAATTTCATGTGAAGAATTTAAATCTTCATTAATTGATTTAGATATTCCAAGTCGATTATTAAAACTTTCTGGTGTAGCAAACACATTGCTTTTGGTTGAAATTACTTGAGAAATAGTATTTTTAGTCGTTGTCTTAGAATATGAACCAGTAATTGCAATTATTGGACCGTTGAATGTTGATAGCTTTTTTTCTGCTTCATCAACATAAATTTGAGATTTATTTTTTTCAAAACCTTTTGTGATTCTAAGAGCTTGATCAAATACATAATGAGAGAAAACATTTGCAATTAGTGCAAGAAAATAACCAAATCCAGAGTTTATTGATATAAGTGATATGGAAATAATTAAGATATAGTAAACAATATTTAAACGTTTTAATCTTTCAGTAAATTCAACTTTTGAAGATCTGTCTTTAAATAATAGGCCCCTGGGTAGGAAAAGATTTATAATAGCTAGTCCAATTGCGGTGTATGGAGTCCAGAGGCTTAAAAGAGCTAATATGATACTAGTTAAATAATAAAGATTGTTAAAAGGTACTAATCTAACCCATCTAAAGTAAAACTTTGTTACATACCCAGGGATATAATGTTCTCTCTGAGCAACCCTACCCCATCTTAAAGAATTTACGCATGAACTTAATGTGAGTAAAATTAAAACAGCTGTGTAAAGAGTATTCATTTTTTAATAACTTCAATTATAATCTGTGAGCTACTCATTAGTACATTGTGGCCGCCACCAGGGATTATCGTTAATTCAGAATTAGGAATTATATCATTTGAGTCCAAACCTACTTGAAGTGGTACTTCTGAGTCTTTTTCTCCCCACACAAGTTCGACTTTAGTGTCTATATATGGAAGAATGCCTTTCAAGTCATCATTGACTGCCATTACTAGTGTGTCTTTTAAATGTTTATTAGCATTTTTATAATCTTCAGAACCATATTTATTTTTCATCTGATCTAACTTTTCATTATCAAGTAATTTATATTTATTCATTAACTTATAGAGGTTAAAAGCAGAAAATGATTTTTTAGTATTTTGTTTTCTTATCAAAGGTGTACCAATTAACACTATCTTCTTATAATTTTTTATCTGTGACAAGTGAACAGCTATTCTTCCACCAAATGAATGTCCAACTAAAACTTGGACAGAACTAGGAATTATATCAGCGAGATATTCAGCATATTTTTTTGGAGATAGACTTTGTGAAAATGGAACAGATTTCCCAAAGCCAGGAATGTCTAAAGAGATAGATTCAAATTTATTTTCTATATTCATAAAATCTTTAGAGCTTCTGCCCCATCCATGAAGAAAGCAGACTTTTGGTTTATCAGAATTAATATTTGCGAGCGTCAAATTATCATCAAGAACTTTATATCCCATTAATTAAGTCCTAATCCTAAAGTTTGAATAGCCCTAATTTCCATTCCCATCAAAAAGAATAAAGCAAAAGACCAGTATAAATAATAATTTAATCTCATCTCATTTCGGTAAATATATAGAAATGTTAAAACGAATAAATTTACAATATTATAGAACATACTGAAAGAGCCGATTTCATTACTTTGGGAATAATAAACAACTATCAATACTTGTAGTAATACAGTTGCAAGAGAAAATGTTATTAAATAATTGGTGATAGTAATGCTTACTTCAAATTTGCTGAATTTTATAAATAATAAAACAAGACCCACTAATGCACATATAACAATACTTATATATGAAGGTAATTCCATATAGTAAAAATCCATGTGTCTATTTTAGTGGCTATAGAATTGAGTATTAATAATTAATCAGTTACAGTATTCATTAATGGTTAATCTAATGAACAATGCTATCACTCAAAATGTGCCAAGTGCATGGTATAGCACTCTAGAAAATTTCATTGTAAAGGGAAAAAATGCTGAAATCTGGGATTCTGAGGGTAAAAGATATCTAGATTATGTTGGTGGTTACGCAGTGCTTAATACCGGCCATCTTCATCCAAGAGTAGTTGAAAAAGTAAAAAATCAACTTAATGATTTTTCACATTCCTGTTTTGCATTTGCACCTCATGAAAATGCTGTAAAGCTATCGGAAGAGTTAAATAAAAGATATCCAATTACTTCAGATACAAAAACATTTATGGTTAATAGTGGAGCTGAAGCTGTTGAAAATGCTGTAAAAATAGCAAGATATTATACAAATAAAAAATCAATCATCTCATTTAAAGGTGGTTTTCACGGAAGAACATATCTAGCGATGGGTTTAACAGGAAAAGATAAGCCATATAAAGAGGGGTTTGGTCCATTCCCAGAATTCGTAAAACATGCATTGTACCCATATTTATATAGGGATATATCTGATGACGATGCATTGGCAAGTATTAAAGATTTATTTAAAAAAACACTCAATCCTGATGATACTGCTGCTGTTGTTGTTGAGATACAACTCGGTGAAGGCGGCTATATTCCTGCTTCAAATTATTTCTTAAAAAGCTTGAGAGAAATTTGTGATTATCATAATATTCTGCTTATTTTTGATGAAGTACAAACTGGCTATGGAAGAACTGGTGAAATGTTTGGTGCAGAAACTGTAGGAGTTAATCCAGATTTAGTTACATTAGCAAAAGGTATAGCTGGAGGATTTCCATTAGCCGCTGTACTAGGTAAAGCAGAAATAATGGATACTATTCATGATGCAGGAATAGGAAGTACTTTTGGAGCTTCGCCAGTCTCATGCGCTGCAGCTTTAGGTGTATTAGAAGCTTTTGATAATGAAAATATATTAGGAAATGCTTCAAAACAATCTGAAATGATGAATTCTTTTTTAAAAAATTTGATGAATGAAAATGAATTTATCGGTGATGTAAGAGGCTATGGTCCAATGATCGGTGTTGAGATCGTAGAAAATAAAGATTCAAAAACACCCAACAAAGAAAAAGCTCAAGAAATAATCAATAATTGTAGAGATAACGGTCTTCTTTTAGTAACTTGTGGAGAAAATGGAAACGTAATTAGATTTATGGGACCTCTCACTACGCCAATAAAGCATGTTGAGGAGGCTTTAGGAATATTTGAAAATTCTATAATCTAATTAAATCTCTTTATGTGTAAGCTCATGGAGCTTCAATAATACATCACCGTCTTTAACGGGTTTAAATGGTGCTTTCATTAACCAAGCAGAAACCAAATCGAGTGACTCTAAATCATTTTGCTCTTTAAAAAATTTCATATACCTAACTGCATCAATGGTCACACCCGCGCTATTTGGAGAATCCCATACTTCTAGTTGAACCTCTATATTTAATGGCGCCCCACCAAAAGCTTTTCCTTCAAGTCTAATAAAAGCTTTTTTTCTATCTTCTAACCACTTAACGTAATCCGATGGGCCTATTCTCACATTATCAGCTGAAATGCCTGTACCTTTGTTAGCAACAGAAGTCACAGATGAAGTTTTACTTGTTCTTTTAGTTTCTAATCTATCTTCTTCTAGCATATTGAGAAAATCCATATTTCCACCAACGTTTAATTGATAGGTGTTTTCAAGCTTGACGCCACGGTCAGAAAATAACTGTGCAAGAGCTCTATGGACAATAGTTGCTCCAACTTGGCTTTTAATATCATCACCAATTAATGGAACCGAAGCATCTTTAAATTTTTGATACCATTCTTCATCGCGAGCAATAAAAACCGGTATACAGTTTATAAAGCCTACATTAGAATTTATTGCAGCTTGTGCATAATATTTCACTGCCTCATCAGATCCAACTGGTAGAAGGTTAATCAATATTTCTGCCCCTGATTCCCTAAGAGATTCTTCAAAATTATCCGAATCAGGAGAAGTGTTGATAATATCTTCAACGAATTTACCAACTCCATCATTTATAACACCTGGTTGAACAGTCACTCCTGTTTTTGGAACATCGCTAAATTTCATAGTATTATTTGGTTCAGCAAAAATTGCTTCACTTAAATCTTTTCCTACTTTTGATGAGTTTATGTCGTAGGCAGCAACAACTTCAATGTCAGAGACTTTATATCCGCCGATTACATCTGATATTAAGCCATCTTCATTGTCGGAATTGCTATAGTGTTCAATGCCTTGTACAAATGAACTTGCACAATTTCCAATTCCAAGAATTGCTACTTTGATTTTGTCATTGCTCATTCATATAACTTTAGCAACAATCAGATTTATGAAAAATACAGTCTTAATTGAAAAGGAAATTAAACCAGCTAAAGGAATTATACAAAATGCCAATTACAAAATACAAGATAAAAGTAGCAATGCCTACGATTTGTAATACTTTAAGAAAACTGTTCACTATTACATTTTACAAATATTCGAAATAATATATATATAATTTACATATGATAAAAAATTTATCTCCTTCAAGAGCATCTCAATTTAAAACCTGTCCCAAGCAATTTAAATTCGCAAATGTTGATAAATTAAAAGAACCCACAAATGAAGTTCAAGCAAAAGGAACTACTGTACATCAAGCACTAGAAGATTTGTTTGATTTGCCAAAAGAAGAGAGAAGTATTGAAAAACTACATAATTTATTTCGAGATGCTTGGACAAAAGTTAGAGGGAATGATGAACATCATAATTTATTTTCGAATGTAGAAGAAGAAAGAGAATGGGGTGTTGATGGTCTTAAATTGCTTAATAATTATATGGAAATAGAAGACCCTACAAGTTTTGAACCTTTAGAGCGCGAGCGTTGGGTTAGAGGCTCAATCAATGACTTAAATTTAAGAGGTATCTTAGACAGGATGGACAGAAATCAAAATGGTGATTTAATCATTGTGGACTACAAGAGTGGAAAAGCTCCAATGGCTAAATATAAAGAACCTAGATTTTTTGCTTTAAAATTATATGCGCTTCTGATCAAAGAAGAGCTCGGTGAGATGCCAGTTGAGCTAAAGTTAATTTACCTGAAAAATTCAACTATTCACACATTGAAAATAACCGAAGAAGATTTATCAAATGCAAAAAATGAAATTTTAGAAATTTGGGCAAATATAAAAAAAGCATATGAAGAGAATGAGTTTCCTGCAATAAAAAATACATTGTGTGACTGGTGTTACTACAAACCAATCTGTCCAGAATTTAATGAAAATGCTCCAAATACCGAAAATCTCAGAATTATAAACGAATCAATAACTGAATTAGAGGAAGAAATTGAAGTTTTAGATATGTTTAAAGATGATGATAAAATTCCAGTAGATAGTCCGATTGGTAACTCTAACAGAAAAGATATTGAATCAAAAATTTCTGAATTAGAAAATCAAAAAAACGAAATTCAAACTGAAATCGAAAAGCTTTTAAGGGAACAGTCCTCTAGTTAATTTTGCAGCAGCTACTCTTTTAATTCCTTTTATCAATGCAGCTGTACGCAAATCACAGTTTTGTTTTTGCGAAATAGTCCAAACTTCCTCAAATGAAGTAAGCATTACATCGATAAGCTTTTCATGTAATTCAGTTTCTTTCCATAAATAATTTTGAGTATTTTGTACCCATTCAAAATAACTAGCAGTAATTCCTCCTGCATTAGCTAATATATCTGGAATAATAATTACTCCATTTTCTCTTAAAATCTTGTCAGCATTTAAAGTTGTTGGCGAATTTGCACCTTCAATAAGCACATTTGTTTTAATTTTTTCTGCGTTACTAGAAGTAATTACACCTCCGACAGCTGCAGGTATTAGAACATCACATTCTATTTCTAGAATTTCACCTTCATAGTCTTCGCCACCTTCAAAGCCTTTTACAGAGGGGGTTTTTGCAATATGTTTAAAAAGTTCCGGAATATTTAATCCATCTTTATTAAATACTGCACCACCTAGATCGTTAACTGCAATTACTTTAGCTCCCCGTTCATAAGAATCTAAAGCAGCATATCTTCCGACATTGCCAAATCCTTGAATTACAACGCGTGAATCCCCATATTTTTTACCTAGTTTTTTCATTGCAGCTTCCCCTACAGCCACAGCTCCTCTTCCTGTTGATTCTCTTCTTGTTATAGAACCTCCCAGTGAAACTGGTTTTCCTGTGACTATTCCAGGTTGAGGAGAGCCAACAAAGTTACTATACGTATCCATAATCCATGCCATTGTTTGCTCATCTGTGCCGAGATCTGGAGCAGGTATGTCTTTATCGACCCCTATAATCGGAAGTAATTCTGCTGTATACCTTCTAGTAACTCTTTGCTTTTCAGCTCTTGTTAAAGGATTAGGATCAATGGCTACTCCACCCTTAGCTCCACCATATGGTAATCCAACAATTGCAGATTTCCAAGACATCAATATAGCCAAAGCTGTAACTTCACCTAGATTTACATCTGGAGCATATCTTATACCACCTTTAGTAGGTCCCATCGACAAAACATGCTGGACTCGATATCCTACAACTGTTTCTACTTCGTCATATTCATCCCTTCTAAAAGGAAAAGTGACAACTAAAGACCTTTGGGGTAATTTAAGCCTTTCTCTTATATTGGAATCAAGATTTATTAAATTAGAGACTTCGTCATACTGTTTGATGACTTCTTTATACATATGTGAGTCAAAGAGATTATTTTCAACTATCACAAGCTCATAATATATAGGTTTTGGCTAGAAAGATTGCTATTTTATTTTTTTTGTCTCACTGAATTTCTAAATTATTAAATATGAAAGATAAAGAAATACTTAAATTACTTGAAACGTCCGGGATCAAAGCAAATTTTATTTGCATAGACCACAATGACAGATGCAATTGTCATAGAATATATGATGAAGCAGCATAAATTAGGAGAATAGATGAAAGATTTGATCTGGGATATTGCCAAAAGTGGAGAGGAAGCTCTAGAAAACACAGAACTACAAACAATTGAAGAACCTAAAGAATTATTTGTAGCAAGAGGAGTTTCTATAGAAGCAAAAGACAGTACTTATAAAATCAATAAATTTGTAGATAATAAAATTGCACTCGATGTTCAGGAAAAAGGAGCGATAAAAATATCTGATACTGTCTTTAATTACTCTAAAAGTTACAAATCAAAAACTCTAGATTTAAAAAAATTAATTGATTGGGCTACCAACAAGAAACTTTCAGATGATGATATTGAAAACTTAGTAGCGCTTTGTGGAAATACTTTTGTACCAAAATTAAGGGGCCTAGATGCAGTTGCAGAAAAAAAAGGAATGGATAAACAGCTAGCAAGAGATACTTTTATTGAAAAAATTTGGGATGAGGAACCTAAATTACAAGTCATTAAAACAAGCAACGATACCGCTCCAGTATGGGCGAAAGATTTGAAAGAAATGGAGAGAAGAAAATGAAACAATTGTATGAACTATCAAGAAAATTTCCAAAAGATTGGATAAAAAAAGCACCTAAGGGCAAGTTTGGAAATTACGTTCCACATCCTGTAATTACACAACGTCTATTAGAAGTTTGTGGACCTTTTAATTGGGAAGTTGTTGAATTGATCAGACAGGAAACTACAGGAGCAGTAGTAGGTTGCTTTGGAAAGTTGACCGTTGAAATTGATGGCAAATTAGTCACTGTAACATCTATCGGTGACGTAGAGCACGATCAAAAAAATGATGGTAGTAATGCAAAGCATGCAGAGTCAGATTCTTTCAAAAGGTGTGCGATGAAACTCGGGCTTGGATTACATTTATGGGCTGGAGAAGAATATTATCTTGATAAACAACTTGATAAAAAAGAAATAGGAAAAAAAACTAAGCTTCAATCTGCTTGATCAATTAACTCACCATTTCTAGCAGTCAATACAAAGGTTGCAGGACCATCGTTGATTAAACCTACATCCATCATGGCGCCGAAGCTTCCAGTCTTTACAGTTACATGTTCAGAAAATTCCTGAACAATTTTTGAAATCATCTCTTCAGCGATTTCTGGAGATTTTGCTTTAACAAACGAAGGCCTGTTCCCTTTTAGAAATTTTCCAGCTAACGTGAACTGACTAACAATTAAAATCTCTCCTGATATGTCTACAATTGATTTATTCATTTTTAAATTTTCATCAGAAAAAACTCTAAAGTTTAAAATTTTATTTATCAGAATATGACTTTCAACTTCAGAATCAGCTTCTTCAATCCCCCATAAAAGTAAATAGCCGTGATTAATTTCTGAAATAATACTTGAGTCAACTTTTACGTAAGCACTTTTAACTCTCTGCAAAACAACTTTCATAAACTATAATTTAACAGATGGGATTAGACAATAAAACAATTCAAATGGCATCTGGCCCAAATTATGCAGCGTTGACAACTTTATTTAAAGATGGCGTTCCACAAACACATGTGATGTGGGTTGATACAGATGGTGAAAATATTTTAATCAATACAGAGATACATAGATTCAAATACAAAAATATTTTAAAAGATCCCAGAGTCACGGTTACGATTTGGAAGCACGACAATCCATTTAAATTTGTTGAAATAAGAGGTGAAGTTATCGCTGAAATCACTGGTCAAGAAGCAAGAGACAATATTGATAAATTATCTGAAAAATATTGGGAGAAACCTTATCCATTCCCAATACAAAGCGAAAGAATTGTACTTGTTATAAAATCAAACAAGGAAGTGATGTTTAATCTTAAAGACGAAGATTTTGAATAAATTAGTCTTTTTTGTATTCATAAAAGCCTTTACCGGTTTTTACTCCTAAATCACCATTCATAACTTTTTCTTCTAAAAACTTTTTTGGTTCATCTTTAGGATCACCAGATTCTTCAAATTTTTTCAATTTAGCATAGTAATGTATATCTAATCCTGAATAATCTGAAAGTTCAAATGGGCCCAAAGGATGATTTAATCCTTTTTTGATAGCAAGATCTATATCTTTAAAATCAGCAATTCCCTCATCATAAAGTTCATAAGCTTCATCTACCAAGGCAGCCAACATCCTGTTTACAATAAATCCTGGGGTTTCCTTTTTGAGAACTACCACTGATCTACCCATTTTTTCACTTACAGTTTTAGTGCGTTCTAACACTCCTTTTGATACATTAGCTGGATATGAAATCTCAATTAAATCCATTCGTATTGGTGGATAGAAAAAGTGCATGTTTATAAACCTTTCAGGATGTTCACAATGTTTTGAGATTTCAGAAGCTTGAATGAAAGAACTATTAGTTGCCATTACAACCTCATCATTCATCAATTTAGAAATTTTATTAAATATTTCAAGCTTTACATCAAACTTTTCAACTACAGCTTCTATTACAAATGATTTACCTACAATTACATCTTCAAGTGAATAATCGAGTTCTAAATTTTCTTTGTAGTAATCTAATTTATCTTCAGAATATATTTTTTTGTCTATTAAATTTTTAATGTTTTCTTCAACAAATTTATATCTATATTCCAAATTTTCTTTATTTTCATCATAAATATTTGTTTTATAACCAGCCATTGCAGCCAAAGCTGCTATTTGACTTCCCATTTGGCCGCCACCAATTACTGCAATTTTTTCGTTCACGAGTGTTTGTTTATTTCACGTCTTGCAATAGATCTTAAATGTACTTCGTCTGGTCCGTCAGCAATCCTTAACGTTCTAACACCAGCTGACATTTTTGCTAAGGGGGTATCTTGCGAAACTCCCATAGCTCCATGTGCTTGAATGGCTTTATCAATTACATACGAAGCAGCTTCGATAACTCCAACTTTTATTGCAGATATTTCAATTTTGGCTTGCTCTTTACCCACATTGTCAATCAACCATGCCGTTTTTAAAGTAAGCAATCTAGCCTCTTCAATTTTAATTCTTGACCTAGCAATCCAATCCTGCACAACACCATGATCGGAGATTTTTGTACCGAATGTTTCTCTAGACAAAGCTCTTTTTATCATTAATTCAAGTGCTCTCTCTGCCATTCCTATTGTTCTCATGCAGTGATGGATTCTTCCTGGACCTAATCTAGCTTGGGCAATTTGAAAGCCCATACCTTCCCCACCGATAATATTTGATTTTGGTACAACAACATTTTCAAAATTTAATTCTGGATGTCCAGTGTACCCATCATCATAGCCATAAACATGCATCGGTCTAACTATAGTTATCCCTTCTGTATCCATAGGGACAAGCACTTGACTTTGTCTTGTGTGTGGAGGATTATCTGGATTTGTTATTCCCATAAAAATACATATCTTGGCGCGTGGATTGATTGCATTTGAAGTCCACCATTTTCTTCCATTGATAATATAATTATCTCCATCTGAAACTATTGAACTTGAAATATTCGTTGCATCAGATGAGGCAACATCCGGTTCGGTCATAGCGAAACAAGAACGAATATCTCCATTAAGTAACGGACTTAACCATTGGTCTTTTTGTTCTTGAGTTCCAAATTCTGCAAGTATTTCCATATTTCCAGTATCTGGTGCAGAACAGTTAAATACCTCAGGAGCCCACCAGACCTGACCAGTTATTTCTGCTAAAGGTGCATAGTCAACATTTGTTAGTCCTGCACCGTATTCACTGTCGGGTAAAAATAAGTTCCATAAATCTTCTTTTCTTGCTTTATCTTTTAACTCATCAAGTAATGCAGGAATGTGCAAAGGATCTCCTGAATCTAATATTGATTTTTCGTAAGCTTCTTCGTTGGGAAAAATATGTTCTTCAAAAAATTTATTCATTTTTTCTTGAAGTTCTAATGACTTTTGAGAAAATTTAAAATCCATTGCTTTATTCTATCAATTAACTTGAGACCAAGAGAATTAAATCATAAGATATTTGTTAATGGAATTTTTTAATGAAAAAATAAGAAACTACATAGCTTCCAATCTTGATTTGGATAACCAATTTAAATTTGAAAAATTTAAAGTTGGTAGATCAAACATTACTTTTAAAATTTTTGACGATAGAAATAGTTATGTTCTAAGAAGACCTCCATTTGGTGATAAATTAGAGTCTGCGCATAACATGCAACGTGAATACAGAATTATTAATGAACTGAGTAAAAATAATATAAAAGTTCCGAAACCAATTCTTTTATATACCGATAGAACACTTTCTGATGATGATTTTTACATTATGGAATATATTGAAGGTGCAACTATTGCAGATAATGTAATAGCTGAAAATTATTCGAAAAATGATAAAAAGGAAATTACGAATTCATTTATTACAACACTTGCTGAATTGCATAATTTCGATGTAAAAAATTCTAAATTAAATGATTTAGGAAAACATGAAGACTATGTCTTAAGGCAGTTAAACAGATGGACAAAACAATTTAATGCACAGAAAGTAAGAGATATTGCCGATTTAGATATTGCTACGAAATTATTATTCGATACTATCCCCACACAACAAAAAGTAAGTATTGTTCATGGAGATTACAGATTAGATAATGTAAGGGTAAATAATAACTTGGTTGCAGCAATTGTTGATTGGGAACTCTGTACATTAGGAGACCCACTAGCTGATCTAGGAACTGTGATTGCTTCTTGGTCAAATAAGAATGAAACTGATACTCCATTTATATATTCACCCTCTTTAAGTGATGGATTCCCAAACAGGCAAGAAATAATTAATCTATATGAATCTAAATCAGACCTCGATTTAAACAATATTGAATTCTATGTAAGACTATCTTTTTGGAAACATGCAATGATAATGGAAGGAGTCTACGTTAGGTATTCTCTTGGTTATTATGGTAATGTTGATAAGAAAGATGTAGAGGCATTTGGTAAAAGCACATTAAGTTTTGCAAAAAAAGCATCTAATAAGAATCTACTTAAGGAGATATTTTGAAAGTTATTCCAGCAAATGAGCTAGAAAATCATATTGGTGAAGAGGTAGGTGTTTCTGATTGGTTCGAGGTAACTCAAGAAAGAATTAATCAATTTGCTGAAGCAACAAATGACCACCAATTTATTCATGTAGATCCTGAAATGGCAAAGGCAACGCCGTGGGGTTCCACAATTGCACATGGTTTTTTAACTTTAAGCTTGCTTACCTATCTTCAAGCTGATATTGGATATATGCCAGAAGGGCTTCAGATGGCTATAAATTACGGTGCAGACAAAGTCAGATTTATGGAAGCTGTTCCTGTAAATAGTAAAATCAGAGGTCGTTTTGTTCTTGCAGAAGTTAATTATAAAAAAAATGGAAGATGGCTTACGAAAACAACTTGTACAATCGAAATTGAGGGTAAAGAAAAACCTGCAGCGATTGTCGAAGCATTAACTTTATACGTTGTAAGTGAATAATAAAAGGAGATATTTATGAGAGAATCAGTAATAGTATCTGCAGCTAGAACACCTATAGGTAAGGCTTACAGAGGGGCTTTTAATAACACAGCTGCCCCAACCCTAGCCTCTTACTCTATAAAAGAAGCTGTCGACAGAGCTGGAATAGATCCAAAAGAAGTTGAAGATGTTGTTTTAGGATGTGCACAGCAACAAGGTTCACAGGCTATAAATATAGGAAGATTAGCTGGTATTGCAGCAGGGCTTCCTGATAATGTTCCAGGCATGACAATAGACAGGCAATGTTCATCGGGAATGATGGCAATTGCGACTGCATCAAAACAGGTTGTTACAGACAATATGGACGTTGTTGTTGCTGGAGGAGTTGAATCTATTTCACTCGTACAAACTGCAGATTTTAGGGTAGATATTGATCCTAATGTTACTGAGCATGCAAAACATGCATACATGCCAA
The DNA here is from genome assembly GCA_003281085.1 of OCS155 cluster bacterium AG-349-E07. GTDB lineage: Bacteria > Actinomycetota > Acidimicrobiia > Actinomarinales > Actinomarinaceae > Actinomarina. Next base: position 64,541 of record QCCZ01000002.1, read on the forward strand.
TGATTGAGACTGCTGATCACGTTGCTGAAAAATATAATGTAACAAGAGAAAGTCAAGACGAGTACTCTCTTCAAAGTCAGCAAAGGACAGCAGCTGCACAAGAAGCAGATCTTTACAAAGACGAAATCATTTCAACCACGACTACTAAGTTAGTTAAAGACAAAGAATCCGGGGAAATTTCTGAACAAGAAGTCACTTTAGAAAAAGACGAAGGTAACAGACCAGAAACAAATATAGAAGGTCTATCATCTTTAGTCCCAGTGTATGGAGAGGGTAAGTTCATAACTGCTGGAAATGCATCTCAGTTATCTGATGGATCCGCATCCGTAGTGGTTATGGAATCAAAGGTTGCAGAAAACAAAGGCCTAACACCACTTGGCTATTACCGAGGAATGGCTGTTGCAGGTTTAGCTCCAGAAGAAATGGGAATTGGGCCAATTTATGCTGTTCCTAAATTGCTTGACAAATATAACTTAAGTATTGATGACATTGGCTTATGGGAGCTTAATGAAGCATTCGCAGTGCAAGCTTTATATTGTAGAGATTATCTAGGTATTGATAATGAAATTTACAATGTTAATGGTGGCTCAATATCTATAGGACATCCATACGGAATGACTGGTGCAAGAATGACAATGCATGCTCTTATGGAAGGTAAACGAAGAGGTGCAAAGTATGTTGTTGTCACAATGTGTGTTGGTGGTGGAATGGGTGCTGCTGGATTATTTGAGGTCATATAAATTAACAAGTATTTAAAAGACTTGACATAAATTCTAAAAGTATAATTGAATATGAACAAAATTACTGACAAAAACAGTTATTTAGATTCAATTAAAAATAGAAATTTAAAAATTTATCTTATGGGTGAACTTATTAAGGAACCTTTAGATCATCCAATTATTAGACCAAGCGTTGAAGCAATGGCGGAAACATATGAACTAGCAGTCAGTGAACCGGAATTAGCATCAGCAACATCTCCATATACTGGTGAAAGTATAAATAGATTTTTACACATCGCTGAAAGTAATGAAGATCTATTTTTACAAAATAAAATGCAAAGAAAGCTTGGTCAACTAACTGGTACCTGCTTTCAAAGATGTGTTGGTATGGATGCGTTTAATGCACTTCATTCTGTAACTTTTGAAATTGATGAAAAACACAATACTGAATATCACAAGAATTTTATTAATTTTCTAACTGAAATGCATAAATACAATTTGGTAATTGGTGGTGCAATGACAGACGTTAAAGGTGATAGATCAAAATTACCACACGAACAAGAAGATGAAGATGTGTATTTAAGAATTGTAAAAAGGACACAAGATGGTGTTTATGTTAAGGGAGCAAAAGCACATCAGACTGGGTGTATTAATTCACACTGGATGGTTGTAATGCCTACCTTGAGACTGTCTGATAAAGACAAAGACTATGCAATAGTTGGTGCAATCCCAGTTGATGCAGAAGGAATAACGTATATTTATGGTAGACAGTCATGCGATACAAGAAGCATGGAGCCTGGTGAATATGATGTGGGAAATAAATATTTTGCCGGTCAAGAAGCAATGGTTATTTTTGATAATGTATTCATACCAAATGACTACATTTTTATGAATGGTGAATATGAATATGCATCTATGTTAGTTGAGAGATTTACAACATATCATAGAAGATCTTATGTATGTAAATCGGGCGTTGGCGATGTACTCATAGGAGCTGCAGCAACTATTGCAGAGTACAACGGTGTTGAAGAAGCATCACATATTAAAGATAAACTTGTTGAAATGAATAAGCTCAATGAAACAATTTATGCTACTGGCATCGCTTCATCCCTACAGGGTTCAAGCACTAAGTCAGGAAACTTCATTAATGATGATCTTTTGGCAAATGTGTGTAAACAACATGTAACAAAAGAAACATACGAGATTGGTCGAATTGCACAAGATCTTGCAGGTGGTCTAGTGGGGTCAATGCCTTCAGGAATTGATTTTAATGAGGGGACAATGTCTGAAGATTTAAAAAAATATTTAAAAGGTAAAAAAGATATTAACTCAGAAGATCGAGTAAAAATTCTAAGATTGATTGAAAATATGACACTAGGTAGAAACGCCGTTGCTTATTTAACTGAATCTTTACATGGTGCAGGCTCCCCACAAGCACACAGAGTCCAGATTAGAAGGAAAGTAAATATTGAAGAAAAAAAGGACTTTGCCAAAAAATTATCGGGAATTATTGAGAGAGAATAATGAAAGCAGTTGTATGTACAAAACTAGGTGAACCGAATTTACTAGAAATAAAAGAAGTTGATAAGCCAACGATTAATAAAGATGAAGTCCTAATAAAAGTTGAAGTTGCTGGGGTTAATTTTCCAGATGCACTTCTTGTTCAAGGAAAGTATCAAATTGTAATAGATCCACCATTTATTCCAGGTAATGAAGTTTGTGGAATTATTGAAGAGAAAGGTGAAAATGTAGATATTCCTGTGGGAACAAAAGTAATTGGCATTCCTCCAATTGGAGGGTTTGCTGAATTCGTTACAATAAATAAAAATTTGGTAATTCCAGTAAATATGAACTTTGATTCTTTGTCAGGAGCAAGCTTACCAATTAATTACGGTACTTCATATTATGCTCTAAAAAGAAGAGCAAATGCTCAGAGTGGAGAAAGTCTTTTAGTCCTTGGTGCCTCTGGTGGGATTGGAACTGCAACTATTCAATTAGCAAAAGTTATGGGACTGAAAACAATCTGTGCTGTCGGTTCTGACAACAAAGAAGAATATGTAAAAAGTTTAGGTGGAGATCAAATAGTAAGATATGATCAAGTTGACTTAAAAGAAACGGTGAAAGAACTCACTGATGGCAAAGGTGTAGATATAGTTATTGATCCTGTTGGTGGTGAAGTTTCTGAACAAGCATTAAGAGCTACAGCATTCAATGGCAGACTATTAGTTATTGGCTTTGCTAATGGAGAGATACCTAAAATTTCACTTAACTTAACACTTGTAAAAGGGGTATCAATTGTTGGCGTTTGGTGGGGTCGATGGACTAATACTTCCCCTCATGAAACAGCAGAAGATTTTAGTGAATTAATTTCTTTTGTTGAAAGTGGAAAATTAAATATTGTTCCAAAAAATAATTACGAAATTGAAGATACTGCAGTAGCACTGGAAAACTTTCTAAATAGGAAAAATATTGGTAAAACTGTTATCAGCGTCTAGTGTGAGGCGAAATATGGGTTTTCACCAGCTGCATGATCAGTAGCATCTATAATATTTCCTATTTCAGGAACAGCTTCACGAAGAGATGCTTCAATACCTTGTGTGAGTGTGACTTGTGCCATACCACACCCTTGGCAACCACCACCAAGTCTTAAGTAAATATCATTTCCCTCGACACCTATTAATTGGGCAGCACCTCCATGGGAAGCGATTGCTGGGTTTATTTGATTTTCTAGTACTGCTTGGACCTTTTCAGCTAGTTCACCCTTTAATTCTGGTAAATCTGCTGGATTACCAATCATCGCAGGACTTGGTGTGTTTGGATTATCCATTGTAAGTCCTGGTGCTTGGTCATCGTCTGACATATCTAAACTTGCACCATCGAATTTATCAATATCTTTTGAAGCAATGACAACGGCTAGATCTCCAAAATCTATTCTCTTATCATCTGATCTAGTTTGTTCAATGTCTAAGAAACTTAAGTCATAGGTAAATTGATTTCCATGAACACCGTCAATCTGAAGAAATAATGCATACTGCTTGTCCCCAGGCTCTTGGTCTCTCAACTCTATAATTGTTTTTACTGCTTCGTCGCCAATTTTAAATGTAAATTCGTTACTCATAGAATTAATGATACAAGATTTGAGATATGTGAGAAATTTTTTAACATTAAACTAAGAAAATATGAAAAATTACCTAATTTCAATTGGTGGAAATTCAACAAGTAATGTATTAAGTATTGAAAGCAACTTTGAAGAAATAATTGCTGTTGACTCAGGAATAGAACATTTGCACAATCTTTCCTTAGATCCAACTACTTTAATTGGTGATTTAGATTCAATATCAAAAAAATCATTAGACGAGGTTAAGAAGAATGGAGTTAAAATTTTGGCTTTTAACAGTAAAAAAGACCAAACTGACTTTGAACTTGCACTGAATTATCTTGACGAAGCTGAAAAATCAAAAGTTTATATTATTGGCGGAGAATCAGGTGAGATTGATCATTTAATTTCGATTTTTTTATTAATTCCTTCAAAATCATTTTCTGAAAATATCATATGGCTTTACGGAGATAAGAGAATAATCTTCCGACAAAAACTTAAATTAAATATTAAAAAGTTAACCAAATTTAGCATAATTCCACTTTCAGATTTAACAAATCTTTCAATAGATGGTGCTGAGTGGAATTTAGATAATAAAAATATTCAATTTGGAGAAACTTTAACTTTAAGAAATGTCACTAATGAAGAACAGCTTAATATTAGATGCGATAAAGGAATTTTCGCTTTTATTTATTAAGACCTAGGAATATCTTTCCAAGCTTTATCTTTATCTAATTTGGGTTCGCTAGGTAGTCCAAGCACTCTCTCAGCAATTATATTTCTCATAATTTCTGATGTACCACCTTCAATTGAATTTGCTCTTGATCTTAAAAACAAGCTTTGAGTGTCAGTAAATCCAAAAGTTTCATTTTCAAAATTTAGCTCAGGTTGAGTTAATGCATAACCTCTTGGAAACAAAAGGCCATCATTCCCTAACATATCCATACCAAATTCGTAGGAGGCTTTGTTAATTTCAGCTTCATATAATTTACTTGTAGACCCTTCTGGACCAGGAGTCCCTTTTTCTCTATTTTCAACAGCTCTCATGTTTGTTAATCTTACAGCTTCTTGCTCAATCCATAGTTTTATGAGTTTGTCTCGAGTAACTGGATCTTGAAGATTTTTTTCTTTCCAAAGCTGGACAAGATGACCAGGAGCACCGCTACCTCTTTCTCTAACATTTCCTCCTATTGCAACTCTCTCATTCATTAAAATAGTCAATGAAACTCTCCAACCTTCACCTAAAGAACCTAATATATTTTCTTTAGGAATTTTTACATCAGTAAAGTACACTTCGTTAAATTCAGCTTCACCTGTAATCTGTCTTAGTGGTCTTACGTCAACTCCATCAGATTCCATATCAACAATGAAGAATGTAAGGCCTCTGTGTTTTGGAACATTAGGATCTGTTCGTGTAACAATTAATCCCCATTTTGCTAAATGCCCCAGAGTTGTCCAAACTTTCTGCCCATTAACAATATATCCGTCCCCATCATCAACAGCTTTTGTTGATAGGCTTGCCAAGTCTGAACCTGAGCCTGGTTCTGAAAATAGTTGGCACCAGATTTCTTCTGTAGTAAACATAGGCCTTAAATACTTTGAAATTTGTTCTTCTGTGCCGTATTCAATAATTGTAGGTGCTCCCATTCCAATGCCCAGAATGTTCGCTACCCTATTTTGTTGAGAGATACCCTCATTTCTTAGAGTTTCAATTACCATCAGTTGGTATTTAGGGTTTAATCCAAGACCGCCTGCTCCTTCAGGAAATTGAACCCAAGCTAAGCCTAGATCAAATTGTTTTCCCCAAAATTCTTTAATATCATTATTTTCTTTTCTAAAATCAATAAGTTCTTGCAGCTTACTTTTGACTAACTCTTCTGCGTCTAAGGATTTGGTTTCGATTTTTGTCATAGAAAATTATACATCAAAATAATTAGAAAACTAATTTCCTTGAATTGCTTTTTGAATTATGACTAGTTCATCTTCATTACTAAAAGGATACGTTCCATCAACAATTGTTCTAATTTCATCAATATTGCTGGCAATATCCTCTGCAGATGCACTTGTATTGACGTAGCCTTTATGAGTAATAATTCCAATACGAGCAAATCTTCCTGCAGCAACTCCAAAAATTTCATGGGATGGTTCACAAGCTTCAGAAGCTAAGTAAGTTACCATTGGAGTCACTAGCTCTGGTCCAAATAACTTACCAACATCTTCTGGAAGTAATGCTTCTGTCATACGTGTGTAAGCTGTTGGTGCAATTACATTTACTTTTATATTGTATTTAGCACCTTCAATTGCCAAAACATTTGTAAGACCTACAATTCCCATTTTTGCCGCACCATAATTTGATTGTCCAAAGTTGCCAAATAAACCAGAAGGTGATGCTACATTGACAATTCTTCCATAATTTTTCTCTTTCATAACTCTGAATGCTGGTTGAGAGACAAAAAATGTACCTTTCAAATGAACATCGATAATTAATGAGAGTTCTTCTTCAGTCATTTTTGCAAAACTTTTATCACGTAAAATTCCTGCATTATTAATTACTGCATCTACAGTACCAAAACTATCTATAGCTGTTTGTACGATTGCCTCCCCGCCGTCTTTTGTAGCAACTGAGTCATAATTTGCAACAGCTTCGCCACCATTAGCAATAATCTCATTGACAACTTCGTCAGCTGGAGTACTACCAGAACCTGAACCGTCAACTGAACCACCTAGATCATTGACAACAACTTTTGCACCTCTGTTTCCTAGTTCAATGGCATATGCTTTTCCTAATCCATTTCCAGCACCAGTGACAATTACCGTTCTATCTTCAAAAGATATATCTGACATTTACTTACCCTTCCTCATACATTGATTCAATTTCATCATTATACATTTCAGCAATAACATTGCGCTTTAATTTCAAAGTGGGTGTTAACTCTCCACTTGAGTCAGTCCACTCTTTTTCTAAAACTACAAATTTTTTAATTTGTTGAACTTGTGCAACTTGAGAGTTAGCCTCATCTACTTGCTTTTGTATTGCATCAATAACCGATTGGTCCTTAGACATAGTTGCAATAGAATACTCAACATTATTTTCTGAGGCCCATGCTTCTGCACCTCCATCACCATCTAAAACGATTAAAGCTGTGAGATATTTCTTTCCATCACCAACAACACAAACTTGACCAATCAATTGATGTGGTTTTATTAAATCTTCAACTTCAACAGGAGCAATGTTTTTTCCAGCTGAAGTTATAAGAATTTCTTTTTTTCTTCCAATTATCTTTACATAACCTTCATCATCAATTTCTGCTAAATCACCAGTATGTAGCCATCCATCTGCATCAAATGTTTCTTTTGTTTGCTCTTCAGACTTGAAATATCCCTGTGCAACGTGGTTGCCTTTAATACATAGTTCTCCATCATCCATAACTTTTACTTCTGTTCCGGGAATAGGAATGCCTACTTTTCCGATCGGATTTAAAACACTAGGCACTTTAATTGAATCTGCTTTTAATCTTTTTTCAAAAGATTCAACTGCATTACCTGGAACGCCTATTGTTGCAGGACCAGTATCCTCCGTCATTCCGTAAATTTCTGTTACGTCTATACCAATAGCATGAAACCATCTGTGAACATCTTTATTCATTGGAGCTGCAGCAGTCACAAAATATTCCGTATCAACTATTCCTAATCCTTCTTTAAATTTTGAAAAGACTAATTTTGCAAAGATTTTATCTTTTAGGCCAACCATAAATGGAACTGATTCACCTTTTTGCTCATAATCTACCTTCTCAAGCCCATTTTGAATTGCTTTTGCTATTAGGTCTTTTTTCGGATTTTCCTCAATTCTTGCTTCGAGTCCTGCCTTAAACTTTTCCCAAACTCTTGGTACAGCAAGAAACACTGATGGCTTAATTGTAGGTAGCGCATCTCTCATGTCTTCAAGTACTGGAACTGGAAATATTTGACCAATTCTGTAAATTGCTTGATAGTGATCTCCTGCACGGGCTGCAATGTGAGCCATTGGTAAGTAAGAGACTATTCTTGGAAATTTTGTTGCAGGAATCATCTGACCAAACAAACTTTCAATAGTCCATAGAACATTTTTATGTGATATCATCACACCCTTAGGCTTACCAGTTGTACCAGAAGTGAAAATGAGACAAGCTAAGGAGTCTGGTGTTACTGTAGCAATAGCGGAGTCAAGTTTTGAAGTGTCCTCACTATTTATGCTTTTACCTTTTTCAATTAATTCATGATAACTGTAAACATAATCAAGATCTTTCTTCTCTTCATATCCATCGATTAGAACAATTGCGTTTAAATTGATACAATCTTTTTTTGCTTTGTTTACTTCTTCGAATAGCTCAAGATCTCCAACCACTGCAACTTTAGCTTCCATTAAATTTGCCACGTATTCAATTTGGGAATATTTAAGTTGCTTATATAAAGTTGATGGTGTGGCACCTGAGTACACAATTCCTAGATCAGCAATATTATGTTCTTTTGTATTGTTTGACATAATAAAAGCTGTATCTCCTGGGCCCAAGCCTAAAGTCATTAGTCCAGCTGCTAAATTTTTTGATGTCTCTCTATATTCAGACCATGAAATAGAATCCCATGCAGAGTACTCCGCATTTGCAGGTGAATTAAGTGCAGGATGGTCAGGATACTCATTAGCATTTCTGTCTACGAAATCTAATAATGTCTTTCCTTCTACGGCTGATGTAATTATGCTTTCTTGATTTTTTAAATACTCGTGTAATTTTGACATATTTCCTCCTACATAGTGCTAATTGAATTTTAATATTTTAAAGACAAATTCTCTAATTGTTATCCTAAAATTGTTGCTTAATTTTTTCCCATCTACCATTACCATCATAGGTTTCTAATGCACACATAACTTCTAAAACACGAAATGGTAATAATATTTCATCTTGTGAAATGTTATTACCATTTATAGACTTAACCATATTAATTACACCAAGGCCTCTGTAATAGTTGTTTTCTTCATTTGTAGAAGAATGAACTTTTTCCCACCGGTACAATTTTTTATCAAATATTGATACATCACCATCATAATTATTTGGATCTGCAAATTTTATTGAAGACAATGTTCCATAAAATTCTAATTTTGGTTCATAGGGCTTCCAAATATCAAAGCTTATTTCAAAATCAACAACAACGCCAGATTTAAATTTTAGTAATGCAAGATAATGTGTATCTACATCAACATCAATATTTTTATACTTGACTTCTGGATTATCAACACTCCTAACTGGAAATGTTTTTTGAGAATATGAAATGATTTCACTAACAGGACCCAAAATTTTAAAAAGTGCAGTTAAATAATATGGTCCCATATCAAACAATGGTCCCCCTCCTTTTTTATAATAAAACGAAGGATTAGGATGCCAACCCTCCACACCATGGGTCACAAAACTAGCTGATGCCCCGATTATTTCACCAATTTTTCCAGACAAAATCAAGTCCTGACCTTTAGTAAATGCTGGACCTAAAGTTGTGTCTGGTGCAGAAAATAAATATCGGTCATTTTTTTTTATTAGACTATAAAGTTTTTTTCCCTGTTCTACTGAGAGAGCTAACGGTTTTTCAGAAAATACATGTTTTCCATTTTTCAAAGATTTATAAGAAATTTTAAAATGCGAAGACGGTGGAGTTAGATTTACAATAATATCTATATCTGGATTAGACAAAAGATTCTGTACAGTTAAATCTTCAATATTGTACTCTTTGGCAAATAATTTAGATTTTTCATTATCTAAGTCAGCACAAGCAACAACATTTACATCAATTTTATTCTTATCAAATCCGATCATATATTGACTTGATATTGCTCCGCAACCAATAATTCCAATATTCATTAACTTTTAACAGCCCAATTAATACCCTGGCAAATTAACCTAACAACATCTAAATTTTCAAAATCTTTCATATGATGACCAATAGAGCAATAGAAAATTTTTCCTTTGCCCCAACTCTTTGTGTAAGCAATTGGCATTTCCACTCCATCAATCCAACTGTGATATTTCTCGTTAAAAGTTGTTGATGCAATGATATTAACTGATGGATCATAGTGTAAAAAATACTGCTCCGAATGAACATTGAAATCATTAATACTGTTGGCAATAGGATGTTTATCATCTTTTATAATTACCTGATAATCTACGAAATCTCCGGGATGACAAACAAATTGACTTCCTACTAAAAATTGAAAATTTGTATTGTCTCTAAAAGCATCTGCCATTCCTCCGTGCCATCCTGCAAGACCAACACCTGAATGTATAACCTCTTGTAAGTTTCCAATTTTCGAATTCTTTATATCCCAATTATCATCATCAATTTTTCCCATTGTCCAAACCGGTATAATAATGTCAAAATTTTTTAGAAAATTAATATCTCCTAGAACGTCCAACTCATTTACTATTTCACTTTGGATTTTAAATTGTTGCAATTCACTCGATATAAATTCTGAAGTTTCTTGTGGTTCATGTCCTTCCCAACCACCGGATAAAAAAAGTGCTTTTTTTGTCATCCTTTTATAGAACCCGCAGTTAAACCACCAGTTATTTGCTTTTGGAAGAATAAGAACAAAACAGCAATAGGTGTTGCAGCAATAACGGATGCTGCAGCAATGCTTCCCCATTCATTACTAAAGTCATCCATAAACACTATATTGATGCCTAAAGCAACAGTATATAAATTCGCATCTTTCAAAAAGATTGCCGCAAGTATATAGTCTGAATAGATACCTATAAATGTAATTACAAACAAAACTACAATTATTGGTCTTGAAAGTGGGGCTATAATTTTATAAAAAACTTGAAAATCAGTTGCACCATCAACTTTTGCAGCTTCATCTAGAGAAGTGGGAATTGTATCCATGAAGCCTTTAATTAACCATGAATTAAATCCTATAGATCCTCCCAAATAGACAAAAATTAAACCTATATGTGTGCCCAAACCAACAAGAGGTGCAACATCACCAATCTGAAAAAATAGTAGGTAGATCGCCACAAATGCAAGAAAAGATGGAAACATTTGAACAAGTACCAAAGTTATAAGACCAACTCGTCTGCCTTTGAATTTTAATCTAGCAAAAGCAAAAGCAGCGAATGTACCTAGTAAAACATTAAGAAATCCTGCTATTCCGGCTATTTTGTATGTATTAAACAACCACTTGTAATAAGGTATGAGTGGGTCTCCAGTCAAACTTTGATAATGTTTAGTTGTAAATCCGTCTGGAATAAGTTTTGAATTAGATAAATTTGCAAAATCTGCAAATGAGTTCGTTATAACATACAAAATTGGATATAAAGAAATTATTGCAAATATCAAACCTATAAGATGCCTCCATCCAAATTCTCTAAACCATTTAATAAATTTATAAATTTCCATATACACGCTCCAAACGCTTTGAATATCTAAAAGATACTGCAGATATAAATAAAACAATAAGGAAAATTATTGTGGTGACACTAGCAGCAAGTCCAAATTGATATCCTCTTCCACCTGCTATTGCTAAATCATATGTAAAAGATATCAAAATATCTGTATACCCAACCGCTACATCAGCTCCAACTATAGGTGGTCCACCACTTGTAAGTAAAAATATAAGGGTAAAATTATTGAAGTTGAATGCAAATGCACCAATAAGTAATGGTGATATTGCAACTAACAATAATGGAAATGTTATTCGCCAAAATGATTGTCTAGGAGTAGCACCATCAACTTTTGCTGCTTCTAAAAGTTCATTCGGTATTGATTGAAGAGCACCAGTTGTAATTAAAAACATATATGGGAAACCTAACCACGTATTTACCAGCAAGACTGCTGCCCTTGAGCTTTCTTTGGTTCTAAACCAATTTATTGGCTCAACATTAAATAATTCATATAAAGGACCGAACCAGTCATTGACTAAACCAAAATCAGGATTAAGAAGACCTTTAAAAACTAAAATTGATATAAAACCTGGAATAGCATATGGAAGTATGTAAATAGATCTATAAATTTTTTGAAATTTAAGTTTATCTTTGTTTAATGAGACACTTAAAAGTAAGCCAACAAAAAAAGTTAGAAAAACTGCAAAAAAGGCAAATTGAAAAGTCCATAAGGTCACTATTTTCAGAGGACCTCTAAATCTCTCATCATCTATTATTCGCTGATAATTCTCAGTGCCAACATTGATTCTCCAACCCGGGTCGATTGTTTGACCATTGCATATAAAATTACCCCTATTGCCTAATGTACATGGTGAATCATTGACATTGTCGTATAAAGTATCTGTTTCAGCGCTATACGAATACTTTTGTTGAGCTGATAAAAGCCTCCCACCCGATGCACCAAATACTGAGATATTATAAAGTTGAATACGTGTATTTTTATCAACTAAAAGTGACAATTCTTGAAGTTGAGAAGAATTAGCTATTTGTTCCTTGCCAGATAACAAATATAGATTGTCTGGAATTAAGATTTCACCATCAGGATTTTTAAATGATGGTTCATGGTTGGCAAAGTCAATTGTATTAAATTCATTTTCTTGAACAGCTTTTCCAAATAATAAATTTTCATTATCAAGATCTGCAAGAAAATAATATTCCAAATTTTGATCTTGTAAAACGTATAAATCAAATTCAATACCTCTTTGATCATCTTTTGTATATGTAAGGTCTTCTAGCCTCTCAATTGCTTGTTGTTTAGTTAAAATATGTCCTGTTGACCAGTTTGTAAAAGAAACATAAAAACTATAAGCCGCAGGAAAAACAACAAATGATAAAAGAAATATCATACCCGGTGTTATCCATTTAAGTGGTTTTAATCTATTTGTCGCATATGTAAGGTTTACAAGAAGAGAAATAATTATTGTAATTGTTAATAAAAACCATGATTCGAATGCAATAGTTAATGGAACTAAATAAACTACAAAACCATTGAAAATACCTAAAAATAGATACCTAAATATTGTTGAATATTGCATAACTTAATATATCACATAAAAATCGGGGCTCTACATGAGCCCCGATTATAAATTTATTTGTTATTAATTATCCACCAGCGATGGCATCTCTTACTTGCTGAGCAGCTAATTTCATAGCGTCAGAAGCAGAATTTACAGTTACTCCTGTATCTTCGTTAGTACCATAATTTTGATCTCTAATTATTAACATTGCATCGCCAACAGGTCCCCACACATTACCCATTTCAGGTATGTTTGGCATAGGGATTCCGTTAGATGCACTCGCTGCAAATTGTGCAGCAATTGGATCTTCAGCTTCAACTATTGCAAATAATGACTTTGTTGCTGGAAGCCTTGGGTCTTCTGCATACATGGCTGCTTGTACATCAACAGTTGCAAAGAAATCTAAAATAAAGCTCTGAGCTAAAACTTTCTTCTCACTGAATGCAGATACAAACATTCCCCTCACTCCAACAAATGGTGTTGCAGGATTGCCATTAAATGTAGGTATTAAACCGACACCATAATTAACAGCTGCAGCATCATTTCTAGCCCACGGTCCAGTCATCCAGAATAATGAACGACCTTCTTGGAAAGCTGTCATAGAAGCACCGTAATCTGTTGAGGCTACTGTTCCATTTTTTACTAAAGAGTCGAGAAATTCTGCAGATGCTATTGCAGATGCATTATCAAGTCCTACGTCAGATGGATCAAAACCACCATCAAACTTGAATATATATCCACCGTCTGAAGCGAAGAATGGATGGCTATGATAGGCATCGCCAGCACCTCCACCGCCTGGAGCGCCGACACATAATTCTGTACCAGCTGCATCACACGCTGCTTTTACTTCTTCCCATGTTGAAGGAACACCATCAACTAAATCTGCATTGTAATACATGGCGATAGCTTCAGTTGCATATGGAAATCCATAAACCTCTCCCCCGTAACTAAAGCCTGCAATACCAACTTCAAATATATCATCTGAAATTGAACCTAAATCGATTGGTGCGACTACACCATTTGCTACTACTTCACCAACCATGTCATGTGGTCCGACGAATAAGTCTGGACCCTCACCTGCTGGTCCAGCAGTAAGTACATCGTTTTTAATTGCACCGAAATCATATATTACAACTTCTACGTCAACTCCTGCTGCACTTTCATAAGCACCAACTAATGGTTCTAGTGCAATAGCAATTTTTTCTTCAGCCCATATAACTAGCTTTTCCGGTGGCGGAGAAGTAGTTGCAGGTGCCGCAAGAGTTTCCTGTGGTGCCTCAGTTGTTTCGGGTGCTTCTGTTGTTTCTTCAGCAGCATCACCTCCACAAGCAACGGCAACCATAGAAAACATTAATAAAAATACGATAAATCGTAATTTATTAGTCTTCATATACTCCCTTTCGTATATACGTATATTCACTCATAAAAGAATGTATGCATAATATAATCCTGAATTTGTAAAATTTCTATTTAATTTGAAAAAAGATTTCACAAACTTACAAATTTATTTATTGTTCGTGAATAATAAGTCCTATATCACCAGCGTTATTGGTTATTTTTATCTTGCCATTATCAAGATTTGCTGTACAGTCACCAAATTTCAAATTTATACTGTGTGCATTAGAAATTATTTGAAAATCATTATTAGATTTTTCACGATTAATGATACATAACATTGATTCGTCCTTGAGTATCCTTCTAAAAGCTACGAAATCATTGTGTTCATTTAACAATTCAAAACGTCCGTACTTAAAAATAGAGTGTTCTCTTTTAATTTTCATCAGATTTTTGAGATGATCTAATATTTCTAAATTCCAAGATTTCTTATCATCCCATGGAAAAGGTTCTCTGTTAAATGGGTCATCTGCACCACCTAATCCTATTTCATCACCATAATAAATTCCCGCAATCCCTGGAAAGGTAGCTTGTAGAAATATTGCTCCAAGCATGCCATCTTTTTCATTTCCACATCTGTTTAAAAATCTTTTTACGTCATGTGAACTTAAAAGATTCTGACAAGAAGATAATGCTTCAAAAGAATACATTGAATATAAATTAGCGAGTGAATCAGCAAATTCTTTATTAGTTATTCTTTTTGTAGCAAAATAATCAGTCATTGATTCTCTAAATGAATAATTCATTGTTCCATCAAACCTATCGCCCTGTAGCCACTGAGATGTATCGCCAAATATTTCAGAAATTAAAAGCGTATCTTTATTTGCACCATGGGCAATGTCTCTGAATTCTTTCCAGAAGGAAAAATCTAATTCTTTAGCGACATCCATTCTCCACCCATCAATATCAAAATTTTCTATCCAGTACTTTGTAACATCAAGAGCCCATTTTCTTGCTTCTTTGCTCTCAAAATTTATTTTTGGCATATCTGGAACACCCCACCAAGCCTTAAAAGAAGGCTCAACAATTGGACCATCATCGTCTTTTATTTCAACTGGAACTTTTGTTTCTTCAAAGGTTTTGTCAAGATACTGCTTATATTCTTCTTGATTACCATCCCATCCTACTTTGTAAGTATTTGCATATAAATGTGGTCTATGAATAAACCTAACCGGATAATCAAATACAGTGAACCATTCCTTGTATTTAGAGTTTTCACCATTCTGTATCAAGTCCTGAAAAGCGAAATGCCTTGGATGCACGTGATTTAATGAGCAATCGAGCACTACTTTCATATCACGATTATGACATTCATTAATTAAGTCTTTTAGAGCATTGTCGCCTCCAAGTGTTGGATCAACTGTAAAATGATCCCAAGCATCGTATTTATGAGTACTGGATGACAAAAATATTGGATTTAAATACAATATGTTTACTCCGAGAGATTCTATGTGATCGAGATTATTCAATACTCCAATTAAATCGCCGCCATGAAAGCCTAATCTTGTTGGTGTTGAATTCCAATCAACAAGATTTTTGGGATTGATTGTACTGTCACCATTTGAAAATCTTTCAGGAAATATTTGATACATGACTCCTCCATATACCCAATCTGGAATTGTGTGTCTCATAAAAGTACTGCTATCGTAGACCCATTTTTCTGATGGTGATATAAAATTTGCAATACCACTAGTTCCAAAATACAAATTTAAATTATCATCTGTTGATGCAGCAAAACTAAATTTTGCAATTTGTGATCTAAACTCAACTTGTACACCCCAAAAGATAAATCTGTCTGTTTCAGCATATTTTCTTAATTCGACAGGTCTAAAATCTTCATCTTCTAATAAAATCCAAATTTTTGAAATATTTTTTTGAGAGTGTACTCTCACCCTTCCAATGCCATCTTTTGAAATTGAGAAATGCTTTTTGTTGTCAAAATCAAATCTAAAATCATAATGGCCTAAATGTACATCACCTTCAAAAAAATCTATCTTTTGCTTTTCTCCAGCATCAATGAATTCGGGACTATGTTCTTCTACCATAAAAATAAATTTACTATCAAATAGTCATTATATACTCTATATTTGAAAGATATGGATATTGATAAAAGTAGCGGAATAATATTGCATCCAACTGCGTTGCCAAGCAAATATGGAATTGGTGATTTTGGTAATACATCAAAAAAATTTATCGACTTTTTACATGATACTTCAACTGGTATTTGGCAAGTACTACCTTTAGGGCTAACTAGTACTGATGAATTTTCTCCTTACTCCAGCCCATCTTCAATACTTGGAAATAGATATTTAATTGATGTTGATAAATTTTCTTATGATTACGAAAGTAATATTAAGTCCCAAACATTTTCAAAAAAATTTGTTGAATATGACAATGTATATAGGTTTAAAGATGAAATCTTTAAAAATATCGCTCAACATATCAATTTAGAAGAACAAATTTATTCAAATTTTCTTGAAGATGATTTGATAAGAAAGCATATAACTTTCCTAATTTTAAGAGACGTAAATAGAAAGTCATGGAATCTTTGGGATAATGAATTTCAAAATTACAACGATAACTTATTTGAAAAGTTGATAAATGAAAACAAGAATTTAGTCAATTTTCATGTTTTAACACAATATGAATTTTTTAATCAATGGAAATCATTAAAGCAGTACGCAAATAAAAAAAATGTTAAAATTCTTGGCGATATCCCTATCTATGTAAATCATGATTCAGCTGATGTTTGGTTAAATCAAGATATGTTTGAGATTGATGAAAATTATGAGATGGAATATATTTCAGGTGCAGTACCAGATAGTTTTAATTTAGAAGGACAAATCTGGGGTAATACTCTGTACAAATGGGATGCTCATAAAGACGATGATTTTAAATATTGGAAAGATAAATTAAATAGATCCCTTGATCTTTACGACTATTTAAGGATTGATCACTTTATTGGATTTTTTAAATTCTGGACAATACCAAAGGGCAAATCAGCTTTAGATGGTCATTGGAGACAAGGGCCAAGATTCGATTTTTTTGAATCGATAAGCAAAGAGGTTGACTTAAAGAAGCTACTAGCTGAAGATCTAGGTGTAATCTTAAAAGAAACAAAAGAAGTTTTAGAAAAATACAATATACCTGGCATGAAAGTTTTACAACAAAGGATTCCAAGTAATGATGAAAATCTACCATATTTAGGTGACACAGAAATTATCGATAAGAAAACTTTATTCGAAGAGGCCTCAGATGATTATTTTGAAGAGACTCATCCAAATGAATGGGATTACAATCTTGCAGCTTATACAGGAACTCACGATAGTCCTACGATAAAGCAATGGTTGGATGAGGCTGATGTATCACAATATGAAAATTTTAATAATTATACAAAATCTCTAGTTAATACTTTTGACAATGATGTTTGGAATTTTATAGCATTAGTTTGGGAGTCAAATTGCCAATTAGCTATAACAACAATTCAAGATTTATTACAACTTGATTCAAAAGCAAGATTTAATATTCCAGGAACAGCAGAAAAAAATTGGATATGGAGACTTGAAGATTTCGATATTCTTGAGGATATAAAAAAAGATTTAAAAAAGCTTAACAAAGCTACAGACAGGGTCTAATTACTATCCTTGACATAATCAACAACTAACTGTGCTTGTTCTTCTGTTATCCTTACTGCTGGCATAGATCCTTTTCCATTCAAAATAGTTTGGAGCCAATATGAATCAGGCATAGCTAAAACATCAGCCATTTTTAAACTTGGGCCAGCTCTACCTGAAAAATCAGCCTGGTGACACGCTGCACACCTTGCAGTATAAATTTCTTCACCAGTAGTGAGTTCAGTGGTTTCTTGAGCTCCGCATGCAATAAATAAAAAAAGAAACAGGAAGGAAACTTTTTTCATTTTTATTCTTCTTCAAGTGCAGATTTGAATTCTTTTGTAGATTTTCCTAATGATTTAGCTAAACCTGGGAGCCTTTTTGCTCCAAAAAGTAGAAGCAATATTGTTAAAATTATTAAAAGTTCTGGTAACCCTAATCTCATATGTTCTATTTTAATAGTCTAAATTTCTTTATTTAAACCTATAAATTTCTTTTCTAATACCCACATACTAATAAATCCAATTACTACAAAAGTAGAAAAGAAAATCAGATCACTGCTTTGGTTAGCTGTCGGTAAAATTGGAGTCGTATATATTGGCTCATTTGAAGAGTTATATTCTAAAACTTCATAAAAAGGCCAAATTTTAAACAATGAGCCACCAAGAAATCCGATAAGAACACTAATTACAACATCACTGTATTTTTTAAAAAGGTATGAGAAAACTCTACTGAATGTAATTAGACCCACTATGCAGCCAGCTAAAAATATTGATATGACAGCAGTATCAAAACTGTTCAAAGCTTTCAATATAAACTCGTACTTTGATAAAAATACAAGAATAAAAGATCCACTTATACCCGGAAGGATCATCGCAGAAATTGCAATTGCGCCAGATAGAAATATAAAAAAATTTGTGTTTGGAGTAATCGAAGGTGCCTGGAGAGCGATATATGATGCAATAGTTAGACCAATTACAAATGAAAGCAATACAGCAATTCTTATTTTTTGAATTTGATAAAAAATTAATATGCTAGAAGCAATTATTAAACCAAAAAAGAATCCCCAAATTTTAAAAGGATGATCATCGATTAAATAAACAATGAATCTTGAAAGAATCAAAATAGATGTCAACATTCCAATAATTAAAGTAATTAGAAAAGAACCATTTATTGCTCTCCAAAATGATGCAAATTTGAATGTTAATAGTAACTTCAGCGATCTTGAATTGACTGACTTTATTGAATCTATCAACTCTTCGTAAATACCTGTTATAAAAGCTATTGTTCCACCAGAAACTCCAGGGATTATCTCAGCAATACCCATAAAGACACCTTTTAAATACAAATTAGGTTTAATTTTCATAAACTATTTTGTTTGAGTTCTTACTAATCTAAATAAAATTGGAGAAAAGGTTGCAGTAATTACTGCCAAG
Source organism: OCS155 cluster bacterium AG-349-E07 (assembly GCA_003281085.1). Lineage (GTDB taxonomy): Bacteria > Actinomycetota > Acidimicrobiia > Actinomarinales > Actinomarinaceae > Actinomarina. Next base: position 83,782 of record QCCZ01000002.1, read on the forward strand.
AGAATTATTTGTTGCTCTAACTCTTTTGTAATTAAATCTAAATGCACCCCTATTTCCGCCATTGCAATAATTAGGCTAAATCTTGCAGAGAGTAAAAAACCTCCTGCAAGCATGTCTCTAAATTTAATCTTTGAGAAAACTAGCATCAAAGAAGGAATAAATTTAACTCCTACAGCTATCAAGAACAAATAACCTACTTCAACAAAAAACTGCGTTTTAGAAAAAACACTAATATCATAATTTAATCCGATGTTTATAAAAAAGATCGGTATTAAAAACCCATAGGAAAATCCTTTTAAACTGCTTTCAAGAGTTCCTCTGTTTGAAAATGTAAAAGCAAAAATTGTACCAGCTAAAAATGCACCAAGTATTGGTTCTATATCAAAAAACACTGACACTCCAACAAGTACCAACATAAGAGCAATAGAACTCCTAATCCCTAACTCATCAGGGTCGTTTCCATCAAACATTCTGGAAAATAACTGTGGATTCCACCAAGCAACTCTTCTAATAATTCTTAATAACATAATTACTACCACAAAGTAAAGAACTACATTTAGGTTTGAAATGGACAATCCCCCAGCATTTATAAAAGATGCATAAACAGTAGCGGCAAGTAGCGTCAATATATCTGCAAGTAAAGCAACCATAAATAAAGTCTGTCCATATTTTGTTTTAATAGTTCCATCACTTCGTAAAATAGTTATAACTATATCAACGCTTGTTGTACATAAAACAAGAGCGAGAAAGATTGGATATCCCAAAGTAGAAATTAAGTAAAAGGAAGTTATTACAGTTAATAGGTAGATTGACATTGGGAGTGCTAAAGTTCTTAAACCTTTTTCACGGAAAGTGTCTAACTCGATTTCAAATCCTGACAAAAACATCAATAACAAAAACCCTAAAATTGCAAGTCCAGAAATAAATTCTGATGAATCAACCCATCCTAAAACGGGTCCTACAGTTATGCCATAAGCTATTTCAAGAACAATTCCAGGTATCTTAATTCTCTGACCTACAAGTGGCAATATAAATGCACCTAAGGAGATAATTACGAGGGATACAGCTTGAAATTCTTCCATGTTTACCTTGGTATATAAAGTAGAGATGAATTAGAGTTTGTAGATACAAATTCAATAACTTTTCTATCCTGCCAAGATTGTGAAGAATTTGAGCCGATTATTGAAAGATCATAACTTGATGTTTGATCAGTAAATATTTTTGCTTCATTACCTTCAAAATTTTCAAAATCAAGTTGAACTTCATGTGAAAGTGCTAAATCTTGGAGTTTTTGAACGCTATCAGATACTTTTTGTTCACCTTCTGATTGCAAAAAAGTTGGTTGATTAATGATAACTCCAACTAACTTGGCTGACATCGTTGAAGATAAATCAAATGCAATTGAATTTGAACTATTTTCATCAAAATTATCATTGATCAATAATCCAATAGTCTTGTATGGATAGGTTGATCTTGAAAATAGAATAGGAATTTTTGATTTATTAGCAATGCTAATCAGTGACTTTATTTTTGATTTTGAAATATTATCTTCAACTGGATAAAAAATTGTTCCAATTGAATTTTCATTTATAAAAATCTCTAAATCCTTATTGGAAATTTTATTTTTATATGTAATGTCAAATTCTTGATCTTTCAGAACAGCCTTTAAAGTCTCATCAGTAGATTCTAAATTATTATCGAACAAATCTTCCTTTGTAATTAACTTAAGTGAAGTTGCCTTTGTGTTTCTTATGAAAAATTCAGACTCAGATAAGTTTTTTAAATTCTTTTCATTATCTAGAACGACAGCAATATCTTTTCCAAATTCTAGAGGAAAGCGGGATTCTGAACCTGAGAAAAGATTAATCACATTAGAAAATGCACCAGATTGTAGAACTATAGTAACAAGGTCTCCGGTTTCAATTTCTGTATCACCATGAGGAATAATCACTTTGCCTTTTCTTAACAATGCACCAACAATATAATAATCTGAACCAATTTCTCTTAGTTTTTTTCCTCTAACTGGACTATCTGAACTGATTTCGATTTCAAGCGCTTCAGCCCTTCCACCTGCAAAAGCTTGGGATACAACTCTTCTAGGTTCAAGAATATGTTCAAATCTTCTTGCTAGTAAAATATCTGGCTCAACTAATTCAACATCTAATTCTTTAAATTTATCAATATTAGATGAGTCATTAATAATGGAAGAAAGTCTTAATATGTCATTTTGTTTAGCAATTTTCAAAATTTCCAAATTAATTTCATCACTTAATGTCAAGGCTACTATTGCAGTGGCTTCATCAAGTCCAGCTTTTTTTAGCACCAATGAGGATGTAGCATCGCCTTGAATTTTGTCTATTTGTCTATTTGTTGTGAAATTTCTTAATTTTTCTTGATCTAAATCAATTACGGAAATAGACCATCCAGAACTAACCCTATTGATTAGCTCTTTTGCTTCTCCGTGTGCTCCTACAATTATTACTTTCACGTGCTTATTATGCTATATATTCATTTTAGTTAAAGAACAACTTTGAAAATCTTATTTGGATTAAATATATAGTAGCTGTTAGAAACACTACAATTACATGTTATAAGTTAAATAAAAAATGCATTACATCTCCATCTTTGACTATGTAATCTTTGCCTTCAGTTCTTAATTTACCAGCATCTTTTGAACCTTTTTCACCTTTGTATTCTATAAAATCATTAAATGAAATAGTTTCAGCACGTATAAAGCCCTTTTCAAAATCAGTATGTATTTTACCTGCAGCTACTGGAGCAGTATCTCCTACATTTATTGTCCATGCTTTTACTTCTTTCTCTCCAGCTGTGAAGTAGGTTTGTAGACCAAGTAAGTTATAGCCTGCTTTAATTAATCTATCTAAACCTGATTCACTCTGTCCCATTTCTAACAAAAATTCTTCCTTTTCTTCAGTATTTAATTCGCAGATTTCTGCTTCTATTTCAGCACAAATTGGAACAACTTTAGAATTTTCTTCTTTTGCATAATCTAGAATTGAACTCAAATATGGATTATTTTCAAATCCATTCTCGTTTACATTTGCAACATAAAGTACAGGCTTTAACGTCAAAAGCTGGAAGCTTTTGAGTAAGACTAACTCTTCTTCACCAAAAGTGAGCTTTCTTACACTTGTCCCCTCCTTAAGTGCAGACAAAATTTTTTCTAGCAATTCTTTCATTGGCATTCCCTCTTTTTGTCCCGACTTAGTGTTTTTTTGAGCTTTTTGATATAACTTTTCGACAACGCTCAAATCAGACAATATTAATTCTGTGTTAATAATTTCAATATCATCTATTGGTGATACTTTTCCAGAAACATGTACAATATCATCATTTTCAAAAGCTCTTACTACATGTACAATTGCATCTGTTTCTCGAATGTTTGATAAGAATTGGTTTCCTAAACCTTCTCCTGTTGAAGCACCTTCAACTAAACCTGCAATATCTACAAATTCCATTACAGTAGGTATAGTTTTTTTAGGATTAACGATTTCTGTGAGTTCATTTAGTCTCGAATCATTAACAGTAACTACTCCAACATTTGGCTCTATTGTACAAAATGGATAATTCTCAGACTCTATACCTGCTTGAGTTAAAGCATTAAATAATGTTGATTTTCCAACATTTGGCAATCCTACAATTCCACATTTAAAACCCATTTACACAACCTTTATAATTAAAAACATTTATAAATATAGCGGGTACTTTAATTAAAAATAACTTTCTTTTCTTCATCTGATAAATATTTTGATTAAAGTCATTATTAAGGGGGATTATGAACGAAAAAAATAATAAAAGAACAATATTTGGCTGGTCGATGTACGATTGGGCAAAATCTGCTTATGAAACAACTATTTTAGGTGCTGTACTGCCTGTTTATTTTGTAAGTGTAATTGTTCCTGAAGAAGGTTTTGAATTTAGAGGAAATGTATATACAGGTGCAGAAGTTTGGGGATTTGCAATTGGTTCAGCCTTATTTATTTTCTTTTTAATAATGCCAACAATAGGAGCAATCGCAGATATGTCTGGAAATAGAATGCGGTTCTTTAAAATTTTTGCATTCGGAGGTGCAATATTTGCTTCAACTTTTTATTTTGCTAATTCTGGTGATGTGCTTTTCACTCTTGGAATTTATTTCTTAGCACAATTAGGTGCGACTGGATCTAATGTTTTTTATGACAGTGTATTAAAAGATATAACAACTGATGACACAATTGATTCAGTTTCCGCAAGAGGCTACGCCCTCGGTTACTTAGGAGGAGGGACAGATTTAATTCTATCTTTTATAATAATTCTCTTAGGACCAGACATGTTAGGAATTGACACTGCTCTTGCTTCCAAAATTGCGATCTCAAAATCTGGATTATGGTGGTTAATATTTTCTGTATTCAGTTTTTCAAGGATGAATATTGTAGAAACAAAATCTGATAAAGTTTCTATTGCAAATGCTTACAGTAGAAATTTCACAACTCTAAAAAAGATAAGAAAATTTCCATTTTTACTTTATTTCTTAATCTCATACATTTTTTTCTGGGATGGTTTACAAACTTTAATAAATATGTCAGCTGCGTTCTTTACAGAAGTGTTATTGTTAGATCAAACTCAAGTACTAATAGTGTTTTTAGTTGTTCAGTTTGTTGCTTATTTTGGAGCAAAATTAGCCGGTAATTTAGCTACAAAAATTGGGCAAAAAAATGTGCTCTATTACACCATGTTTCTTCTATTTCTTGTGGGCAACGCCGCATATTTCGTACCTGAAAAACAATTAATACCAGTTATCGTAATGGGAATAGTGACAGCAATGGGTATGGGAGGTTTACAATCTGTAAGCAGAAGTGTTTATGCGGCTATGCTGCCTAAAGGTGCTGAAGGTGAATTTATGGGTTTCTTTTCAGTGCTATCAAGGTTTTCAGCAATATGGGGTCCACTAATTTATGCTTACGTCAGTGCATCGACAGGAAATCCAAGATTATCTTTACCAGTTATAACTTCTTTCTTTCTAATTGGGTATCTGATATTGAGAAATGTAGATATGGATAAAAGAATTAGCGAAGAAGAGTGGAACGCTAGTTAGTTTTTACTAGCCTAGACAAATTAAAAAATAGAGCTGAGACAGTTATTGGCCCTACTCCACCAGGAAATGGAGATCGGTAACTCGCTAATTCACTTATATTTTGAGTGTCAATATCGCCATAAGTTTTTCCGTCAACAGATGATATTCCTATATCTATGATGGTCACACCTTGTTTAAAGTAGGAAGAATCATAAAGCTTTGCAGAACCTACTGCTGATATAAAAATATCAGCTTGTTTTATAAATTGTTTTTGATTGGATGTCTTGCTGTGAATGACTGTTAGATTAGCGTTGTAACTCTTTGAAGATAGTATTTTAGCTAAAGGCGAACTCACTAATCTTGAACGACCTGCAATAACAACAGCTTTATCTTCGGTCTTTATTTGGTAGAAATTTAATAATTCAAGTACAGCTAAAGATGTTGCAGGTATTACTTTATATTCATTTGAATACAAGCTTCCTAAATTATAAGTGGTAAGACCATCGACATCTACGTCTGGGGGGATACAGTTTATTACATCTTCAGAACTTAAATGGTCTGGTAAAGGTAATTGAACAATCAAACCATCTGTATTTTTTGATTCTGATTCGACTACTTCTTTTAACTTTTCTTGACTGGTATTTTTATCAAGTTTTATCCAATTAAATTCAACTTCTAATTCTTCAGCTTTTTCTTTTTTTCTTGAAACATAGAGTAGAGAAGCTGGATTATCACCAACAGTAATTGCAGTCATATGTGGAGTTTTATTATTTGATTTGACTTCCTGAAATATTTTTAAACTTATTTCATCAAGCTGTTTTGCTACAGGAGCACCATAAAGTATTTGTTCCATTTTTTATAGTTTAATATTTATGAAACGTATTTAATGAATAACTTTATTAAAATAATTCTGAAAGATTAAGTTATGGATATATCAAAATTAGATAATAAAATTAATCCTTCGGGAACTATGGCAATTTCAAATAAAGCCCGAGAGTTAAAAAAAGAAGGTAAGCCAGTTATAGGTTTCGGAGCTGGTGAACCGGACTTTGCATCACCAGACTATGTAGTTAATGAAGTAAAAATTGCTGCCGATGATCCAAAAAATCACAAATACTCCCCTGTTGCAGGACTTGAATCTTTAAGAAAAGAAATATCAAGAACAACATTCAAATATTCGGGTGTAGATATTACTGAAAATAATGTTGTTGTATCTAATGGTGGAAAGCAAGCTATTGTTACAGCGCTAATGTCAATCTTAGATTCTGGCGATGAAGTAATAATTCCTGCACCGTATTGGACAACTTATCCTGAAGCGGTAAAACTTGCTGGTGGTGAACCGGTTTTTATTAAACCTGACAAAAAAGATAATTTTAAAATTTCAGTTTCGGATCTTGAAAATACAAAAAATTCAAAAACAAAATTATTAATTTGGTGTTCTCCATCAAATCCTACGGGTGTGGTCTACTCAAAAGAGGAATCAGAGGAAATATATAATTGGGTATTTGAAAACGATATTTGGATTTTATCTGATGAGTTATATGAGCACTTAGTATATGAAGGTAAGACATCACCTTCACCAGGACAATATGACAAAGAATTAAAAAATACAATAATTATAAATGGTGTTTCTAAAGCATATGCTATGACCGGTTGGAGAGTTGGGTGGTTAGTTGCTAACTCAAATGTCATAGGATTAGCTAAAAAAATACAATCTCAAATATCATCTAATGTTTCAAATATATCTCAGATAGCTGCAGAGACTGCATTAAAAAATGGACTTGATGTGACTGAAGAAATGAAAATATCATTCAACAGAAGAAGACTTTATGCAATTGAGAAAATTAATGAAATAAATAACATAGCAGTCGGTAACCCTACTGGTGCGTTCTATTTGTTTGTTGATGTCAGCCAATACTGCAATGGAAAGTATGAAGGTATAAATTCATCAATAGATTTTTGTAATTGGCTACTAGATAAATATTTTATTGCATTTGTTCCAGGAGAAGTATTTGGTGCGCCTGGGTATATGAGATTATCCTATGCCCTTAGCGATGATGAATTAAGTGAGGGTCTTGAACGTCTCAATAAGGCAGTTGAAGAACTAAATGGATAAAGTTAAGCCAAAAAGTTTAATTTCTTGGTTACTTTTTGATCTTGCAAACACAGTTTATGCTTTTGTAATACCAGGTTTGTATTTTTCAGTTTGGTTAGTAAGTGAAAAAGGGTGGACTGACCAACAGCTTGGATTTGCTACTTCAAGTGCAATGATAATAGTCGCAATTCTTGGTCCATGGGTTGGTAGGAAGTCAGACGGATCAGAGGGAAAAAAGAGGCTTCTTTTATTTATGACAATAATGTGTATTATCTCTACATTTTTATTGGGAACATTTACAGTACAAATTTCTGTTCTGTTGTTTGTTGTTTCACTTATTGGTTTCAATCTAGGATCAGTTGTTTACGATGCACTCCTAATTTCTGTTAGCACAGAAGAAAACAGAGGAAAAATTTCAGGAATGGGTGTTGCTTTTGGATACATAGGTTCTTTAATAGGTTTTGGTGTTGCCACAGTTTTGCAAAATTTTGGATATAGCTATGTAGAAATATTTAGATCGGTTGCAATATTGTTTTTAATATTTTCTCTACCAGCATTTATTTTTATAGAAGAAAAGTTTGTGAGTACAGAAAAAGTAAAAATAAGTATTTTGAATTCATTAAATGTTGTTATAAAGTCGTGGAAGCATACTAGGCAATATAAGGGTCTCACTAGATTTCTTGTAGGAAGATTTTTCTATGCTGATGCAATCAATACTCTCATCAGTGGTTTACTAGCAGTATATTTAGTCGAAGAAGCTGGACTGACTCCTGCAGACAGCCAGAACATTCTTGCATTAGCAATAGTGATTTCCATTATTGGTGGATATGTCTTTGGAAAAGCTGCTGATAAATATGGACCTAGAAGATTAATCTTAATAAGTATATTTTGCTGGATTATTTCACTTTCACTAGCAATTGTTGCAACTGAATTTGATCAAATGTGGTTGATTTATATCACTGGAGTATTAGGGGGGTTTAATATTGGTGGAATTTTTGCAGTTGATAGAGTATTTATGACTCGACTCTCACCAGAGAAACATCTTGGAGAGTTTTATGGGTTGTACTCAACGATTGGACGGTTTGCGACAATACTAGGTCCATTACTTTGGGGTTTTATAGTTGATGGACTAAATCTAGGCAGAAATGTTGCAATGGGGTCACTAATTATATTGTTGATAATATCTTTTTACATTATTTCTGGAGTTTCAGATAATAAGAACTACTAAAAAAAGAAAAACTTCTTTTTCTTGTTAACTTGATCTAGCTGTTCTCTAGTATTTTTTAATTTTTCTCTAAGAAATTCTGCTTCTGCTTCTGCTTTTGCAGCTCTCTCTCTTGCTTCAGCCATCTGCTGACTGGCCTCATGTAAATTTCCAAGTTGATTCAAAACAGTATTCCATGCATCTAATGGGACAAGAAGGCTATCTTCTTGGCCTTCTACATCAATAACTTCATCATTTGAAACTTCCTCATCATGTTCATTATTTTTGTTAGTGACTTCTGAGGATGTGTTTTTATCTTTTTTTAGAAAATTGTATTTTTCTGCCATTCTCTCTTCGTAGCTTTTACTCATCTCTCAAAGCCTTTGCATAATCTTCAATAACTGGATACTCAAAACTAAATCCTTCTTTTAACAATTTTTCAGGAATTATTCTAAGACTACAGAAGATCAATCCATGCGCCAATTCAGAACCCATAAGTAAATTTATTGCAATTTGTGGTGCTGGTAATACCGAGAATTTTTTAAATACTTTCGCAAATCTATTTGAAAACTCTTTTTGTGTAATTGGCACTGGAGAAACAAAATTAACTGGTCCAGAAATGTCACTATTTTCTAGGCAAAATTTATAAGCATTAATAACATCCTCTATTGAAATCCATGACCAATATTGATCTCCTTTTCCTAGAGGACCAGATAAATTAAGTTTCGTTGTTAAAGTAATTAGCTGTGTTGCAATGTTACCTTTCCCTAAAATGAATCCGTTTCTGGCTTTAACAATTCGAACATCTTTGTGTTTTATACTCGAAAGCGGTAATTCCCATGCCTCTTCAGCTACTAATTGGTCAAAGGTGCCTCTATTAAACTTAGTTGTGGATTCAGTTATTACTTCATCACCATGATCACCATATATTGTTGTCCCCGAAGCTGTAATAAATATTTTTGGATAGATGTCACTTTCATTATAGGTTTTTACAAATAAGTCGGATCCCCATTTTCTTGACCAATAAATTCTAGATTTCTTTTCCTTATTCCATCTTCCTCCACTCAAAGGTAAAAATCCGAAGATATCTTTTGGAGCTAAAGACTCACCTGCAAGGTGAATAATTGCATCGAGAGTTTGAAATTTTTCTATATCAATTTCTTGTTTTGATGGACTCCAAAAAATTTCGTTTTCAGCTTTTACATCTCTTCTAACGAATTTAAAAACCTCATATCCATCTTCTTCAAGCTTTTTTGTAAGTCTTTTGCCTATAAATCCAGAAGAGCCTGTAATACCAATCTTCATTCTTCCTCACCGTAAAATATAAAAAAGTTCTCTAGAGTATTTTCTACATCCGAGGTATCATTTCCAATATTTCTCTTAAAATTTATCGTGACCATATTTGATTGAATAAAAATTGTATCAATATCATCAATTTGTTGAAAAAGTTTTAGTGCTAGTTGTCCACTTACATCAGGAATTAATGAAGCTTCGGAAATATTATTAAATGTCATACCTTCTTGACCCGAAACTGACCTGTTTAAATCAAAAATTAGTATTTTGTTTAACTTTGTAGTCTTTACTTCAATAATTTGACCCATCAAACATCCCCTAAATTATGTACTCTAATTAAATTGGTTGCTGCTTCCATATTTGGAGGTGTACCAGCAACAACAATAACTTTATCACCTTTATTGTAATTTTTTTCTTCTAAGAGGAAATCATTTGCAGATTTAAGCATTTCAGAAAAATGTTCTTTTTTATCAATATGAAATTGCTCAACACCCCAAAATAGATTTAATTGGTTGAGGGTTCTGATTTTTGTTGTAAAAGTAATTATCTTAGCTTTAGGTCTAAAGTTTGAAATTAGAAGTGGTGTTTTACCAGTTTCAGTAAATGCAACAATAGCTCCTGCGTCTATATCGTCAGCAATTTGTACAGCTGCTCTTGCCAAAGTTGTGGTGAATGAATCTTCTTTAGAATCCTCTTTTGAGAGCAAAGATGATGTGTCGTTCCTAGAATCTACTTCTTTACATATATTAGACATCACTTCTATAACTCTATTTGGATGATCGCCTATTGATGTTTCAGCAGATAACATAACAGCATCTGAACCTTCTAGTATTGCATTTGTAATATCTGTTACTTCTGCTCTTGTAGGTCTATATGATGATTTCATGGATTGAAGCATCTCTGTAGCAGTTATTGAAATCTTTCCTTTACTGTTTGCGGCATCTAAAATTTGTTTTTGAACAAACGGTACTTGCTCGATTGGGAGTTGCACTCCAAGGTCACCTCTTGCAACCATAACTCCATCTGAAATATCAAGAATCTCATCTATATTTTCTAGAGCAGTTTTTAACTCTATCTTTGCAATAATTTTTATATCTTTGGGGATAATGTCTCTTACAGCTTGTATATCATCACTATTTCTGACAAAAGATACTGCAACAAAATCTACACCTTGTTTTGTTCCAAATTTCAAATGTTCAATATCCTGTTCAGTGATTGCAGCTACAGATAATTTTGAATCTGGAAAAGCAACACCCTGATTATCTCTGAGTTCGCCTCCTATTAGAATTAATGCTTTTAATTTATTCTTTTGTTTTTCAGTAATTTTAAGGATCATCTGACCATCATCAATAAAAACTCGGTCATTAACATTTATATCTTCATATAAATTTTTATAATTAATATAAATTATTTCATCAGATGATTCCACCTCTTTGTTGGTTAAGTTTATCTCTTGGCTTTTTTGTAATACCGTATTTTCATTAACTTGGCCAGTTCTAATTTTTGGACCTTGAATATCTTGCATTATTGCTACTTGTTTCTTAGATGATCTTGCCCAATCTATGAATTTTTTGTGCTCATCTAATGTCCCATGGGAAAAATTAATTCTAAAGACATTTACTCCTGAATTTATAGCACTATGAATTTTTTCTTTACTGGCTAAGCTTGGGCCAACAGTTGCAATAATTTTTGTTTTTCTATCCATATTGATTAAATACTTTAATAGCATGGTATAACAAATTTAATAATATGAATAGCAATATATTAATTGGAATACCTATCAAAAGTTTAGAAAATCCAATGTCTAGACTATCAAAATCAATATCTCTAGCTGAAAGAAAAGAGTTGCAAATAAATCTAATAAAGAACACAGTAAATTCTTTTAAAAATGAATTTGTTCAAATTTATCTTATTTCTAAAGATTTGGAAATAAAAGAATTAGCAAATCAAATTGGAGTCAGTACTTTTAACTCAAAATCAAATGGTTTAAATAATGAAGTTTCTGAGTTTATAGAGCTATCAAATAGCTATTCTTCTTGGGCTATCTGCCATGCTGATTTGCCTTATCTTAATAAATACAACATTTCAGTTTATCTTCAAGAAATTGCAATTAACCAAATTGTTATCTCAAAAAGTTCAGACAACGGTACGCCTTTAATTGGGGGATGTGCATTGTTTGATAATTTCAGATATGGAGAAAGTAGTTTCAAAAAACATGTTCTAGAGTTTGAAAAATTGAATTTAAGCTACAAACAAGTATTTAATAAAGAGCTATATTTTGAGCTAGACACTGAAAACGATTATCTTGAGTTTTTAAAAAACAAACCTCGTTGGTATAAAAAAATATTAGATTAGCAGCCCCGACCGGATTTGAACCGGCGTTTCTGCCTTGAGAGGGCAGCGTCCTAGGCCTCTAGACGACGGGGCCTCTGCTCGGGGAGAAGGACTTGAACCCTCAACGATGGGACCAGAACCCATTGTGTTGCCAATTACACCATCCCCGAATGATTGCAGCCCCGACCGGATTCGAACCGGCGTTTCTGGGTTGAAAACCCAGCGTCCTAGGCCTCTGGACGACGGGGCCGTATAAATATTAAGAATAAAGTATTTTAATTATTAGTTGTTATAATTTTTCAATACTTTCAGCTAATCGAGCAATTACTGCTTCTCTGCCTAAAGCAAATATTGATTCAAAAAGTGGAGGACTAATTTTTGTTCCGGTGATTGATACACGTGCTGCTTGAAATCCAACTTTTGTTTTTACATTGATTTCTTCAAGTGTTTTTCTCATAACAATTTCTATTGAGTCTAGAGAGAAATTATCTAGGTTAATAAACTCTTCCCTTAATAAAAACAGGTACTTCTGAGCTTCTTCGTTGTTTACATCTTGCCAATCTAATTCATCAACTACAAACGGCTCGTCTATCAAAAACATAACCTGTTGAGTGAGATCTGCTAAAGTTTCAATTCGTTCCTGAACTGAAGGAAATATTTTTAATAATCTGCTTTTTTCTTCATCAAATAGGGTTCTTTGTATATCATTTTCAATTTGTGACAATGCAGTAGATTGAAAATCTTCAATATCAGTAGAACGGATATAGAGACCGTTTAACCACAACAATTTTTTTTCATCGAAAATTGCGGAATTTGGTAGGACATTTTTAAGATCAAATTTGCTTATTGCTGTGTTGATATCAAATTGTTCGAGATCATTACCTGGCGACCATCCAAGCAAACATAGATAATTAAACATAGCTTCACTTAAAATACCTTTGTTTTTAAAAGCTTCTACTGAAGTGTCGCCATGTCTTTTACTTAGTTTTTTTCCGTCCGGGCCAAACAATAAAGGAAGGTGGCAAAAATCAGGTAAGGAAGCATCCATTGCTTTCATTAACATAATGTGTTTTGGAGTTGAAGAAAGAATATCTTCTCCTCTAGCAATAATGGTTATTCCATAATCTATATCATCGACAGTTGATGCTAGATGATATGTAGGAGATTTGTCAGAGCGTAGAATAACAAAATCCTCAACATCTGAAAGATTAAATAACATATCACCTCTTATGTAATCTTTAAATTCTATTGAACCATCATTAGGTACCTTAAACCTTATCGCACCATCATCTTCATAAGCTAAGTTTCTGCTTAAGAGAACTTCTGCAACTTCCTGATAGCGATCAAATCTTGATGATTGTTTATAAGAATCATGAGAGCCGCCTACTTCAATGCCTTCATCCCAGTGCAAACCTAGCCATTTAAGATTTTCAGTTATATCTTTTTGAAATTCTTTAGTACTTCTTTCTGTGTCTGTGTCATCAATTCGAACAAGAAAAGTGCCATTATTTGCTTTTGCATACAACCAATTAAATAAAGCCGTTCTTGCATTTCCAATATGTAACTGTCCTGTGGGTGATGGTGCAATTCGTAATTTCATCTACTTAATAGTATTAATCAAAGTCCCTATTGTCTCAATTTCAATTTTAATTTCATCACCAGGTCCCACTTTAGATACACCTTCTGGAGTACCTGTAAGAATCACATCACCTGGAAGAAGAGTCATTATTGACGAAACAAAACATAAAATATCTCCGATACTAAAAATCATATCTCTAGTATTTCCGTCCTGTTTCAATTCATTATTAACAAAACACTTAATACCCAATTCTGGATTTTTTTCAAAATTTGTTTGAATAAAGGGACCTAGTGGACAAAAAGTGTCGAAACTTTTTGCTCTTGTAAAGTTACCGTTAAAAGTTCCATCTTGGCCCTGAAGTACTCTTTCAGATAAATCGTTAGCTATTGTAAAACCAAGTACATGTTCCATCCAGTTATCATGAGTTAGGTTTTTACTGAGCTTTCCAATAACAACTGCTAATTCTGCTTCATGGTCAACATGTTGAGCAATTTTTGGATAAATAATATTCTCTCCTGTACCAATTACTGAAGTTGAAGGTTTATTAAAAAAGACTGGATTGCTTGGTGCGGTGTAGTCATGTACTCCCAGCTCAACAGCATGTTTTTCATAATTTTTAGCTACTGCTGTTACTTTACTAGGAAGAACTGGAGCAAGAAGTTGTATTTCTTCAAGAGAATATTTTTCTTCAGTTGGTTCCCAAATTACTAAAGGTGATCCTTCATATCTTAAAACTTCACCTTCGTGCAATTCACCATAAAATATTTCGCCCTGATATTTAGCCCTTACAATCTTCATTACACAAGTGTATAGCTATTATTTTTTTTCTTCTTGATTAGCATCAAATAATTTAGAGAGGTGTAATCCTTGGATGCTTTCCAAACTACATTGTTTTAAAGTTGCTGTATCTAAAACTCCAGCATCTGAAACTTTTATTTTTAATGTATCTATTACATTAATGACATCACTTTTTGTAGGAGCTCTACCAATTTTTGAAGCCTGAAAGATTACTAAATTTGTTACAACTTTTGTTATTAACTTATGTTTATGGTTATCTTTCCACATTGCGGAAAATGGTTTAATAAGTTTCAAAGCATAACCGCTATCTGGACTAGGAATTGAGAATACTTCTTCATCTGGAGACCTAAGTGAATTGGGTGGAGTATCTTTTCCTTGACTTCTAGGTACTGGAAGATCTGAATCTTCTATATTCTTTTTTGATTCTATTTGTATATTTGGCTGTTGACTCATTTAACTAATGTAAGATAATGTAGAAAGTCTTCATTTTCTCCGTTTACAATTTCTAAATATTTTTGCCTAATATTACCTGTGATTTCTCCAGGTTTTCCATCTGTTATGTCTTCACCGTCGACTGACACTACCCCTACAACTTCGGTAGCTGTACCTGTAAAAAATAATTCGTCAGCGTCTTTTAATTGATCGGCGTTTATGTTTGTTTCCTCGGTCTCTAAACCAAGATTGTTCGCAATTTCTATTACTGTTTTTCTTGTAATACCTCCTAAAGCACCTGTCTCAATAGGTGGTGTATAAATTTTTCCATTTTTAATTAAAAATAGATTTTGACCGCTCCCTTCAGCAACTACATCATTATCACCAAGCATAATTGCATCGTCATATCCATTTTCTACCGCATCAACTTTAGCTAGAGTGGAGTTCATATAACCTCCAACCCCTTTTGCTGTTGGCTTAAAGCTTTGTGGACTAATTCTTTTCCATTTTGATATACATACCCTAACACCTTGATTTCCTGCTTCATCTCCTAAATATGCACCCCAATTCCAAGCTGCCACAGAAACATAAACTGGAACACTTTTTGGTAGTAGCCCCATCTCACCTTCTCCAAAGAATACTAATGGTCTTATGTATGCAGATGATAGATTATTCAAATGGACTGAATCCTTTATTGCATGAGTAATAACTTCCTTGTCGTAAGGTATTTTTAAATTATAAGCTTCAGCTGAATCAAATAATCTATCAACATGATCTGGCAATCTAAAAATAGTTGTGCCAATTTTTGAATCTCTAGCTCTTATACCTTCAAAGACTCCAGTTCCATAATGAAGAGTGTGAGACATTACACTAATGTTTGCATCTTCCCAATTTACAAATTCACCATTTAGCCATATAAGATTTGATTTTTCCATTATTAATAACAAATACTACACCTTTTTGTAAATCAAGCCATAAAAAATACTATTATTCAAATGTGAAGAAATTTCTAGCTTCAGGTTTTGGTGTTGGGCTTTTTTGGAAAACCTATTTTGGCGATAAAAAAGGAGGTGGCACTTTAGCTTCTTTTTTATTTGCTTTGATTACATATGTTTTTAATTTAAATGTTCTTGAATTATCTATTTTATTTATTGTTTTACTCCTAACGTATCTTGTTTCAGTTGATGATAATGAAGCAAGTGAAGATCCAAGCTGGATCACTTTAGATGAAATAATTGGAATGAGTCTAGTTACAATTGCTTCTCCATCAAGATTATTACCACTGTTGGCAGGATTTCTAGTTTTTCGTTTAAGCGATATTATGAAACAACCAAAATTTGTTGCAGAGCTTGAAAAACATCCTGGTAAACTTGGCGTGCTTTATGATGATTTAGGTGCTGGCTTAATGGGATTATTGTCGGCAACAGTTGTAAATCAGATTATAAATTTAACTCTTTAGATAATATTTCTTTTGCTATTCCTGGATTTATACTTCCGCCTGAGCTTTTAATTATTTGACCGACCATAAAACCTACTAATTTATCTTCTCCATTTTTTATTCTTTCCACGATATCTTGATTGTCCTTAATAACCTCATTTACTATTTCTGAAATAGCGCTTTCATCATTTTCTTGATACAAATCTAGTTTTTTTGCTACATCATCTGGAGTTGTGTCTTTTTGAATCAGTTCCTCTAAAATAACTTTTCCTGAAGTGAAAGATATTTTATTTTCATCAATTAATTTAATAACATCTGATAAAAAAGCTGGTGAAAACCATTCTGGTAGTGACTTAATCTCTAGCTTACGCATTTGACCCTGTAGTTCCCCAGTTATCCAATTAAATGTTGCTTTTGAGTCTTTAGTATTGTCAAATACTTCAAAATAAAGTTCAAGAATCCATTTTTCACTCTTACTTAAAACGTTTGCATCAGATAGATCAAGACCTGTTTCTACAAGTTTATTTCTGTTTTCATGAGGCAATGGTGGAAGACTGTCTTTTACTTGGTTTACAAATTCATCAGATAAAACCATATTAGGAAGGTCTGGATCAGAAAAATAACGATAATCAGCGCTACCCTCTTTTGATCTCATTGAGGTTGTAGTTTCTTTACTTTCATCCCAGTGTCTTGTTTCCTGAATTATTGATTCACCGTTTTCTATAGCTGATGACTGTCGTTTAATTTCATAATCTATAGCTCTTTCAAGAGATCGAAGTGAATTCATATTTTTTATCTCTACTTTTGTACCTAACTCATCACTTTCTGATGGAGCTACAGAAATATTTGCATCAAATCTTAAATTGCCTTTTTCTAATTTTCCTTCTGATATGTCTAAATCAATCGCAAGTTGTCTAAGTTCTTCAATATATGCAACTGCCACTTTAGAAGATTGAATAACAGGTTTAGTAACAATTTCTACAAGAGGAACACCTGATCTGTTGAAATCAAGGGAGGTACTAGTAGCTGAATCAATTCGTCCAGTTCCCTCGTGTGAAGATTTTCCAGTATCCTCTTCCATGTGAACTCTTTCAATTTCAACATAATCTTTTTCATTATCAATAACTATCTCTAATTTTCCATTTTCACCTACAGGTAAATCAAACTGAGAAATTTGATAATTTTTTGGTAAATCGGGATAAAAATAATTTTTTCTGTGAAACATGCCTTTTTTAGTTATCGCACATCCAGTTGCAAGTGCTAGTAGCGTAATATAGCGTATAGCTTTTTCGTTTGGAACAGGTAAGGCTCCCGGTAAACCAATACAAGTTGGACATAAACTAATATTTGGTTCTTCAGTATCAACCACTTTGCATCTACAAAACATTTTTGTATTTGTATTTAGTTCGATATGGGTTTCAATTCCAATAGTTGGTTTTAAATTCATTATTTAGACCAACCCTCTGGAGTTCTATTAAAATCGAGTTCTTTTTCTAACATTTCTGAGAAATTTAATAACGAATTGTCAGTCAAAGGTTTACTCATTATCTGCACACCTAAAGGTAGGTTGCTGCTGCTAAGACCAGTTGGAATGCTTATTGCTGGAAGTCCAGCTAGATTTGCAGGAATGGTGCATAAATCAGACATATACATTTCTAATGGGTTGCTTGTTTTTTCTCCAGCCTTAAAAGCCTCAGTAGGTGTAGTTGGTGATATTAAATAATCACATTCTTTAAAAATACTCGAAAATTCATCAACCATTTTTTTTCTTGCTCGAAGAGCTTTTCCGTAATATTCATCGTAATAACCTGCAGATAATGCGTAAGTTCCAAGGAGGATTCTACGCTTTACTTCATCTCCAAAACCCTCAGCCCTTGTATTTTCCATCATTTCATAACTTGTTTTTCCATCTACTCTCAATCCATATCTAACACCGTCAAATCTTGCTAAATTTGCTGAACATTCTGCAGGAGCAATTAAGTAATAAATACTTATTGATAGTTTGATCAAAGGCAGTGAAACTTCTTTAATGTTAAATCCTTTTTGCTTAAGAATATTTATGACTTTATCGACTTCTTTTTTCGATTCCTCAGAGATTCCATCTTCCATAAGTTCTTTGACAATTCCGATTGTTGCATTTTTATCAAATGGCATATCAATTTGTTCATCATTTATTGATGTTGAATCTAAACTGTCATGGCCTGAAATTGCAGAATAGATGATTCTTGCATCATCAACACTTTTTGAGATAGGACCAATCTGATCTAAAGAAGAAGCAAATGCAATTAAGCCATATCTGGAAACCGTACCGTATGTTGGCTTAAAGCCTACAAGCCCACAAAAAGATGCTGGTTGCCTAATTGAGCCTCCAGTATCACTTCCAAGAGCAGCAATAGATGACCTCGAAGCAACAGATGCTGCAGAACCTCCTGATGACCCTCCTGGAACATAATCAGTATTCCAAGGATTTCTTGTAAGCCCAAAAGCAGAATTTTCAGTAGATGAACCCATAGCAAATTCATCTAAATTAGTTTTACCAGTATAAATTGCTTGTTCAGTATCTAATTTAGAAATTACAGTCGCGTTGTACGGTGATATAAAATTTGATAGCATTTTTGATGAACAAGTAGTTTTTTCATTTTTTATATTGATATTGTCTTTTATTGCTAAAGGTATACCATCTAACAATCCAACATTTTCGGAATTTGAAAATCTTTGATCAGAATTTTTTGCTTTTTTTAAATTAGTTTCTTCAAAAAGGCTTAAATGAGCATGTAACGCAGCTTCTGAACTTGCTGAACGATCAAATACCTCTGAGTAAAGTTCTGAAGGTTTAGCTTTTTTGTTAACAAAAAGGTTGTTAAGTTCACGAATTGATAAATTTAAAAGATCCATAATTATTCCAATGAAGGGGGAACGATAAATTTACCATCTGAAGCTTTGGGAGCATTGCTAAGTGCCTCATCGTGGGTTAAAGATGGTTTTTCAACATCTTGATCAAGAACCAATTCTTTTTCAAGTGGATGAATATAAACGTCTTCAATATTAGTATCAAGCTCTAAATTGCTTAGTGCCTGAACATGATCAAGAATTACACTTAGATCACTACTTAGTTTTTGTTTTTCATCATCACTTAAAGATATTGATGCGAGTTTTGCAATATTTGTAATATCAAATTTTTCACTCACTTTACTCCCCTTAAATAATCCATAAGTAATTCATATGATTCTAATAGTTGTTTTTTACTAACATGCTCATCAGCAGTATGTGCAAGAAGTGGATCTCCAGGACCAAAATTTACTGAAGGTATATCATGGCTATAAAATCTTGCAATATCTGTCCATGCTTGTTTTGGATTGGGAGACAAACCTGTAGAAGATATAAAATTTTTAACATTTGGATTACCTAAGTTTGGCATTGCACCTTCTGAACTTGATGTAATTTCAATATCACCAAATTCAGAGAACATATGGTTGATGAAATTGTAAGCTTCGTCATTTGACATTTCTGGAGAAAATCTAAAATTAATATTTAATATTGCCTCGTCCGGAATTACGTTATTTGCAATACCGGAAGATACTGTTGTAATTGAGAGAACTTGTTTAAACTCTAACCCCTCTATATCTAACAGAGTTATTTCATTCTCTGATACTTTTTTTGATATATCTCCAATTTTATAAATTGGATTTTCTCCTACCCAGGGTCTTGCAGAGTGTGCAGCAATACCTTTTAATTTTATGTTTGCATTAAGAGTTCCGAGACATCCAAGTTCGATTTGGCAATTTGTAGGCTCTAATATTATAGAGAATTCCAAATTCTTATTACCTAATATGATTGGCATTAGCTCCCCTAAACCATTCTTTTCATAAGGCCCCTCTTCAGCTGTATAGAATACTCCTACTATGTCTTGATTTTCTTCAACTAAAGAATGGAGGATTAAAGAAATTCCTCCTTTCATATCTACAGACCCCCTACCGGGAATTGTGTCTGTGTCATCAAATTCTTTTTTTTGAGATTTAGATACAGGAACTGTGTCAACATGTCCTACTAAAGCTATTTTCTGTGAGGAATTTTTAGGAATTGCAATTATTCCGCCATTATTTCTTATAATCTCACCAGAAAAATTATTTTTTGATAAGAATTCTTCAATAAAATCCAAAATTAATTTTTCATCTCCGGTAACTGAATCGATATTTATTAATTTTTGAAGTGTAATATCAATGCTCAAACTTCAACCCCAAATGTGCGAAGTGCGTCGTTCAAAGAAGTTTTCTCATCAGTTGATTCTTTTCTTGTACCAATGATTAATGCACATGGTGTATTAAAAACACCACTAGGAAATTCTTTCGGTCTTGAACCTGGTATGACAACAGAATTTTCAGGAACTTCACCTTTAATTTCTTTAGGCTTTTGTCCAGTAACATCAATAATTGGTGTTGAAGCGGTAATAGTTACATTTGCACCAATAACTGCACCTTTTTTGACTCTAACTCCCTCAACGATAATTGATCTTGAACCAATAAAAGCATTATCTTCAATAATAACTGGCATAGCTCCTGGTGGCTCAAGAACTCCTCCAATACCTACTCCTCCAGATAAATGTACATTGCGACCAATCTGCGCACAAGACCCAACCGTTGCCCAAGTATCGACCATAGTTCCTGAACCAACGTATGCACCGATGTTTACAAATCCAGGCATTACAACA